>CAYQNV010000124.1:0-42856 GCA_964418975.1 uncultured bacterium | reverse complement strand
TGGCGGGCGAGTTCTACGAGCGGCCCGAGGCGTACGAGGCACTCGCGCGCGAGGCCGGCGGCGTGCGACTGTTGAACCGCTACATCGCCGACGACGAAGTGGAAGCGCTGTTCCGCGCCGCCGACGTCACCGTGTTGCCCTACCGCTCCGCCACGCAGAGCGGCGTGACGTACGTGGCGTACGCGCTGGGTTCGCCGGTCATCGCCACGCGCGTGGGGGGCATCACCGAGACCGTGCGCGACGGCGAGACGGGGCTCACCTGCGAGCCCGAGGATCCCGAAGCGCTCGCACGCACCGTGGTGCGTTTCTTCGCCGAGGGCATGCGCGAGCGCATGACCGCACCGATCGCCGCACTCCGCCAAGCGCACTCGTGGGACGCGCTCGCGCGCGCCACGATCTCGCTCGTTGACGAACTCAAGCCCACGCGGGGCTGGGCTTGAAGCGCACCCCGCTCGCACTGGCGCTGGCGGCATTCCTCACGTTCGCGTTCACGGGTGGCGGGCGCATAGTGGGCAGCGACGAGGTCACCATGTTCGAACTCGCCCGCTCGCTGGCACGCGGTGGGATCGCGGTGCCGGTGGGTGCCACGCTGCAGGGGCCGGACGGACGCTTCTACAGCAAGAACACCGCGGGGCAGGCGGTGCTGGCGCTGCCGTTCGTGGTGGCGGGTGACGTGGCGGCGCGCGTGGGCGGGTTCGCGGGCGATCGCGCCGAGCTCGCGGCACGCTGCGTGGCGTCGTTCTTCAATGCGTTCGTGACGGCGGTGCTGCTGGCCACATTCTATGTGGCACTGCGACAGTTCCGAGTCGGGGCCGGGGTCGCGTTCGCCTCGGCTATTCTGCTCGGGTTCACCACGCCGCTGTGGATCTACGCGAAATCGTTCATGGCCGAGCCGTTGGAATCGCTCGGCCTGCTGCTGGCACTCACGGGCGCGGCCCGAGCGGGCGCAGCGCCGGCCGCGGCGGACGCGCGGCGCGGTGAGTGGCAGGCGGCCGCAGGCGCGTGCCTCGCCGTCTCCGCCAAGCTGGGCATGTTGCCGCTGGCGCTCGTCGCGCTCGCGGCGGCCGGGTTCCGGCGGCCGCGGGTATGGAGACTGCCGCTCGCGGGCGTGGCGGTGGCCCTCGCGGGCCACGCGCTCTACAACTGGGCGCGCTTCGGCACGCCGCTCGAGACCGGCTACGGCGCGCAGGCCTCGCTCGAGGCGTTCTCGACCCCATTGCTCGTCGGCGTGTACGGGCTGCTGCTGTCATCGGGGAAGGGCGTGGCGTGGTTCGCGCCGCTGGTGTGGCTGGCGCCGGCAGGGATCGCCGCCATGGTGCGCTCGCGTCAGCACTCCAACGCTGCGCGTCACGGTGACGACGTGCGCCGCGCTGGCTGGGCCATCGTCGCGGTGTGGGCCGCGGGGCTCGTCCTCTATGGCAGGTTCCAGCACTGGGGCGGTGACGGCTCGTGGGGCCCGCGCTACCTGGTGCCGCTCTTGCCGCTCGCGGCACTCGCGGTGGCGTTCGCGCTGGAGGGCGCATCGCGACTGCGCCGGCGCGTGGCGTGGGCGCTGGGAACCCTCGGGCTGGTCGTCACGCTCGGCGGCGTGGGCATCTACTTCGGCGCGCAGATGCGCGACGCGGGCGACTTTCCCTACGCCGTCGCGCTGGACGACCCGCACTTCATGGAGGCGAGCCACTGGAACCCGCGCTACACGCCGATCGCCGGCCACTGGCGCATGCTGGCGCGGAACCTGGGCGAGCACGCGAGCGGCCAGGCGCCAACGCTAGGCCGCGGCGGCACGGTGGACGCGCGCACAGGTCTGACACGTGAAGAAGAGCAAACGCTGCTGCACGCGATCGACGTGTGGTGGCTCTACGCCGGCTACGCCGGACTGCCGCGCTTGGCACTCGGCGCGGCGGCGCTGGCACTGCTCGCGGCAGCAGCTTGGGCGTGGTCGCGGGCTTGGAGCAGCCTGCGCGAGGACACCACTTGAAGACGCTCGCCGTGGTGGTGCTGTCGTGGAATGGCCGGGACCTGACGCGCGACACGCTGCGCTCGCTCGCCGCCTGTCGCATGCCCGAGGGCTGGCAGCTCCACACATTGGTCGTGGACAACGCCTCGAGCGACGATTCACCGCGCATGGTGCGTGACGAGTTCCCGGACGTGGAGTTGCTTGCGCTGCCCGAGAACCGCCGTTTCGCCGGCGGCAACAACGCCGGCCTCGAGCGAGCGCTCGAGGCCGGGGCGGACGCCGTGATGCTGCTCAACAACGACGTCATGGCCGACCCCGCACTGCTCGAGAAGCTGCTCGCCGCGCTCGCCGAGAACCCCGGGGCCGGCGCCGCGGCGCCGCTCATCTATATGGCGCCGCCGAGCGACCGCATCTGGTACGCGGGCGGGCGCTGCCGCCCGTGGCTTGCGCACAGCTCGCACCGTGCGATCCGCGAGCGCGACCACGGCCAGTTCCGTTCGGTCGAGGACACCGGCTACCTTACCGGCTGCTGTCTCCTCGCTACCGCCGACGCCTGGCGAAAGGTGGGACTGCTGGACGAGAGCTACTTCATCTATGCCGAGGATGCCGACTGGTGCCTGCGGGCGCGGGCGGCGGGTTTTCGCCTGTTGTTCGTGCCGACCGCGCGGCTCTGGCATCGGGTGAGCGCCAGCTCGGGAGGGGCGATGAACCCATGGAAGGTCTACCAGCGGCTGCGCGCCAACATGACGCTGTGGTCCCGCCACACGCACGGGTTCGCCCGGCTGACGTGGCTGCCGGCACTGCTCGCGCAACAGGCGGCGTACGTGATGCTGCTGTGTCTCCGCGGACACACTCGGGCGGCGGCGGCGGTGCCGCGAGCGCTGCTGGACGCGCTAGCCGGGAAGGATCCGGCGGGAGTGGCGGGGTGAACGAGCTCCCGGCGGAGCGCCCCACTCGCGCCGCGCACGAGCGCCCGGTCTTCCTGCGCGAGATGATCGCCGCGCTGCCCGAAGGTGCACGCGTGCTGGACGCCGGTTGCGGGCCCGGCTCGTGGCCGTACGCGCTGCGCCCGGACCTCGACGTGACCGGCTTCGACATCAAGTTCCCGCCCGGCCCGCCGCCGCGGAGCGAGCGCCTGCGCGTGTTCCGCGGTGACCTCGCGCGGCTGCCGCTTCGCGCTGACCGGTTCGACCTTACCGTCTGCCACTACGTGCTCGAGCACGTCACCCATCTCGGAGCCTGCTGCGACGAACTCGCGCGCGTCACGCGACCCGGCGGCCAGCTCTATCTGTCCGTCCCACGCGCCGCCGCATTCGACGACCGCCTCTACCGCTTCGCCGGCTACTTCGCCAAGTACGCCCTGATGAAGTTCAGCAAGCGCCTCGAGCACCAGCAGCGCTTCGACTTCCACAAGCTCGTGGACCTGTTCTACGCCCGAGGCATGCGCCTCACCGCCACCGTCCGCGTGCCCGCCGGCTTCAGCTGGATGAACGACCCCCGCACCAAACCGCTCCAGGCCGCGTTCACCGACACGCTCGCGTTCCTGCACCGCACCTTCAATTGGGACCTCGCCAAAGACGCCAACTTCGTCCTGACGTTCGAGAAGGTAGGAGAGGTGGGCCTCCGCCGCATCACCCACGTCTGCCGCGAATGCGGCGAGCACGCCGTCGTGACCCCCGCCGCCGCCGGCGGCACGACCTGGTCATGCCCCTACTGCGGCAAACCGAACCCATTCGGATGGACGCGGTGATCGCCCGAGCAGTCGTGGCTAGCCGCCGTTCCGCCAGCCCGCACGTGCGCGAGCGGTGGTGGCGAGGGGCGTCTCGATGAGGCGACGTCGAGAGGCTCGCGGGAGCCAGGGACTGGCGGAGCGAGCCGAACGCCGAGCGAGCGGAGGGCAGGGATGCCCGCAGCGAGCGATCGCCTCATCGAAACGCCCCTCGCTACCGCCGCGCCCCAAGTACGACGCCAGCCGGAGCGAAGACTAGGCATGCGCGTCCTTCACGCCCCCTCCGAGATCGCCGGCCAGCCCAGCATCCTGGCCCGCGCCCTACGCGATCTAGGAGTAGACGCCTGGTCGCTCGCCACCAACACCACGTTCGCGAACTACGCCCCCGACGAGAACCCGCCGCTCGACGACCAGCCCGTGCTGCCGCGCTACGCCGGCTACGCCGGACTCGTCGCCAAGCACCTCGGCCGCCACGACGTGTTCCATTTCCATTTCGGCCGCACGCTCGTCCCGCCGCACAACCTGGACCTGCCGCTCTATCGCGCGCTCGGCAAGAAGCTCGTGTTCCACTACCACGGCTGCGACGTGCGGAACCGGGCGCACATGCTCGCGACACATCCCTGGGCCACGTGCACCGAGTGCGATCCGTTCTGCATCCCGAAGCGGCAGGAGCGCATCCTGCGCGAGGCGCAGCAACATGCGCACGCCGAGCTCGTGTCCACGCCCGATCTGCTGGAGAGCGTGCCGCGCGCTCGCCAGGTGCATGTGGCCGCGTGGCTGCCGGATTACTCGCCGCGCCCGATCCGGGAGACGCCGCGATTGGTGCTGCACGCCCCCACCAATCGCCTCATCAAGGGCACGCGCCACGTCGAGGCCGCGTTCGACAAGCTGCGTCCGCGTTTTCCCGGCGTGCAGTTCCGCACCGTTGAGCGGCTGCCGTGGCGACAACTGCGCGACCTGCTCGCGGACTGCGATGTGCTCGTGGACCAGTTGTTCATGGGCTGGTACGGCATGGTTGCGGTGGAAGCCATGGCGCTCGCTCGCCCGGCGATGGCGTGGATGCGTCCCGAGTTCGAGCCGCGCGCCGCGGGCTGCCCGCTCGTGCGCACCGACCAGCACGCGCTCGCGGATGACCTGGCGGCACTGCTCCACGACGCACCGCGCCGGCGGGTACTCGGCGAGGCGGGACGTGCCTGGGTGGAACGCGAACACGAAGCGCACGTGATCGGACGCCAGCTCGTGGAGCTCTATCGCGAGATCGGCGCCACATGACCCTGCGCGCGTCGCTCCAGCGACTATCCGGGGAATCGCTCGTCTACGGCGTGGGGCAGGTGAGCGGGCGCGCCGTCAACCTGCTGCTCGTGCCGGTGCTCACGCGCGTGCTGCTCAAGCAGCAGTTCGGCGTGGCCGAGTTGGTCACCGGGTACTCGACGAGCGTGTTGCTATTGCTGGTGTTCGGCATGGATGGCGCACTGGCGCGCTTTTTCTATCAACAAGAAGACCGTGCCGCGCGCTTGCGCATGACGTCGTCGTCGTTCGCGTTCCGCGTCGTCTCCGGCGTCATCGTGTCGCTGCTGCTCGCGGCCGCGGCCGAGCCGCTCGCGGTGCACCTGCTGGGCGGAGAGGTATACGCCAAGTACCTGCGAATCGGCGCGTTCACACTGCCGTTCACGCTGGTGACGCT
The DNA here is from genome assembly GCA_964418975.1 of uncultured bacterium. GTDB lineage: Bacteria > Eisenbacteria > RBG-16-71-46 > RBG-16-71-46 > RBG-16-71-46 > JAIOPA01. The sequence continues at coordinate 37,486 of CAYQNV010000124.1, read as the reverse complement.
GTGGTGCAACGATCTTCTGCGGGTCACGTTCCAGCCGTGGAAGTTCGTCACGCTCAATGTCTCGCAGACGGTTCTGGTGGGCGGCTTCACGCTCGCGTTCGTGCTGGGCCGCGGGCTCGGGGTGGCGGGCGTGCTCTACGGCAAGCTCGCGGGCGACGTCCTTGCCGCGCTGCTCGGCCTGGTGCTCTGCCGGCATCATCTGCGGCCGCGCTTCGACCGTGCGATCCTGCACCGCATGCTCGGCTACGGGCTACCGCTCGTGCCGGTGGCATTCGCGTACGGCATCATCGGTTCCGTGGACCGCTGGGCGCTCCAGCGCTTCGCTTCGCTCGACGAGGTGGGCACGTACGCCATCGCGCTCAAGTTTTTCGCCGTGGTCACCATGGGCGTGTCGGCGTTCCAGCTGGCGTTCCTGCCGTTCGCGTTCTCGCGCGCGCAGGACCCCGACGCCCCGCGGCTGTACGCGCGCGTGCTCGGACTGTACGTGGCGATCGCCACGGGCGGCGCACTCGCGTGCGCGCTACTGGCGCCGCTCGGCATCCGCCTGCTCGCCACGCGCGACTACGCCGACGCCGCGCGTCCCGCGCTGTGGTTGGCTTTTGCCGCGGTCGCACAGGGCGCTTACTATGTCGCGGCTCTGGGCATCAACATTTCATTCCGCAACAGTTGGGTCAGCCTCTCGGCGGGCGGCGCGGCGCTGCTCGCGGCGGTCGCCAATCTGCTTCTCGTGCCACGGTTTGGCGCCGAAGGGGCGGCGGTGGCCACGTTTGCGGGCTACGTCGCATCGACCGTGCTGACCTACCTGATCGCGCAGCGCCTGCACCCGATGCCCTATCGCGGCGCGCGGCTGGCGGCGCTGTTCGGGGCGGGCGTGGCGCTCGGGGCCTGGGTCGTGCGTGCGGCGCCGGCCGAGGCGATAGGCGTTGCGTGGCGCGTCGCCGCGGTAGCGGCGTTCGCGTTGTTGGCCTGGAAGAGCGATGTGTGGAAGGACCGAGGCGCGATCCGGCACCGGCCGGCCGCGCCCTGAACCACGAAAAAGGCGGAACTCCATGTGCGGCATCGCCGGACTCTACGACCGACACGGACGCGTGGACCTGGGACGAGTGCGGGCCATGTCCGGTCTCATGCGCCAGCGCGGCCCCGATGACGAAGGCTTGGTGCTGATCGACCCCGTGAGCGGCCAGTCGTTCACGCACGGCGGCGCGGACACTCCGGCGGCCGTGTTTCGCTCCGGTTTGCCGTGGGCGCCCGGTGTGGCGCGCGGTATCCAGGCCACCGCCCGCTACGGCGTGGCTCTCGCCCACCGCCGGCTTTCGATCGTGGACCTCGAGCCCACGGGCCACCAGCCGCTGTGCGACTCGCAGCAGCGCCTGTGGATCGTCTACAACGGCGAGATCTACAACCACGTCGAGCTGCGCGCCGAGCTGGGCTTCGCTGGCCACCGATTCACGGGCACGAGCGACACCGAGGTCATCGTCGCCGCCTACCAGGCATGGGGCGAGCGCTGCCTCGAGCGGATGAACGGCATGTTCGCGTTCGCGCTGTGGGACGCCGAGCGGAAGCGGCTGTTCTGCGCCCGGGACCGCATGGGCGTGAAGCCGTTCTATTACCAGTACGACGGCGGACTGTTCGCGTTCGCGTCCGAGGCACGCGCGCTGGTGCTGACGCAGCCGTGGCGCATCCAGCCGCAGCGGTCCGCCGTGCGCGACCTGTTGGCGCTCGACTGGGTGGACCACGAGTCGAGTACTTTCTTCGAGGGCCTGCGCCAGCTGCCGGCCGGCCACTGGCTGTCGGTGGGCGAGGACGGGTTCCGCGTCGAGCGCTGGTGGCAGCTGGACCCGGATCGGCGCGCGAGCGGCACGCCCGAAGACCACGCGCAGGAGTTCGGCGAGCTGTTCACCGATGCCGTGCGCCTGCGCCTGCGCGCCGACGTCGCGGTGGGCTCCTGCCTCTCGGGCGGACTCGACTCGAGCGCGGTGGTCACCACCGCCGCCAGGCTCGGCAATGCCGGCCTGCACGCGTTCACCTGTGCCTACGACGAAGGCCCCGCGTTCGACGAGCGGCCCTACGTGCGCGCGGTGGTCGAGGCGAGTAGAGCCACGTCGCACGTGGTCGTGCCCGACGGCTCAGATCTTTGGACCGTGTTCGACATGCTGGCGGACGCCCAAGGCGAACCTACCGCCGGCCCTGGCGTGTACTCGCAGTGGCAGGTCATGAAGCTCGCGAACGCCAAGGGCCTCAAGGTGCTGCTCGACGGCCAGGGGGGCGACGAGACGCTGGCCGGCTACTTCCGCTACCTGCCCACGCGACTGCGCGACCTCGCCGCGGGAGGGGACTGGGCGGGATTCGGCGCGCTGTTCGGTCCGGTCTCCGACCGACTGGGGCTCGCGACCACGCTGCTGCACACATTCGAGCCGTGGCTGCCGCCGGCGCTCGTGGCGAGCCTTCGCCGCCGCTTCGGGCAGGGAAAAGACCTCGTGCTGTCGAGCGCGCTGCGTCATGTGGCTTCGCAGGCGCCGGGCGTGCCGCGCACCCCTCGCTCGGGGCTCTGGAACCAGCTCGCGTTCGACACGCTCACGCGCCAGCTGCCGAGCCTGCTCCGTTACGAGGACCGCAGCAGCATGGCGTTCGGCATCGAGACGCGCCTGCCGTTCCTCGACTATCGCCTCGTGGAGTTCGCGTTCTCGCTGCCCGACTCCGAGCGTTTGGACGGCGTGACCACCAAGGCGATCGCGCGTCGCGCGCTGGGCGACCGCGTGCCGGCGAGCGTGCTGGAACGTCGCGACAAGATGGGTTTCGAGACGCCCACGGACCAGTGGTTCCGAGGTCGTCACGCGTCCGAGGTGCGCCGCCGCCTGTCCCGCACGGGACCGTTCCAGGAGTGGGTAAACCCCACCGTGGTGGAATCCGCGCTCGAGGCCTACCTTGCCGGCCGTCGCGAGATCGGACTCCAGATCTGGCGCTGGCTGTCGCTCGAGGCGTGGTCGCAGCACTACCTCGCGCGCGACCCGCGCGTCACGGGCAGCCCCGCGGACCCGTCGGTTTCGGCGGGGCGACACCTCGGCTACAGCGAGGCCGTGGCGCACCACGAGGCGGAGTTGGCGGCGGGCGTCACGACTGGCTGACCCCGTGGATCTGCTCGTCCTCTCCGAGGTCCGCTGGGGCTACTTCCGCACGCGGAAGCAATTCCTGCTGTCGCGCTTTCCCGCGCCGTGGCGAGTGTTCTTCGCGCAACCGCCTTCGGCGGCCGGCGACGACCCGTGGGAGCCGCGGCAGGAGGGACGCGTCACCGTGTTCACGGTGCCGTTCCTCAAGCCGGGCACGACGAACCCGCTCTACAACGCCATGAGCGCCACGGCCCCCGGCCGGGCCGCGCTCGAACTGGGGGCGGAGCTCTACCTGCAGCGCATGCTGGCGCGGCTCGAGGTGGCCCCCGAACCCGTCGTCCTGACGGCCAACATCTATGCCCCGGCGCTGCTTTCTCGGCTCCGCAAGAAGCTGTTACTCTATGACTTCAACGACCACCCCCTGCAATTCTCGGCCACTCCGCCGTGGGCGAGGCCCTACCTGCGGCGCACGCTCTCGCAGGCGCAGGGGGTGTTCGTCGTTTCGGAGTACTACCGCCGTCTGCTGGCCACGGAGACCGACCGCCCCTTGATCCTGCTCGGGAACGGAGTGGAGATGGCGCACTTCGAAACACCCCGCGCCCTGCCTGCCGACCTGGCGGCGCTGCCCGCGCCGCGTATCGGCTACCTCGGGCTCATGTCCCACTTCCTCGATTTCGACGTGCTCGAGGCGCTGCGCCGGAACCGGCGGGGGGGCACGGTGGTATTGCTGGGACCGGGCACGCCCGCCACCGACACGGCCGTGGCCGAGTTCGGCCGCCGCGAGGGCGTGGCGGTGCTGGGTCCCCGACCCTATGCTGACGTGCCCGCCTACATGCAGGGACTCGACGTGGGGGTCATCCCGTTCCGGGCCAGCGACCCTTATGTGCAGGGGATCAATCCGAACAAGGTCTACCAATACCTGGCCGCCGGGATTCCCGTGCTGACGACGCCGCTGCTCGACCTCGCGCCGAGCGCGCCAGATCTCCTGTTCGCCGCGACCCCTGCCGAGTTCGAGCGCGCGCTCGAGCAGGCGCTCGGGGCCGCTCCCGACCCGTCGCGTCGCCGAGCGCTGGCCCGTGCGTACGACTGGGACGCACTCGCCGCGCGCATGGTGGCCGAGATCGAGGCGCGGCTCGCGGCCGCGTGAAACGAGGAGACTCCGCATGAGCCGCCGATCCGAGATCGTCAGGAGCCCGAGGACCTTCACGCTCACGACCGCGTGGGTGGCGGTGGTGCTGGCGTTGCTCACGGTGGTGTTCTTCCACGAGGTGTCGCTCGAGGGCCGCACGTTCGTCTCGCCGGACGCCACAGCGCCGGTGGGCTTCGTGCGTATGGGCGAACAGTCGCTGTGGAAGGACCGCGTCTACCCGCTGTGGAACCCGTACGTGTTCCTCGGCATGCCGTCGTTCGGCTCGGGCGCCTACAACCCGCTCATCTATCCGCCGGACTGGCCCATCGCGCTGGTGCAAAAGCTGCTGCCGCTGCCCGACCTCACCTGGATGCTGCTCTACTATTTCCTCGGCGGACTGTTCGCCTACCTGCTGGCACGAGAGTGGGGAGCGCGCCCCGAGGGGGCGCTGCTCGGGGCGGTGGCGTTCGTGTTCCAACCCAACCTCGTCGCGGTGGGAGCGCACGGACACGGCAGCCAGCTCGTGGACTCGGCCTACCTGCCGCTCATGCTGTGGCTGGCGGCACGCTGGCTGCGCAAGGGCACGTTGCCCGAGCTCGGCTGGCTGGCGCTCGCCGGCGGCTTCCAGTTCCTGCGCGGGCACGTGCAGATCTGTTTCTACACGTGGCTGGCGATCGGGCTCTACGTACTCGTCGTGCTCGGCGCCGCGATCCGCCGCCCCGGGGACCTGCCGCGAATGGCTCTGCGCGCGGCCGCGATCGGTGGCGCCGCCGCGCTCGCGTTCGGCGTGGCCGGCCTCTACAACCTGCCGTTGCGCGATTACGCCAGCCACTCCATCCGAGGAGCCTCCGCCAGCGGCGGCGTGGCGCTGAGCTACGCCACCTCGTGGAGCATGGCGCTCTACGAACTACCGAGCGTCGTGTTCCCGAACTTCGTCGGCTTCGGTGGCGCGAGCTACTGGGGCGGCATGCCGTTCACGGACTACCCGAACGCGTACCTCGGCGTGATCATTGTGCTGCTCGCGGCGTGCGGATTCGTGGGCCGGAGCGGCGCCGACGCGCCGGCCCGCGTGTTCGCGGGCGTGCTCGCGCTGTTCGCGCTGTTGCTGGCCCTCGGGCGCCATTTCCCACTCTATGGACTGCTCTACGACCACCTGCCGCTGTTCAACAAGTTCCGCATCCCGGTCATGGTGCTGATCCTGTTCCAGCTCGGCATGGCCCTGGCCGCGGCGTGGGGCTGGGGCGCGCTCGTGGCGGTGGGGCGCGACAAGGGCAAGCCCGACCTGGTGGACCGTATCCTCACGGGCGTCGCCGTAGCGCTGGCGCTGCTTGGCCTGTTCGCGCTGTTCGGCGTGGAGTCGTTCCGCGGTGGCTACGTGACGATGGCGCTGGAGCACCAGCCCAAGCTAGGCGCGGATGCCGCGCGCTCCGCGTTCGCGGCGTTCACGGGGGACCTGGGTAAGGTGGCGTTTCTCGGGCTGGCCGTCACCGGCATCGCGTGGTTCTCGCGGCGTGGACGCTTCCCGGTTGCACTCGGCTCGGTGGTCGTGCTCGTGCTGTTGCTGGCGGAACTGTGGCCGGTGAGCCGCTCGGTCATGCAACCCACGATCGGCGACCCGGTGGCGCGCAACTTTGACGCCGGTCGCGACGAGGTGGTGGAGTTCCTCGAGAAGGCCGGACCGCCCGGGACCTTCCGCGTGTTCTTCCCGGAGTCCGAGCTGTTCCAGGACAACCGGCTCGCGGGATTCGGCGTGGCCACGCTCGGCGGTTACCACGCGGCCAAGCCTCGCCTGTTCCAGGACCTGCTCGAGACCAACTCGCTCTACCAGCTCCCCTGGCTCGCGCTCTTGAACGCGCGCTACTGGGTGTTCTCGCGGCCCGTGGCCCCGACCGACATCCCGGTGGCCTGGTACCAGACGCTGCGACAGGTGCACACGAGCCCCGCCGGCGTCGTGTACGAGTCCGCGCTCGCCATGCCGCGAGCCATGCTGATCGGCGCATGGGAGGTGGTGCCCGACACCGGCCGCAGCGTGCTCGACTCGATCAGCGCCGTGTCGCGGAACCCAGCGGTATTCACCTGGCTCACGTCCGACCCCGGAATCCCGTCGGGCGCGGCGGATTCGGTGGGCTCGGCAGTGATCACGCGCTACAGCCTGCACCAGGTGGACATCGAGGTGGACGCCGCGCGGCCGGCAGTGCTGCGGCTTGCCGATCTCTGGTACCCCGACTGGCAGGTCACGGTGGACGGCAAGGCCACGCGGCTATTGCGTGCCGACCACGCGCTGCGCGCCGTGGCGGTGCCCGCAGGGCGTCACCTGGTCACATTCAAGTTCGTGTCCCGTGCATTCACCACCGGACTGTGGCTGTCCATCGGCAGCATGGTCATCGCGCTGCTGTTGCTGGCCGCCGGCTGGTGGCTGGCCCGACGGCCGGTCGCACCGGCCGCCCCGGCCGCGGGGGGAGGACCGGCCTGATGGAGAAGTTGGTCATCGTTCCCACCTTCAACGAGCGCGAGAACATCGACCCGCTGCTCGAGCGGTTGCTCGCGCTCCCGTACGGGCTCGAGGTGCTGGTGGTGGACGATGGCTCGCCCGACGGCACGGCCGCTTGCGTGCAGGAGTGGCAAGCGCGCGACGGCCGGGTGCACCTGCTGCAACGCCCGGGCAAGCTGGGGCTGGGCTCGGCCTATCGCGAGGGCTTTCGCTACGCGCTCTCCCACGGGGCCGAATACATCTTCGAGATGGACGCCGACTTCTCGCACGACCCGGTGGCGATCGGCGATTTCCTCGAGGCCGCGAAGGATGCGGATGTCGTGCTGGGATCGCGCTACCTGCACGGCGTCACCGTGGTGAACTGGCCGCTGTCGCGGCTCATCCTGTCCTTCTCCGCGAACCTGTACTCGCGCATCATCACTGGCATGCCTCTGGCCGACGCGACCGGAGGATTCAAGTGTTTCCGGCGGCGGGCGCTCGAGGGCATCCGCCTCGACCGGGTGAAGACCGAGGGCTACGGATTCCAGATCGAGATCACGTTCCGCTGTTGGAAGCGCGGGTTTCGCATCAAGGAGATCCCGATCGTGTTCGTGGACCGCCGTGCCGGCACCTCCAAGATGAATCGGCGGATCATCTACGAGGCCGCCGCGTTGGTCTGGAAGCTGCGCTTCCTGGACCTGATCGGACAACTGGAGTGAAGCGCATGCGCCGTGTCCTGCGGTCCGCCCTGCTCCTCGCGCTGCTCGCGACCCCGGCGGCGCACGCCCAGGGCCAGTGGACCACGTACCTGCACACGCGTACCTGCAACGACCTGCTCGCGCGCGGCGACACCGTGTGGATTGCCACGGGCGAGGCGGGGCTGGTGCGCTACTACCGCAACAGCGACTCGTGGGAGTCCATCACGCGTGTGCCCAATGGGCTCGCCGGGAACGACGTGCGGGCGATCACGTTTGACCGCACCGGCAACCTGTTCGCCGCGGTGCCGGGCAAGGGCGTGAGCCGGCTCGACCGAGACGGGCGCTGGTCACTACTCAATGCGTTCGATGGACTGCCCTCCGACACGGTGCTGGTGCTGCGCGCGCAGGGGGACACGGTGTGGATCGGCACCACGCGCGGCCTGGCACTGTGGGACGGCCGCACCGTCGCGGGATCGGTGCCGGACCTGGGCACGCCGTCGCCGTTCTCGAACAACAATATCAACGGCATCGCCGTGACCGGCGACAGCCTCATCGTGAGCACGCCGAACGGCATTTACGCGGCGCGGGTATCGCAGCGCCTCGCCAGCTGGAGCCGGATCAGCGCCACGCTCCCGCTCCTGAGCCAGAACGTGCGCGGCATCGCCACCGACGGCCACAACCTGCTGGCACTGGTGAGCGGGTTCAACATCAACAATCCCACGCAGAGTGTGTTCACAAGTTTCCGCTGGGAGTCGCTCACGAACTCGTGGCCGACCGATGCTCCGCCCTCGAACGTGCGCCGGTTGCGCGATGACCACGGCATCGTGCTCGCCACCACGTTAGCGGGCACGCAGGTACGCACTCCCGCGGGTGGCTGGACGCTGATCGTGAACTCGCCTGTCACCGACAACGCCGATGCCACCGCGCTCGAGGTCGGGGCAGACGCCACCGGTCATGCGTATGGGTTCGCTGGCGGCCAGCTCCTGGAAGAGGACCTGCCGGCGTGGATCGCGCGCACGCCCCCGGGGCCGGTCGGCAACAGCTGTCGGAACATCGCGTGGGCGAGCGGCACGGTGTACGCGGCCTATGCCGGGGAGGGCGTCGGCCGGTTGCGCAACGGCATCTGGCGCAACTACCCGAACGGCTCCGTCTGCGTGGGCGCCGAGTGTGACAGCACGTTCGCGAATTCCAACTTCCCCGGCGGGATGCTCATGGATCCCTTCGGCAGCAAATGGATCGGAATGTGGGCGGGGCCGCTCACGTTGTTCGACGACGAGCGCTCGCCGCCCGTGTTCCGCAACCTGTTCTACGCCAGCAGCAATCCCGACAGCGCTCACCTCCACTCCTGCATCCATGCCGCGGCGGCGGACTCCAACCACCTGACCCAGGGCGCGCAACCCGGCCGCTGGTTCGGGCTGGACTCCGACCGCATCGGCAACGACATCGGCAACCCGCTCGGGCTCGACCTCTACGACGCCAACGGCACGTTCATCCGCAACTACGACACCACCTATCCGGGGCTGCGCAATGGCCTGATCCGCGCACTCGAATGCGACCGCTCGAACCGGATGTGGGTGGGGTACAAGGGCAGCAGCAGCGCCGGGCTGTCCACATTCGCGGTGCCGCTTACGCTACAGCAGCCCATCACGCTCAGCGATGTGCCGGGCACGAACCTGCTCGACGTGTTCGGCATGGCGATCCGTGGCGATTCGGTGTGGGTGCTGAGCACCGACGGGCTCCACCGCTTCCGGCAGGGCTCCCAATCGTTCGCGACCAAGTTGCAGATCGCCGGCCCGCCGGCGCTCGCGAGTATGCACCCGCTGGCGGTCGGCCGCGACGGCACCGTGTACGTGGGCACGACCGGCGGCTTGCGCGTGCATCGCCGTGGGCAGGCGCCCGTGGACTACACGCCGGACAACTCGCCGCTCGCGGACCTCGAAGTGCGAGCCGTGCACACCGAGCCCTCGGGCGTGGTGTGGATCGGCACCGCCGGAGGCGTGAACCGCTTCGACCCCGACTTCGTGCCGCCGCCCGAGCCCAAGCTTCCGTCGCTTCTCGTCTCGCTCTATCCCAATCCGGCGTGGCTCACGGGCGCCGGGTTCCAGCTGCGCCTCAAGGGCCAGGCCGCGGCCTACCAAGGCGAGATCCTCGACTTGAGCGGCCGGCTCGTGCATCGCTTCGCGCTCGGGGGCAACGGCCAGGTGATGTGGAACGGCCTCGACCTCGACCAGGGCTGGGTGGGCCCCGGCGTCTATTTCGTGCGCGTGCGAGGTGGCGGCGCCGAAGCGACCTCACGCGTCGTCGTGCTGCGCTAGTGCGTGAGGCGCGGGCCTCACGGCCGTGACCGTGCCCGGCGTCACGGTACTGGACTCCGTTCCCGAAGGCTGGGACGCGCTGCTGGCGGCCGATCCCTCGGCCTCGCCGACGCATCGCCCGGAGTTCTGGGAGGCGCTGGTGGCGGCGAGCCCCGCATTCGAGTGGCGCGTGCTGGCACTTCGCGATCAGGGCGTGCTCGTGGGCGGCGCGCCGCTGGTGATCTCGCGGCGTGGCCCGTTCCGTTGGTTGCATGCGCTGCCCTGGCTGCTGCCCGCCCCACCGCTCGCCCGCCCGGGCGATCACGCGCGCGTGGACCTGGCACTCGGCGTGGCGTTCGCCGAACTGGCGGCGGAGCAGCACGCGGTGGGAGGGGAGTGGTCGTTCTACCGGCCCGAGGGACCCACGCCCACCGACATGGCGCTCGCCCTCGTGCCGGGCGAGACGCGCACGTTCGAGGCCGCGGTGCTACCGCTGGCGCACGGCCTCGACGCCGTGCGCGGCGGCATGAGCCGCAAGCAGCGCCAGGCGCTGGAGCATGCGCGCGAGCGCCCGCTCGACTTCGCCGAGGAGGCCGGCGCGCTGGATGAGGCCTACGCGCTGCACGTCGCCCAGGCGCGGCACTGGCCCGGGCACCGGCCGCTGCCGCTCGAACTGTCGCGCCGGCTGCTGCGCGCGGGCCCGCGCGATGCACCCGTGGCGCGGCTCTTCACGCTGCGCTCGGCGAGCGGGCTCGTGTCGGCCACGCTCGCGCTCGACGGCCCGCACGAGACGTTCGTGTGGTGGAGCGGGACGCATCCCGGCGGACGCCGCGCCCGGGCGTTCCTGCGATTGCTGTGGTCGGTGGCGGAGTGGGCCGACACACGCGGGCGCCGGCGCCTGAACCTGGGCGCGAGTTCGGGCCTGCCGCACGTCGCAGCGTTCAAGTCCGCGCTGGGCGCGGGCGACGTGCGTTATCCGGTGCGCTGGCTGGACGCGCGGCACGCGAGCCTGCCGGGCCGCGTGCTGGCGCGCGTGCAGCAGTCGCTTCGCCGCGGACGCTCGCGCGGAGTGCCCGCATGAGGATCGCCACGCTCGCCAACGCGTCGGTGGTGCACACGCGCCGCTGGGTGGATCACTTCCGCGCACGCGGGCACGACGTGCGGCTCTACTCGCTGGAACCGGGGCCCGCGGGACTCGCCATGACACCGCTTCCGCGATCTCCCCTGCCGGGAGTGCTCCGCTATCCGCTCGCCGTGCCGGCGCTGCGCCGTGAACTCACGGCGTTCCAGCCCGACCTGGTGGATGCGCACTATGTTCCCAACTACGGCGTCATGGCCGCGCTCGCCGGTCGACGGCCATTCTCGCTCGCCGCGTGGGGCAGCGACCTGCTGCTCGCGGCGGGGCGCCATCCCTGGCAACGCGCGCGCGCCCGGTTCGCGCTCACGCGCGCTTCACTCGTGCTGTGCGACGCCGAGAACCTGGCCGAGGCCGCGCGGCGCGCGGGAGCGCCACGCGAGCACGTGCGCGTGATCCCGTGGGGAGTGGATCGCGCGCGGTTCCGTCCTGGCGTCACGCGCGAGCGCGGCCTCGTGCTGAGCACGCGCATGCACGAGCCCGTCTACGACCTGCCCGTCGTGATCGAGGGCTGCGCGCGTGTGCTCGCCACGCACGCCCACGCCCAACTGGTGCTCGCCGGCGACGGAACGCTGCGGCCCGCGCTCGAACGGCTGGCGGCGGCTCGCCTGCCGGCGGGGCGCTTCCGCTTCGTGGGCCGAGTGGAGCCCGACGAACTGGCGGCGTGGCTCGCACGCGCCGAGGTGGCGGTGTCGGCGTCGCGCTCCGATTCCACGTCGCAGTCGCTGCTCGAGAGCCTCGCCGCTGGCGCGGTGCCGGTGGTGAGCGATATCGCGGGGAACCGCGAGTGGGTGCACTCCGGCGCGAGCGCACGGTTGTTCCCGGTGGGCGACGCCGACGCGCTCGCCGCCGCCGTACGCGCCGTACTCGACGACCCGGCGTGGGCCGCGGCCGCGCGCGAGCGCGGTGCCGCCGTCATCGCCGCGCGTGGCGACTGGCACGTGAACCTGGCGCGCATCGAGCGCTGTTTCGATTGCCTCGCCGCGGGCCGGCCGCTGCCCGGCGCAGACGCGGCATGAGGCGCCTGCTTGTGCTGGCCACGTTCTTTCCGCCGTTGGCGGGCGGCGGCGTGCACCGCGTGCTGTCGTTCACGCGCCACCTGCCCGCGCACGGCTGGGCCTGCACCGTGGTGTGCGCCGGCGAGCACGACTACTGGGTGCGCGACGAGTCTCTCTTGTCGCAGGTGCCCCCCCAGACCGAGGTGCTGCGCGTGTCGGGCGGGAGCGCGCTCGCGGCGTGGCTCCGCCTGCGCGGAACCGCGAGTTCAGGCCGGCGCTCCGGCGGCACGTTCGCGCCGTTGCGCGCGCTCGCGGACTGGTGGCTCCTGCCCGACTCGTATGCCGGCTGGGCGCGGCGTGCCCGCGGCGTGGCTGCGGCGCGCGTGGCGTGCGGCGGGGTGGACGCGGTGCTGTCGAGCTCGCCACCCGACAGCGCGCACCTCGCGGCCCGCGACGTCGCGCGCGATGCCGGGCTGCCGTGGGTCGCCGACTTCCGTGATCCCTGGATCGGGCTCCACTTCCGCAAGCCCCCGACACCCTGGCACCGGGCGCGACAGGTCGCGATGGAGTCGAACGTCACGGGGGGCGCCGACCTCGTGCTCGCCGCTTCGCGCACGCACGCTCGCCAGCTCGAGGTTCGCAAGCACGGCCGGCCGCGCCGGCTGCTCCACCTGGCCAACGGCTTCGAGCCGGCGGGCGGGGAAGCCGCGCCCACGGACGCGGCGCACTTCCGCGTCGCGTTCACCGGCACGCTCTCACTCATGGAGGACGTGGGCACGCTACTCGAGGCGGTGACGCGCTTGCTCCAGCGCGAGCCCGGCGCGCGCGAGCTGTTGCGCGTGGAGCTCGCGGGGCCCTACGACCGGGACTGGGAGGCGCGAGCCGACGCACACGGGCTTGGCGGCGTGGTGCGGTTCACCGGGCCGCTGTCGCACGAGGCCACGCGCACGTTACAGCGATCGGCGGAGTCGCTGCTGTTGTGGAAGCCGCGCGGCGAGGGGTATCGCACCATGGTGCCGGGCAAGCTCTACGAGTACCTGGACAGCGGCCGACCCATCCTGGCACTGCTCGCCGCGGGCGACGAGGCCGCGGAGCTGGTGACGCGCTCGGGCGGCTGGGTGCGGCCCCCGGGCTCGGCCGAGGAGCTGGCTGTCGAGCTCGCGGCGCGACTCGCGCGCTGGCGCACGGGCGGGCGGGCGCCGGAGCAGCGGCCCGAGTGGTTGGCCGCCCACACGCGCGCCTCGCTCGCGGCCGAGCTCGCGCGCGCGCTCGACGCCCTCGCGGAGCGCACTTGAGCGCGCTCTCGAACGGCGCGCGCTTCGAGCGTGTGGCGCTGGTGCTGGCGGTGCTGCTCGGCGCGGCGCTGGCGTGGCCACTGCGGCACTACGTCACCGACGACACGTTCATCCATCTCCAGTACGCGCGTCACGTCGCGGAGGGTGCGGGCTTCGTGTTCAACCCGGGCGAGCGCGTGTACGGCAGCACCAGCCCGCTGTGGGTGCTGCTGATCGCTGACGCGATGGCGATGGGAGTCAACGGGCTCCTCGCCGCGCGCGTGTTGGGAGCGCTCGCGACGCTCGCGGCCCTCCTGCTCTGGGCCGCACTCGTGCGCCGTACGCTCGCGAGCCCGTGGTTGCGCGCGCTCTCGCTGTTGGCGTGGGCGGGGCATGCATGGATGCTGCGCTGGTCGCTGTCCGGCATGGAGACGCCGCTCGCCGTGGCGCTGGTGCTGGCCGGGTTCGTGGCGTTCACGTCAACGGTCCCGTGGGGCGGCCGAGTGCGACTCGCGAGCCTGCTCTGGGCGCTCGCCGCGCTCGTCCGCCCCGAATGCCTGGTGTTGCTGCTGCTGTGGGCCGGGTTGATCGTGGCCGAGCGAGGGGTCGGCCACGGCGTCCGCCACGTGGTGTCCGGGATGTGGCCGGCGTGGCTCGTGCAGGGCGGCTGGCTGGTGTTCGCGCGCGCCTACTTCGGCTCGGCATGGCCCAACACGCTCGCCGCCAAGGCCGCAGGCGGTCAGGGGCTCGCCTATCACCTCGAGCAACTGGCGCGGCAGGGGGCGATCGTGGCGGCGACCGATGGCATGGTCGTCGGGGTATTGCTCGTCGCACTCGCCATGCGCGTGGTGCGCGGCGACCGCCCGCGCGCGAGGCCCTACGAGCGGCTGCTGCCCTGGGCCTGGCTCGTGGCGGTGCCGCTCCTCTATATGGTGCGAGGCGTCCCGGTGTTGTCGCGCTACCTCGTGCCGCTCTTGCCCGTGCTGGCCTGGCTCGGCTGGCGCGCGCTGGACCGCGTCGTCGTGGTGGGCGGGGCAGGGGAGGGGAAGGCGGCGCGCGCGCTCGTCGCCGGAACGCTGCTCGCCACACTCGTGCTGGCGCAGAACCTGATCACGTGGCAGCGGGTCGTCCGCCCCCAGGTGGACTCGTTCAGTGCCGGCATGCAGGCCAGCCTCATCCCGTGGGGCCGGTGGTTCCAGGCGCACACGCCGGCCGACGCGGTGATCGCGGCACCCGACATCGGCGCACTCGGCTTCTTCGGTCGGCGGCGCGTGGTGGACCTCGCCGGCCTCGTCACGCCGGAGATGGTGCCCGTGCTGCGGCGATGGCCCCAGGAGGACGCCGTGGCACGATTCGAGTTCGCACGTTTCTCGCGGCCCGACTTCCTCGTGGATCGCGCGCCGCGGGCGTGGGACCTGCGAGCGCGCAGCCCTTGGGGGGCGGCGCTCGTGCCCCTGGGTCACGCCGCGTTGCCGAACCTGGGCGTGGCTCGCCCCGATTCCGCGGTGTATTCGTTCTATCGCATCGATTGGGCGACCTACGACTCGCTGGACGCCTCTCGCTGAAGCACTCGCGAGCCACTGCACGCCCGTGCAGTCGCGATTTCGTCACGTCGCCGCTTTTTTCTTTTGACTCCGCCACAGGCCGCGCCTATGTTGCCGGCCTGTGGGGAGCCGTGGGGAATCTTGGTAGAACTGGGGGAGCAGTGGTTCCCCGTGGAGCACTCGCAAGATGGCGACGTTTCTCGGCACCGAGACGTATTCGATCGATGACAAGAATCGCGTCGTGGTGCCGGCGGCGATGCGCAACGTGGGCAACACGAAGAAGCCGCTCGCGAAGTTCGTGATCATGCGGGGCCTCGATGGGTGCGTGTGGCTCTACGCCCAGGAGGACTGGAAGCGGCTCGAGGATCTTCTCCAGCGACTGTCGACAGGGCCCAGGGAACACCGGGCGTTCGCGCGGACCGCGCTGGTCGGAGCAAGCAAGGTGACGGTGGACAAGCAGGGACGCATCACGATCTCCCCGTCACTCATGGGCCATGCAGGCCTCGGCAAGGAAGCCGTGCTGCATGGCCAAGTCGGACGCATCGAGATCTGGTCGCCGGAACGGTTCGAGACCGCTCTGGTCACCGAGGCGGCGGACTACGATGCCTTGGCGGAAAAGGTGCTGGGAGGCGAGTGATGGTGACGCAAGCTGGGCCCACCGAGACCCGCACGTCCTTGACGATAAACCTCCAGTTCACGCGTGGCCGCCACGGCGCCGCCGCGCGGCTCGAGGTTCACGAGCGGCCGGCCGGTCGGGTGGGCCTGCTCGCACTGCGCGGCTGGGTGGACCTGTCGGCGGCGCGCGGCATCGAGCGGGCGCTGGACGACCTCGCGGAGCGTGGCGTCACGCGACTCGTAGTGGATTGCTCGCAGCTGCTGCACATCGACTACCGGCTCGTGCCTCGTCTGGCAGACGCGCTTGTGCGCTTCGAGGCGCATGCGGGGGCGGTCGGGCTGTGCGGCTTGAGCCGTTACCTGCGCGACCTGTTCCGCATCACCGGCTCGGATGCGAAGCTGTGTTGCTGGCCCTCGGCGGCGGACCTGCTGGAGGCGGCGCGACCCGCGGGTGCGGGTACCCCGGCCGCGGGCCGCGACCGTGAGCGCGCTTCATGAGCCGGTGCTCGTGCGCGAGACGCTCGCGTTCCTCGCTCCCCGAGCTGGATTGTTCCTGGATGCCACGCTCGGCGACGGTGGCCACGCCGAAGCACTGCTGCTCGCGGCTCCCGAACTGCGACTCCTGGCCAGCGACCGCGATCCAGCCGCGCTCGCGTTCGCACGCGAACGCCTGGCGCGTTACGGAGGCCGGGTGACGATGGTGCACGGCACGTTTCGCGACCTGCCCGCCGCGCACGCGGCGGTGGGCGGCGAGCGTCTCGCCGGCGCGCTGTTCGACTACGGGATGTCGTCGCGACAGATCGACGATCCCACGCGCGGCATGAGCTATCGGCAGGAAGGGCCGCTCGACCTGCGCATGGATCCGAGCCGCGGCGAGACGCTCGCCGAACGGCTGGCCACGACGACCGCGGAGGAGCTGGCGGTCGTGCTGCGCACGCACGGTGACGTGGTCCGTTCACGCGCGCTGGCGCGCGCGATCGTGACGGCGACGCAGGCGGGCCAGCTCGACAACACGCGCCAACTCGCCGCGCTTGCCGCGCGCATCCTGCGCGACTCGAGCCCCTCCGCGGTCGCGCCGGTGTTCCAGGCGCTCCGCGTGTGGGTGAACGACGAGATGGCGGACCTCGAGGCGAGTCTGGCGTGGCTGCCCGAGGCCATGGCCGACGGGGGCGTCGTGGTGACGCTGTCCTATCACTCGGGCGAGGACCGACGCGTGAAGCAGGCACTGCGCGGCCCGGCACGCACGGCCTCGCGCCGCCTTCCGCCCTCGGCCGACGCGGCGCCGGGGCCCTGGCAAGAACTCACGAAGCGAGTGGTGACGCCATCGGAGCAGGAGCAGCATTCGAACCCGCGCGCGCGTAGCGCGCGCCTCAGAGCCTTCCGGAGGAATCCGAGATGAGACAGGTCTGGAGGCACACCGTGCCGTCGTGGCGCATGTCCGACGCCCGCGCGCTCAAGCCGGGCTGGGTACTGGGCGCGATCCTGCTCGTGGCCATGCTGCTGCTCGAGGTGTGGCAGCAGTCGGCCGTGGCGAGCCTGTCGCTGCGAGCCGGGCAGGCCACCGACCAGCTCAAGCGCGCCAGCAACGACCTGGATTGGACCCGCGCCCAGCTCGACCGCCGCACGCGGCGGGCCGAGGTGGGCTCGCTCGCCTTCAGCGCAGGAGTGCGTCCCGCGGACGCCGCACAGGTGGTGTGGCTGCCCGCGGACTATCTCGAGGAGGACGGAGTCGCCGTGGACCCGGATGGTTCGCCCGCGCTGCTCGCCGCGGCGGGTCGCGCGCTCCAGTCGCTCGTGCCGGAAGCGAAGGCACGGAGTCGCCACGTGAATTGAGCGAAACGCCGTTTTGGCGACCGGCAAGTCGTACCGGCCGCGTCACAGCACCGCGCAAGTGGGGCCGGCGGTCTGCGTGAACCGCCGTTCCATGGAGGGAACAGTTGGCCCACAAGGAGATGCGCAAGAGTCGGGTGCTGCTGGCTGCGGCCGGTCTTTTTCTGGGGCTTTCGTGCCTGTGGGTGCGCGTCGCGGTGCTGCAGACCGCGATGCACGGCCACTACGCGGCGCGTGCGCGGGAGAACCAGCAACATCACCGGAAGCTCCTTCCGCGCCGGGGCGTGATCACCGACCGCCGCGGCAAGGTGCTGGCCCACGACCTGGGGGTGAGCCAGGTCGCGGTGTACCCGCCGCAGCTGTCCGACCCCATGGCGGCCGCGCGCGTGCTGGCGCCCGTCACGCGCGAGACGCCTGCACGGCTTGCCAAGCGCCTCCGATCGCTCAAGAGCTACACCTGGATCGCGCGCGACCTGCCGCCCGAGCAGGGCCAGCGCATCCGCGACGCCCGGATCGAGGGCGTGGTGGTCGAGGACGAGTCGCGGCGTTTCTACCGCCTGGGCGACGCGGCCTCGGAGATCCTCGGCCGCACGAACCGCGACAACGTCGGCGTGGACGGTCTCGAGTACCAGTTCGAGAACCTGCTCGGGGGCCGCACGGGCTGGGTGACCATGGTGCCCACCGGCTCGTCGCGCATGAGCCTGCTGCTGCCCGGCGCCGAGGGCCGTCCGGCCCGCGACGGCGCCTCGCTCGAGCTCTCGATCGACTCGGATCTGCAATCCATCGTCGAGCACCACCTGGCGCGCGCCGTGGATTCGCTGCGCGCGGAGCGCGGCTTCGCCGTGTTCCTGGACCCGTGGACGGGCGAGGTGCTCGCCGCCGCCTGCGCGCCGCACCTGCCGGCGGGTAAGTCGCGCAACTGGACGTTCACCGACCAGTACGAACCCGGCTCGACGTTCAAGGTGGTGGTAAGCGGCGCGGTGCTCGAGGAGCATCTCGCCCAGCCGAACGACCGCTTCGAGGCCGCCGCGAGCGGCGAGGCCGAACTGGTGCCCGGCTGCGTCATCCACGACACGCACGAGGCCGCGTCGCTCACGTTCCACGAGGCCGTGCAGCAGTCGAGCAACATCGTCATGGGCCGACTCGCGCTGAAGCTCGGCGCCGAGCGGCTGCACCGCTACGCCTCGGCGCTCGGGTTCGGCAGCATGACCGGCGTGGAGTTCCCCGGCGAGACCGCCGGCCGCTTGCGCCCGGTGAGCGCGTGGCAGCCGCGCTCCACGCCCACGATCGCCATCGGCCATGAGATCACCGTGACGCCGCTGCAGCTGGCGCTGGCCTACGCGGCGGTGGCGAACGGCGGCGTGCTCATGGAGCCCATGCTGGTTCGCGCGATCCGCGACGAGGATGGCCGCGAGTTGCGCCGCGCCGCGCCGCAGCCCTCGCATCGCGTGTTCAGCGGCTCCACCTCGAGCACGCTGCTGGAGATGCTGTGCGCGGTGGTGGACAGCGGCACCGCCACGAGCGCGCGCCTGCCCGGCGTGCGCATCGCCGGCAAGACCGGCACGGCGCAGAAGTACGACGCGAACGTCGGCACCTATGGGCGCGGCATGTACGTGGCGTCGTTCGCGGGCATCGCGCCCGCCGATCACCCACGACTCGTGGGCGTGGTGGTGATCGACGAACCTCGCGGCGCGCGCTACTACGGCGGGCAGGTGGCCGCGCCCGTGTTCCGCGAAGTGCTCATGGACCTGCAGCGCATGGCCTGGCCCGGGTTCGACGTCACCAGCGCTTCGGTTGCGTTGCGCCCGCCCAGCGTGCCGGCGGTGACGGCGCCCGACCTGCGATTGCTGCCTGCTCGCCAGGCCGAGCGCCGACTCGCCGACTACGGCCTGCACGCCCGTTTCGAGGGGGATGGACCGCGCGTGTTGTCGCAGGTGCCGCCCGCGGGCCAGCCCGTGGAGCGCGGCTCGGTCGTGCTCGCCTACCTCGCCGCGCCGCAGGACTCGATCGGCCGCTCGCTGCCGGACCTGGTGGGACTCCCCGTGCGCGAGGCGATGCGCCGGCTCACGCAGCGCGCCGTGCCCGTGCGCATCTCGGGCAGCGGGTTCGTGACGCGGCAGTCTCCGTCGCCGGGCACGCGACTGCCGCTCCAGGGCCCGTGCCGCCTGTGGTGCTCACCCACCGCGCCGGATGCCGCCGCGCGCGAGTCGGGCACGTCCAGCGCGCGGCTCGCCGTCGGACTGCGTCGCCCGTGATGTTGCACGAGCTCCTCGCCGGCGTGGACACGCTCGCCGTGCGTGGCGCCACCGACCTCGACGTACGCCGGCTGGTACTGGACTCCCGCGGCGTGCAGCCGGGCGACGCGTTCTTCGCGCTCCTCGGCGTGCACGCGGATGGCGCGCGCTTCGCCGCGAGCGCGGTGGCCGCCGGGGCCACGGTCGTGTTCGGGCCGGCCGGGCTCGCCGCCTCCGGGTGTACGCTGGTCGAGGTGGCGGAGCCGCGCCTGGCGCTCGCGCAGGCCGCCGGCCGCTTTCACGACCATCCCTCGCGCTCGCTGCGCGTGGTGGGTGTGACCGGCACGAACGGCAAGACCACCACCACTTGGCTGCTCGAGGCGATCGCCGCCGCCGCGGGCTGGAGCACCGGCGTCATCGGGACCACCGGCGTGCGCATCGGCGGGGCGGCGCGACCCTCGGCGTTCACCACACCCGAAGCGCCGGAGCTCCAGGCGCAGTTCGCGGACATGCGTGCGAGCGGCGTGAGCTGCGTGGCGTTCGAGGTCAGCAGTCACGCCCTGGCGCAGCGCCGCGCCTGGGGCATCGCGTGCGATGCGTGCGTGTTCACGAACCTCACCCAGGACCATCTCGACTATCACGGCACCATGCAGTCCTACTTGGACGCGAAGCTCATGTTGTTCGACGGCCGCAACGGTGGCCGCGAGAAGTCGTGCGTGGCGATCGTCAATGCCGACGACGCGTACGCCGAGGCGGTGTGCGCCGCGGCCGAGCGCGGCGGCATGGGCGTGCTCCGCTTCGGCTCCGCCGAGGCTGTGGCCGGGCGCGATGGCGTGAGCCTGGAGAGCGTGATCTCCCGCTCGGGCGGACTGGAGCTGCGCCTGCGCGCAACGCCCGACGACGGCGCCGGCGAGCGCGCAGTCACGCTGCCGATGCTCGGACGATTCAACGCTTGGAACGCCGCCGCGGCGTACGTCGCCGCGCGCGCGCTGGGCGTACCCGCCGAGACCTGCGTGCGTGGGCTCGAGCGCGCGCCGGGCGTGCCCGGCCGGCTCGAGCGCATCGAGGCGGGCCAGCCCTTCGGCGTGGCCGTGGACTACGCCCACACGCCCGACGCGCTCGAGCGCGCGCTCGCCGCGTGCCGCGAGCACACGGCCGGCCGCGTGCTGGTGGTGTTCGGCTGCGGTGGCGACCGCGACCGGGGCAAGCGCCCGCTCATGGGCGCCGCCGCGGCGCGCGCGGCCGATCGCGCCTGGGTCACGAACGACAATCCCCGCGGGGAGGATCCGGCCGCGATCGCCGCCGAGATCGTGGCGGGTGCCCCGTCCGGCCAGCTCACGGTGCTGCTCGACCGGCGCGCCGCCATCGCCGCGGCGCTCGCCGAGGCACGGCCCGGTGACCTCGTGCTGGTGGCCGGCAAGGGACACGAGACCACGCAGACGGTGGGCGCCCAGGTGCTGCCGTTCGACGACCGCGTCGTGACGCGCGAGCTGCTGCAGGCCGGCGCGGGGAGGCAGGCTTCATGAACGGGCCGCTGCCGGCGCTGGTGACGCTGGTGCAACTCGCGCAGTGGGCGGGTGGCGACCTCGTGGTGCGCGAGGTTCCGGGTGGTGCCCACGAGCGCGAGGCGATGCTCAAGTCTGGCGTGCGCGGAGCCGCGCTCGACACGCGCGCGATCGAGCCCGGCATGCTGTTCGTGCCGCTCCCCGGCAGCCGCACCGACGGACACGCGTTCCTGGACGACGCGTTCGCGAGCGGCGCCGGCGCGGCGCTGTGCGCGCGCGCGGTGTACCCGCGCCTCGCACACCTGCCACTCGGGCCACTCGTGCTGGTGGACGACGTCACGTCGGGGCTCCAGCGCCTGGCCGGCAAGCTGCGCGAGCTGTGGCCCGGCTGGCTCGTGGCGGTGACCGGCAGCGCCGGCAAGACCACCACCAAGGAACTGGTCGCCGCTGCACTCGCCACCTCGGGCCCGGTGCTGCGCACCGAGGGCAATCTCAACAACCACTGGGGCGTGCCGTTGACCCTGCTGGGGCTGGCGCCCGAGCACGGCGCGGCGGTGATCGAGATGGGCATGAATCACGCGGGCGAGATCGCGGCATTGGCGGCGATCGCCCGTCCGAGCGCATGCGTCATCACGAACGCCGGCTCGGCACATCTGGAGAATCTCGGCTCGCTCGAGGGCATCGCGCGCGAGAAGGCGTCATTGGCGTGGGCGCTCCGCCGCGGCGCTCCGGCGTTCGTGGGCGCCGACTCGCCGCGGCTACTGGAGGCGGTGCAGGGCGCGCCGGCCGAGGTCGTCACCTACGGCTTCGCCGCCGCCGCCCAGGTGCGCCCCGAGCGACTCGAGGACCTGGGCGACGCGGGCACGCGGTTTCACGTGGCCGGCTTCCCGCCGCTGCATCTGCGGTTGATCGGGTTGCATCAGGTGTGTAACGCGCTCGCGGCACTGGCCGTGGCGCGACACCTGAAACTCGATCCCGACGCGGTCGTGGCGAGGCTGGCGGCGCACCGGCCACTCAGGGGCCGCATGCAGGTGCAGCACGTGGCCGGCGCGACGCTCATCGTGGACCACTACAACGCGAACCCGGATTCCATGCGTGCGGCGCTCGCCACGCTCGAACGCTGGCCGCGCGCGGTGCGCCGCATCGCCGTGCTCGGCGACATGAAGGAGCTGGGTGAGACCGCTGCAGGACTGCATCGCGAGGTGGGCGAGGCCGTGCGCGACGCCGAGCTATGGGCGGTGGGTGCGCATGCCGCGGACTACGAGGCCGGTGGGCGCGCCGCCGGCGTGAAGGTGCGCACGTTCCCCGACAAGTCCGCGGTGGCCGCCGCGCTCCGCGAGCAACTCGCGCCGGGCGTGGTCGTGCTGCTCAAGGCGTCGCGCGGAGCGGCGCTCGAAGACGTCCTGGCCGGGCTCCCGGCCGAAGCCTGAGGAGGCGTTCGTCTTGTTCTACGAGTGGCTCTACCCACTGCACACGGTTCAAGGGTTGTCGTTCCTGAACCTGTTCAAGTACATCACCGTCCGCTCGGCGCTGGCCGCGGTGCTGGCGTTGCTCATCAGCTTCCTGCTGGGCCGGCCGATGATCGAGTGGCTGCGGCGCGTGAAGCTGGGGCAGAAGGTCCGCGAAGAGGGCCCGCAGACCCACTACGTCAAGGCCGGCACGCCCACCATGGGCGGCCTGCTCATGCTGGCCGCGATCGCGATCCCGGTGCTGCTGTGCGGCAACTTCCACAACCGCCAGGTGTGGTTGGCGCTCGGCACCACGCTGTGGCTGGGCGGGCTCGGGTTCCTGGACGACTGGCTACGCGTGGTGAAGAAGCTGCCCAAGGGCCTGCTCGGCCGCTACAAGCTCGCGGGCCAGTTCGTGATCGGCGCCGTGGTCGGCATCTGCGTACTCGGCTGGCCCGAGCCCAGCGCGCCGCCCACGCTCACGCACGTGCCGTTCCTCAAGTCCTACTACTTCGACTTGGGCTGGCTGTTCGTGCCGTTCGTGATCCTGGTGATCACCGGCGCCTCCAATGCGGTGAACCTCACCGACGGACTGGACGGACTCGCCTCGGGACTCGTGGCGATCGCGGCGATCGCGTTCGCCGGCATGTGCTACCTCACCGGCCACGCCCGCTTCAGCGAGTACCTGAACACCGGCTACCTGCCGTTCGCCGGCGAGCTCACCGTGTTTTGCGCCGCCGTGCTCGGGGCCGCGCTGGGGTTCCTCTGGTACAACTGCCATCCCGCCGACGTGTTCATGGGGGACACCGGTTCGCTATCGCTGGGCGGCGCGCTCGGCGTGGTGGCCGTGCTCATCAAGCGCGAGTTCTGGCTGGTGCTGGTGGGCGGCGTGTTCGTGGCCGAGGCGCTGTCGGTGATGCTGCAGGTCACCTCGTTCAAGCTGACCGGCAAGCGCATCCTGCGCATGTCGCCGTTGCACCATCATTTCGAGCTCATCGGCTGGCCCGAGTCGCGCGTCGTCCTGCGCTTCTACATCGCGGGCGCGCTGCTCGCCCTGCTGTCCCTGTCCACGTTCAAGCTGCAGTGAGCCTCGACCCCCGCCATCCGCTCCCCGGAACGCGCGCGCTGGTCGTGGGCGCGGCCCGCAGCGGTGTTGCCGCCGCGCGACTGCTGCGCCGGCACGGCTTGGACGTGACGCTGTGCGACCGGCGCGCGGCCGACGCCGTGCCCGAGCCGGCGCGCACGCTCGCAGACGATGGCGTGACGTGTGTGTGGGGCCGCGACGACGCCGGGCTGCTGCCCGACCACGACTTCGTGGTGTGGAGCCCGGGCATCTCGGTGGAGCACCCACTGGCCGTCGCGGCGCGCGCCGAGGGCCTGCCGATCCTGGGTGAGCTGGAACTGGGCTACCGCGCGGCGCGCGCGCCGCTCGTGTGCATCACCGGCACGAACGGCAAGAGCACCACCACCGACCTGGTCGGTTCACTGCTGCGGGCGGCGGGCCGCGAGGTGGAAGTGTGCGGCAATATCGGCCGGGCGATCTGCGAGGTGGCCGAACAGGTGAGCCCGACGGGGCTGCTCGTGGTGGAGGTGTCGAGCTTCCAGCTGGAGACCGTGGACCGGCTGCGGCCCTCGATCGCCACCTGGTTGAACCTCACGCCCGACCACCTCGACCGGCACGGCTCGCTTGAAGCCTACGGTGCGATGAAGCAGCGCCTGTTCGCGCGCCAGACCGAGGAGGACTGGGCGGTGTGGAACGCCGACGATCCCGAGGTCTCGTCGCGGCGCGCCGGCGCCGGGGCGCCGGGTGAGTTCTCCGTGACGCGCGCCGTGGACGAGGGCGCGTTCGTCGAGGACGGCCGCCTCGTGCTCGCCCGGCGCGGCGGCCACGAGGAGCTCCTGCCGCGTGTCGAGGTGCGCCTGCCGGGTCCGCACAACCTCGCCAACGTGCTCGCCGCGCTCGCCACGGTGCTGCCGCTCGAGCCAACGCCCGACGTGCTGCGGCGCGTGCTGCGCGAATACGGAGGCCTCGAGCACCGGCTCGAGCCCGCCGGCGAGTTCCACGGCGTGCGCTTCGTGAACGACTCCAAGGCCACGAACACGGACTCGTTGCGCGTGGCGCTCCAGAGCTTCCCCGAGCCGCTCGTGCTGATCGCAGGCGGGCGCGACAAGGGGCAGGACTTCCAGCCGCTCGCCGGACTGGTCCAGGCGCACGTGCGGCACCTGGTGCTGATCGGCGAGGGGGCGGAGACGATGGCGCGGGCGTGGCCCGGAGTACCGCAGGAGCGGGCCGCGACGCTTTCCGACGCGGTGCGCATGGCGTACGTTGCGGCGCGCGGGGCACCCGCCGATGGCGGGTCCGGCGCGGTCGTGCTCCTGTCGCCAGGATGCGCATCATTCGATATGTTCAGGGACTACGAGGACCGCGGCCGCCGCTTCAAGGACGAAGTGGCGCGGCTCGCGGTGGGAGGAGTGACCGCGTGAGGCGTGGCGATCGCTGGCTGGTGGGGCTGGCCCTGCTGCTCACGGCCGTGGGTCTGGTGATGGTGTACTCCGCGGGGTCGTTCCATGCGTTCGTGCGCTATGGCGATTCCAATTACTTCCTGCGCCAGCAGTTGGTGCGCACTTTGATCGGCGTCGGCGTGCTGTTCGTCTGCTCGCGACTGAGTCTCCGCCGCCTGGAGTCACTGGCGCCGTGGCTGCTGGCGGGCGCCTGCGCGCTGCTCGCGCTGGTGGTGGCCGCGGGCCACATGTCGAATGGCGCCACGCGCTGGCTGCGCGTGGGCTTCATGTCGGTGCAGCCCACCGACCTCGGACGGCTCGCGGCGGTGATCTTCATGGCGTGGTGGCTCAAGCGCCGGCCGATCGCCGAGCTGGGCTTCTGGCGCGGCATGGTGCCGCCACTCGTCGTGCTCGCGGTCGTGGCGGGGCTGATCTTGAAGCAGCCCAACCTGAGCTCGGCCGCACTGCTGTTGCTCACTGGATTCGTGATGCTGTTCCTGTCCGGCGCGCCACTGCGCTTTCTCGGCGCGCCGCTCGCCGCGGGTGCGGCCATCGTGGCGGTGGCACTCGCCACGCATCCGTACATGATGACGCGCGTCAACACATTCATCGCATTCGTGTTCGGCGGTCAGCTCGACCATCGTGGCGCCGGCTGGCAGCTGGACCAGTCGCTCATCGCCATCGGTTCGGGTGGCGTGGTGGGCCGGGGGCTGGGCGGCGGCTTGCAGAAGCTGCTCTACCTGCCCGAGGCGCACACCGACTTCATCTTCTCGATCTACGCCGAGGAACTGGGGCTCATCGGAGTGACGCTCCTGTTCGCGGTGATCGGCATGTTCCTGTGGCGGGGCATGCGCGCCGCCGCGCGTTCGTCGGAACCGTTCGCCTGCCTGCTGGCCGGCGGCCTCACCGTGCAGATCGGCCTCTACGCCGTCGCCAACCTCGCGGTGGCGACAGGTCTGGCGCCGACCACCGGCTTGCCGCTGCCGTTCGTGTCGTACGGCGGCTCGGCTTTGTTGGTGAACCTGGCCGCGGCCGGGCTGCTCTATCGCGTGAGTGCCATGAACGGTGACGAGGACGCGCTGGCGAGACAGCGCTGGTCCCGGGAGGTGGCATGAAGATCCTCATCGCGGGCGGCGGCACGGGGGGACATGTGTTCCCCGGCATCGCCGTGGCCGAGGAACTGCAGGCGAACCATCCCGACGTGGAGGTGCTGTTCGTGGGCAGCCGCAAGGGCCTCGAGGCCCAGGCCGTGCCCGAGGCGGGCTTTCGCCTGCGCACGCTCGCCACCGCGGGATTCGCCCGCCGTCGCCCGTGGCGCTGGCCGTGGGCGGCACTCGTGAACCTGCTCGGTTTTGTTCAGGCCCTGTGGGTGGTGCTCGGCGAGCGTCCGCGCGCGGTGCTCGGCACCGGCGGGTACGTGAGCGGGCCGGTGTCGTTGGCGGCGAAGCTGCTGGGCGTGCCACTGCTGTTGCAGGAGCAGAACAGCATCCCGGGGCTCACCAACCGCTGGCTGTCCCGCATCGCGAACGAGGTGCACCTGTCGTTTCTCGAAGCGCGCCGCTACTTTCCGCGCCGCGATCATCTCAAGATCACCGGCAACCCGGTGCGCGCGATCATCCTGTCGGGCGAGCGCGAGCAGGGCCTGCGCGAGTTCCGGCTCGACGCCCACCGCCCGACACTGTTCGTGTTCGGCGGCAGCCTCGGCGCCAAGCGCATCAACGCCGCCGCGCTCGACGCGCTGCGCCGACTCAAGAATCGCGTGGACGTGCAGTGCATCCTGCAGACCGGGCGCGAGGACCACGAAGCCGTGAAACAGGCGGTCGAGCGCGAACAGCTGCCGGCCACCGTGCTGCCGTTCGTGCGCCAGATGCACCTGGCCTACGCCGCGGCCGACCTGGTCGTGTGCCGGGCGGGAGCCATGACGCTGGCCGAGATCGCGGTGTGCGGGCGCCCGAGCATCCTCGTGCCCTACCCGTTCGCGGCGCACGATCACCAACGTGTCAACGCCACGAACCTCGCCGACCGCGGCGCCGCCGTGATGATCGAGGACGGCCAACTCGACGGCGAACGCCTCGCGCAGGAGATCGCGCACCTGCTCGCCGACCGCCAGGCGCTGTCGCGCATGTCCGCGAACGCACGGCTGTTCGCGCGCCCCGACGCCGCGGCCCGGATCGCGCGCTCGCTGGTGGCGTGGGGCGAGGGCACCGCGGGGCGAGAAGCCGAAGAGCCCGCCATCGAGGAAGGTCACTCATGAGCACCGCCCGTCGCGCGGTAGGACGCCTGTAAATGTACGGCAGCACGCATCGCATCCACTTCATCGGGATCGGCGGCAGCGGCATGAGCGGCCTGGCCGAGGTGTTGGTCAACATGGGCTACCAGGTGAGCGGCAGTGATCTCAAGGCGAGCGACGTGACCGACCGGCTCACGAGCCTGGGCGGGCGCGTGTTCACCGGGCATGCCGCGTCCAACGTGGACGGCGCGCAGGTGGTGGTCTACTCCTCGGCGGTCAGGCCCGACAATCCCGAGCTGGCCGCGGCTCGCGAGGCCGGGATCCCGGTGATCGCTCGCGCCGACATGCTGGCCGAGCTCATGCGCATGAAGTACGGCGTGGCCGTGGGCGGCTCGCACGGGAAGACCACCACGACCAGCATGGTCGCGGTGGTGCTCCAGCGCGGCGGCCTGGACCCGACCATCGTGGTCGGCGGGCGGCTGCGCACGCTCGGCGCCAACGCCAAGCTTGGACACGGCCGCTTCCTCGTGGCCGAGGCCGACGAGAGCGACGGCTCGTTCCTGCGACTGGCGCCCGCCGTCACCGTGGTCACGAACATCGACCGCGAACACCTGGACCACTACAAAGACCTGGACGACATCCGGCAGGCGTTCACGTACTTCGCGAACCGCGTGCCGTTCTACGGCGTGGCCGTACTGTGCGCGGACGACGACAACGTGCGCGGCATCCTGCCGCGCGTGACCAAGCGTCACATCCTCTACGGCACTCACCCCGAGGCGGAGATCCGCGGCGTCGGGCTGGAACTGCGGCCGCAGGGTTCGGCATTCCAGATCGAGGCCGGCGGCCGGCTGCTCGGCAGCATCGAGCTGCACGTGCCCGGCCGGCATAACGCCCTGAACGCCATGGCCGCCGTGGCCGTGGGCCTCGAGCTGGAGATCGCGTTCGCGCACATCGCCGAAGCGCTCGCCGGATTCCACGGCGTGGGCCGGCGCTTCGAGCTGCGGGGCGAGGCGGGCGGCGTGCGCGTGTTCGACGACTACGGCCATCACCCCACCGAGATCGCCGCCACGTTGGCGGCAGCGCGGGGTCTGGGGGGGGGCCGCGTCCTGGTGGTGTTCCAGCCCCATCGCTACTCGCGCACCGATGCGCTGCGCGAGGAGTTCGGGCGCTGCTTCGGCGACGCCGACCTGGCGTGGGTGATGGACGTGTACGCGGCGGGAGAGATCCCCATCGCGGGCGTGACCGGCGAGACCGTGGTGCAGTCGGCCCACGCGCAGGGTGCGACCCACGTGCGCTACACCCCGACCGCGGCGGAGGCGATCGAGGCCGCGGTGCGCGAGGCGCGCGCCGGCGACGTGCTGTTGACGCTCGGGGCGGGCGACGTGTCCCGGCTCGGGGACCAGTTGTTGGCCGAGTTCAAGCGCGCGGTCCCTGCCAGCGGGGGCCGGCGATGAGCCGCTACCAGGGCAAGGCGCTCGAGCGCCGCAAACGCGAGCCGCGCGGCGCCTCGCCGTTCCGCCGCCCGCTACGCGTACTCGCCGCCATGTTCGCGCTCGGCGCGCTGGCCATGGTGTCGTGGGGCGACCTGCGCCAGAAGCTGCTCGTGGTGGACCGCATCCACGTCACCGGGGTCCGCTATCTCGACGCGGCAAAGGTCCGCAAACGGTCAGGTCTTCGCGAACGGCAAGACCTGTTCTCGCTGGACCTGGCACGGGCGCGCCAACTGGTGCTGCTCGAGCCGCGCATCCGATCGGCGCACGTGCGGCGTGTCGGGATCCGTTCGCTGGAGATCCGGGTCGAGGAACGCGTGCCCACGCTGGTGGTGGAGCACGGCGAGCCGTGGGAGATCGACGACCACGGCGTGCTGCTCGAGCCGCTGCAGGCCGGCGTCGTGGCCGATCTGCCCATGCTGGCGGGCCCGGATTTCTCGAGCTACCGCCCCGGGAGCCAGATCCAGACGCCCGAGGTGAGAAGGGGACTCGCGTGGACGGCGATTTTGAGCGACAATGGCCTGCGGCTCACCGGACAGGTGTCGGAGGTGGATGTCTCCGACTCCCGGCTCACGCGCTTGGTGCTCCTGAATGGAGTGTGTGTGATCGGTCCGGTATGGCCGAACGGCGCGCGGCAGCTGTCGGGCCTGCGGGCCACGCTCGCCGACCTCGCGGCCAAGGGCATGACGCCCCGCGAGGTGGACGTGCGTTTCAAGGACCAGATCGTCGTGCGCGGCGCGCGGCCCGATGGCCCCACCGCCACGGGTTCGACATCGCGAGAGAGTTGAGGCCACCGAGGGAGGGACCCCCATGGCTCAGGCAACACGGACGTTTGCCGGCCTGGATATCGGCACGACAAAAATCTCCTGCATCATCGCCGACCAGACCTCCTCCGGTGAGCTGCGGATCGTCGGCATCGGGAACGCGCCCAGCGAAGGGCTGCGCCGCGGCGCCGTGGTGGACCTCGAGAAAACCGTCGCGAGCATCACCCGCGCGGTCGAGGAAGCCGAGCGCATGGCCGGGTTCCAGGCGAAGGGCGTGCACGCCGGTATCGCGGGCGACCACATCCGCAGCCTGAACAGCCGCGGCGTGGTGGCGGTGTCGCGCAAGGACAACGAGATCGCTCCAGCCGACGTCGAGCGCGTGATCGAGGCCGCCAAGGCCATCGCCATCCCCACCGACCGCGAGATCATCCACGTCATCCCGCAGGAATTCATCGTCGACGACCAGGACGGCATCAAGGACCCGGTCGGCATGAGCGGCGTGCGCCTCGAGGCCGAGGTGCACATCATCACCGGCGCGGTGACCAGTGCGCGCAACATCTGCCGCGCCATCCAGCGCGCGGGGCTCAAGGTGTACGACCTCACGCTCGAACCGCTCGCCTCGGCCGCCGCCGTGTTGGACGAGGACGAGAAGGACCTCGGGGTCGTGCTGCTCGATCTGGGCGGCGGCACCACGGACGTGGCGGTGTTCCACGAGGGCGCGGTGCGACACACGAGCATCATCCCGTTCGGCGGCGCGAACGTGACCAGCGACATCGCCATCGGCCTGCGCACGCCCATCGACAAGGCCGAGGCGATCAAGATCCAGTTCGGCTCGGCGCTGGCCGCGCTGGTGCACGGCGACGAGACCGTGAGCGTCTCGGGCGTCGGCGGGCGGGGCGACAAGGAGATCTCACGCCACGTGTTGGCGTCCATGATCGAGCCGCGCATGGAGGAGATCTTCGCCCTCGCCAACAAGGAGGTGCGCAAGAATCACTTCGCACCCCTGATCGGTGGCGGGGTAGTGCTGACCGGCGGCACGTCGCTGCTGCCGGGTGCGGCGGAGCTGGCCGAGCAGGTGTTCGAGATGCCCGTCCGCCTGGGGCTGCCGCGCGGGTTGGGCGGACTGTCCGCCAATGTCTGTGACCCGCGCTACGCGACCGGCGTGGGGCTGGTGCTGCACGCTGCGAAGTCGGAAGAAGGTCCGGGGGATTTCGTCGAGGTGGGTGCGTCCAGGACTCGGGCGCGCTTCGACCTGCGCAACTGGTTCGCCGACCTGTTCTGAAGTCCATCACGCCGGGCGCAGGCGGGCAGGATGTCCGCCAGCCCGAACCAGGGAGGGTGCCCATGTCCACGTTCGAGCTCGAGATCGACCGCAGCAACTCCGCACGGCTCAAGGTCATTGGTTGCGGCGGGGCGGGCGGCAACGCCGTGAACCGCATGATCGGCGCCGGATTGCGCGGCGTGGAATTCATCGTCGCCAACACCGACATGCAGGCGCTGTCGCAGTCGCTGGCGCCGTCGCGTATCCAGATCGGCGTGAACACCACGCGCGGCCTGGGCTCGGGCGGCGACCCCTCGACCGGCCGGCGGTCCGCGGAAGAAGATGAGGCCGCGATCAGCGACGCCGTGGCCGACGCCGACATGGTGTTCATCACCGCCGGGATGGGCGGCGGCACCGGCACGGGCGCTGCCCCGGTCGTGGCGCGCCTCGCGCGCCAGGCGGGCGCGCTCACCGTGGCCGTGGTCACCAAGCCGTTCCAGTTCGAGGGCCGTCGCCGACTGCGCCAGGCCGACGAGGGCCTTGCGGAACTGCGCGCCGAGGTGGACACGCTGCTGGTGATCCCCAACGAGCGGCTGCTGTCGGTGGTGGAAAAGGGCACGGCACTGTCCGAGGCGTTCTCGGTCGCGGATAACGTGCTGCTGC
Source organism: uncultured bacterium (assembly GCA_964418975.1). Classification (GTDB taxonomy): domain Bacteria; phylum Eisenbacteria; class RBG-16-71-46; order RBG-16-71-46; family RBG-16-71-46; genus JAIOPA01. The sequence goes on along the minus strand of CAYQNV010000124.1, from coordinate 6,295 downwards.
AGGCCACCAAGGGCATCTCCGAGCTGGTCACGGTGCCCGGGCTCGTGAACCTCGACTTCGCCGATGTGAAGAGCATCATGGCCTGTCGTGGCAACGCGCTCATGGGCACGGGCCGCGGCACGGGCCCGAACCGCGCCGTGGACGCGGCCAGCCATGCTGTTTCAAGCCCGTTGCTCGAGGACGTTTCCATCCATGGCGCCGAGGGCGTGCTGGTGAACATCACCGGCGGACGCGACCTCACGCTGCACGAGGTGAACGAGGCTGCGCAGGTGGTCACGCAGGCCGCCGGTGACGACGCGAACGTGATCTTCGGCGCGGTCATCGATCCGTCGCTGGACGGCGACCTGTTGATCACCGTGGTGGCCACCGGCTTCGGGGCGCACGGCGCGAACCTGCGGCTCGTGGACCGCATGCAGCGTTCGGCCCCCAGCCACTCGGGTCCGGCGGCCGCCGCGGCGGGGGACGACGACCGGTCGGGCATGAGTGCGCCGGCGTGGCAGCGCCGCGAGGGGCGTCCGCAGTGGGGCCGCGGCAGCTCGCGTGGCGACTCGCTCGAGGTGCCGACGTTCCTGCGGCGTCAGATGGACTGAGTCTCCTGTGGCGTTCCTGTCGTCGTTGGTGAAGTGGGGGCATACCCGGCGCTACAACGAGGGCATCCTCCACTTCAACCTCGGCGAGTTCGAGCGTGCCGCGGAGTGCTTCGAGAGCGTGCTGCAGCAGGTTCCGGACCCGAACGATCCGGACCACTGCCTGGCGCGCGTGCACGCGGCCGAGGCGCGCGCCAACCTGGGGCTGGCCTACCAGCACGCGGGCGACTACGCGCGGGCCGAGGGCGAGTTCACGCGCGCGCTCGAGGAGAATCCGACATTCCCCGACCTGCGTTACCAACGCGCGCGCATCTACGAGCGCTCCGGACGCTGGGACGAGGCCATCGCCGACCTCGAGCGCGCGCTGGACGAGCACCCGCACTACATGGAAGCGCACCTGTTGCTGGCGGTGTGCTTCGGCACGCGGGGGAACCGCGAGCGCTCCACGGCCGCGCTCGGCGAAGCCTTGGCGCTGGGGCTGGACGCGCCGGAGTGGGTGACGCCCGAGGTGGCGCGCGAGTGGACCGGAGAGCAGTGGCGCCGACTGCTGCCAGGCGGCGCCGATGTGCGTCCGTCGCGAGGGCCCCTGGACGAGGCCATCGCGCGCCAACAGGCAGGCGACTTGGAGGGCGCGATCGCGAGCCTGGCGGTGGCCGTGGCGGAGAAGCCCGGCTACGCCGACCTGCGCTGCCGGTTGGCGGGCCTGTTGGTGGAGGCGCGGCGCTTCGACGAGGCGCTCGGGCACCTGCGCGTGGCGCTGGAGCTCAATCCGCGCTATCTCGAGGCGCGCCTGCTCGCCACGCGCGTGGAACTGGAGCGCGGCGACGCCGTCGCGGCTGAAGTACAGATCTCGCAAGCGCTCGAGGCACACGCCCAGTACCCGGACCTGTGGTTCTGGCTCGGGCTCGCGCGGTTCCGGGGCGGCGACCTGGAGGGCGCGGTGACGCCACTCGAGCGCGCGGTCGAACTCAATCGGCAGTTCGCGCGGGCGCAGCGGCTGCTGGGACTCGTCTACCACGCGCTCGGGCGGCACCATGACGCATTGCGGGCGGTGCGCCGCGGGCTCGCGCGCGGCAGCGAGGCGCCGCAGGCGGCACTCTCCGAGTCGCACCTGCTCTACGAGCTGGGCGACCTGGCAGGGTGCGAACAGGCGCTGCGCCGGGCACTCGCGGTGAGCCCCGACTGGCCCGACCTGCATGTGGCGCTGGCGCGAGCGTTGCGTGCGCAGGACCGGCTGGAGCAGGCAGCAGAGGCGTACGAGCGCGCGCTCGAACTACAGCCCGGCTACGACGCCGCCGCACTCGAGCGGGCGGCACTCGCGCTGGAGATGGCCCGGCCCGACGCCGCGGAAGCGCGGCTCGTTGCGCTGCTCGCGCGGCGGCCGCAGTGGGCCGATGCGCACGCGTTGCTCGGGCGTGCCCGGCTCATGACGGGCGATGCCGCCGGCGCCGAAGCACCGTTGCGCTCGGCGCTCGCCATCCACCCCGGCTTCGCCGCGGCGCGCGCGGACCTGGGCTGGGCGCTGCTACGAGTCGGCCGCGCCCCCGAGGCCGACGCCGAGTTCGCGCTTGCGCTCGATCTGGATCCGCTGCACGCGCTGCCGCGCGAGGCACTCGCCTGGCGCGAGCTGGTCGCCCCGACGCGCGACGCCTGAACTGGAAACACGAAAGCCCGGCTCGTGGGGAACCGGGCCTCGCGACTTCTCGACTCCGGGACGGTCAGGCGGTGACGGCGACCCGGGAGCCGCGCACGGCCTTCTCGACCTTGCCGCCGCGCAGGCAGCGCGTGCACACGGTGATCTGCTTGGCACGGCCGTTCACCAGCGCACGCACGTTGTGGACGTTCGGCTTGAACAGGCGCTTGGTGACGTTGTTGGCGTGGCTCACGTTCTGGCCCGCCATGCGCTGTTTGCCGCACACGAAGCACTTCGCCATGGGGATCTCCTTGGCAGTTACCCGGCCCTCGGGGGCACGAAACCCTGCGGGGACCGCGGGGATTTCAAGAGCCGGGCACTATACCGGGGCGGGAGGGACGCTGTAAAGCCGCGTGCTTGGAGCTTTCGCGCCCTCCGGGCGCGGTTCGGGTAGCCGCCCCGAGCGCTCTGGCGTACCGCGGCGCGCCCCGCGTAAGGTGCGCGCGCCGCCGTCGGGCGGTACCTGCCATGACCCAGAGACAACCCGCCACCCGCACCCCGCCGCTGGACCCGCGCACGCGCGTGCAGTTCTTGCCCGGCGTCGGGCCGCAGCGCGCGCTCGCGTTCGAGCGGCTGGGCATCATGACGCTCGAGCACCTGGTGCGGCACTATCCGCGCACGTGGCTCGACGCCAGCCGGTTCGTGCAGGTGAAGGATTTGCGCCCGGGCGAGCTGCTCACGGTGGTGGGCCAGGTCCGGCACGCGGCCGCGCTGCGCACGCGTGGTGGCCGCGCCGATTTCGCCGCCACGATCAGCGACGCCACCGGGACGCTGCCCTGTTATTTCTTCGGCCAGTCGTGGCTCGCCCGCACGCTCACGCCCGGCACGCAGGTGGTGGTGAGTGGCGAGGTGAGCGGCGCCGAGCGCCAGATGTCGAACCCGCTGTTCGAGGTGGTCGAGGGTGACCTCGAGTCGCTGCTCCACGCCGGCCGGCTCGTGCCGGTGCACGCGTTAACGCGTGGCGTGACGGCGCGTGGCCTGCGGCAGGCGGTGCGACGAGCGTTGGACGCGGTCGCCGATACCATCCCCGACCCGCTTCCCGCGGGGTTCGCGAGCGGTGCCGCACCACTTTCGCTCGGGCAGGCGCTGCGCGACCTACACTTCCCGCCGGATGCAGCCGCGCTCGAGGCGGCACGCCGCCGGCTGGCGTTCGAGGAACTGTTCCTGGTGCAGATGGTCATGGAGCTCCGGCGACGCATGCTGGCGGAGGAGGGCCGCGCGCTCGCACTCGCGGCCTCGGGCGAGCTGGCCGCGCGCGTGCGCGCCGCGCTGCCGTTCACGCTCACGGCGGGGCAGGAGGGAGCGCTCCGCGACATCACCGCCGACTTGGCACGCCCTCGCCCCATGCACCGGTTGGTGGTGGGCGACGTGGGCAGCGGCAAGACGGTGGTGGCGCTTCTCGCCGCGTGCGCCGCGGTCGAGTCCGGGCAGCAGGCGGCGTTGCTCGCACCCACCGAGATCCTGGCCCGCCAGCATGGCGCCAGCGTGGCGCGGCTCGCCGAGGGCACCGGGCTCGCGGTGGCCACGCTCACCGGGGCGTCCACGCCGGGCGAGCGCCGCGTACTCCAGGCGCGACTCTCGGCCGGCGAGCCCATGCTGGTGGTCGGCACGCATGCGCTGCTCGAGCAGCGGCTCAAGTTCCCGTCGCTGGCACTCGCCATCGTCGACGAGCAGCACCGCTTCGGCGTCCGCCAGCGCGCCGCACTCGCCGCCAAGGGGCTGCTGCCGCACATGCTGGTACTCACCGCCACCCCGATCCCGCGCACGCTCCAGTTGGCCGGCTTCGGCGACCTGGACCTGAGCGAGATCCGCGACCAGCCGCCCGGGCGGGGCCGCATGGTGACGCGCGTCACCGGTGAGGAGAAGTTTCCCAGCGTGCTCGAGTTCATGGCGCGCGAACTGGCCGCGGGCCGACAGGCGTTCGTGGTGGTGCCGGCCATCGAGGAGGGCGGCCGCGCCGACGTGCGCGCGGCCGAGACGGAGCTCGAGCGGCTGCGCGCGCAACCGCCACTCGCCCGCTACCGGTTGGGGCTCCTGCACGGGCGGCTCAAGCCAGCCGAGAAGCAGGCGGTCATGGACGAGTTTCGTGCAGGCGAGCTGCACGTGCTCGTGGCGACGACGGTGGTGGAGGTGGGCGTGGACGTGCCGAACGCCACGCTCATGGTGGTGGAGAACGCCGAGCGCTTCGGGCTCACCCAGCTTCACCAGCTGCGCGGCCGGGTCGGGAGGGGAGAGCACCGCTCGGTGTGCGTGCTGGTGGCGAGTGGGCTGGCGAGCGCGCGCGCGCGGGAACGGCTGGCGGTCATGGCGCGCACGGATGACGGCTTCGAGCTGGCCGAGGCGGACCTGGCGATGCGAGGTCCGGGCGAGGTCTGGGGCACCCGCCAGGCGGGCCTCACCGACTTCCGGCTGGCCGACCTCACGCGCGACGAGGAGCTGCTGCTCGCGGCGCGCGACGCGGCGCGCACGCTGGTGGCCGCCGACGCCCAGCTGCTGGCCCCGGGCCACGCCGCCCTGCGCGGGCTCCTGCGCGAGCGCTTCCGCGAGCCGCTGGAACTGGCACTGGCCGGGTGAGGCGGGCGAAAAACACCTGAATCGATTTACTTGATGCGTCATCTATTGATGGGTATGGTGACTTCCATGGCCCCGAGCCGACGTCCGAGCGCGCTCCAGCGCGAGATCCAGCAGGGCAAGCCGTTCCCCGGCCCGGAGCAGGAGGGAGCGGTCGCGATCGTGCGCACCGCGGACCGCATCCGCCGCGAGGTGGAGCGAGCGCTCGAGCCGCTCGGCATCACGCCGCAACAATTCAACGTGCTGCGTATCCTGCGCGGGGCGCAGCCCGGGACTCTTCCTACGCTCGAGATCGCCGAGCGCATGGTCGAACGCGCGCCCGGCATCACTCGACTGCTCGACCGGCTCGAAGCCCAGCGGCTGGTCAAGCGAGCGCGCTGCCAGGAGGACCGGCGCCGCGTGCTGTGCTCGATCACGCCGGCCGGGCTCGACCTGCTCCGCTCGGCCGACGGCCCGGTGCACGAGGCGGAACGCCGTTGCGTGGGCCGGCTCCCCCGGACGCGCATCGCCGAGCTGCTGCGCCTGCTCGAGACCGTGCGCGGCCCGAGCGACTGAACCTGGCTTCACCCGGATCTTGCAGCGATCCGGCGCAAATAGTTGACTAGTCATTGATTGTCGTAACAAGTAATAGCTCTCTCGACCACCACCGCCACATGACCTCAGGAGGCACCCATGCCCACGACCCTGCAGCCCCTCGCCAGCGAGCCCGTCCGCAACGACCTCGAGACGTTCGTCATCGACGCCGACCACTCCGAAGTGGGCTTCAGCGTCCGTCATCTGCTGAGCCGCACGCGCGGCCGCTTCGCCCGTTTCGCCGGCACGGTGCAGCTCGACCGGCAGCAGCCGGAGGCCTCGCGCGTCAGCTTCCAGGTGGAGGCCGCGAGTATCGACACGCGCCAGCCCGACCGCGACGCGCACCTTCGCAGCGGGGACTTCTTCGACGCCGAGGCGCACCCGAACATCACGTTTGAGAGCACGCGGGTCCGCTCGCTCGGCGGCGAGCGCTACCAGGTCGAGGGCACGTTCAGCCTGCGCGGCGTCACCCAGCCGCTCACGCTCGAAGTCGGCTGGCTCGGCGTGGCGCGCGACCCGTGGGGCAACGAGCGCGCCGGCTTCGCCACGCAGCTGGTGCTGGATCGCAAGGAGTTCGGCATGGTGTGGAACGCCGCACTCGACAACGGCGGCTGGATCCTCGGGGACGACGTCACGGTGACCATAGATCTGGAAGCCATCCGCCAGGCTGCCGAGGTCGTGTTGCCCGCGGCCTGAGGGGACGGGCGAGGCCGGTCACGTGCCACCCGGGCAGGGACGCGCTAACCTGCTCGCACATGGTGCGTCCTGAAGAGCGGCCTCGCCGCTCAAGCCTCATCGAACCAGCGGGTGCAAGTCCCGCGCGGACAGGAATCGGACCGTCCGGTAGCAGGCCCCCGGCGCGGCGAGAGAT
>CAYQNV010000123.1:0-12333 GCA_964418975.1 uncultured bacterium | reverse complement strand
CGCACAATAGCCTGCCACGATGTCGCGCACGTCGGACAGGTCGCGCGTCACGTCGAGGTTGCCCACGCGCAGCACCGGCTCGGCGCGACCCGCCTCGATCGCCACCAACTGTTGCGCGAACGACGGCACCACGAACCGCGGCGTCTGCCCGGGACCGGTATGGCCGAACGAGCGCGCGCGCACAACATCGAGCGCGTGCGCCTCGGCATAGGCGCGCGCCACCTCCTCGGCGGCGGCCTTGCTGAGCGCGTAGGGGCTCAGTGGTGCGAACGGTGTGTCCTCGCTGGCGCGCGTGCCCGGCTCGATCGCGCCGTACACCTCGCTCGTGCCCACCACCAGCACACGCGCCGAGGGAGCCTGCGCACGCACCGCCTCGAGCAGCGTCCACGTGCCGCTCACATTGGCACGGAACGTCTCCTCGGGAGCCTCGAACGAGCGCGCCGCACTGCTCTGCCCCGCCAGGTGCACGATCGCGTCGGTGGGTACTGCGGCCACGGCCGCGACCGCCTGCGCCAGCTCCGCGAAGTCCGCCTCGTGCCAGCTCTCGAGAGGCGTGTGGGCCGCGGGCGCGCCCAGTCCTGCGCCACGCACGAGCGCGCCTCGCGAGGCGAGCGCCGTCACCAGATGCGGCCCCACGAAGCCGCCGGCTCCGGTCACCAGCACGCGCGCGCCTTCGAGTGTCGTCACGCCGCGACTCCACGCCGGGCGAGGCTCACGAGTTCGTGCCAGCGCACGTGTCGCAGCAGGACCAGCGCGGCCAGCGTCACCCCGCCGGCCACGGCACCGGCCGCGATCACCGACCCCCATGGCGCGGCGATCGCATCGTCGAGTCGGCCTCCGGCGAATGAGCCGAGCACCGCAGCAACAGTGGGCACGACGAACGGCTCCCACAGTACTCGGCCGAGCGGCCAGCCGAGCGCGCGCCCGAGCCGGATCGCGAACCACAGCGCCGCGACCAGGTTGGCGATGGCGATGGCCACGAGCGCCCCCTCGAATCCCATGCGCGGCACGAGCACCAGCCCAAGCGCCGCGTGCACGAGCAGGGCGACGCCCGACCATTCGAGTTCGAGACCGGTGCGCCCCACGCCGCGCGCGATCGCGCCCGAGACGCCGCCCACCACCGCGGCGTAAGCGGCCACCGCGAGCCCGCGCAACGCCAGCGTCGCGGCGGGATCGCCGTGGCCGAGCCACGCCACGAACAACGGCGGGGCGACCGTGACCAGTGCCGAGGTCACGATCGCCCCAGCAGCGGTCACGAACCGACCCGCACGCTGGTAGAGCGATTGCAGCCGTTCGGTCTCGGCGCGCGCGTGTAACGCCGAGGCCTCGGGGATCATGGCCACGAGCACCAGCTGGGCGAACGTGAAACAGGCCGTGCACACGCGCAACCCGAGCTCGTAGGGCACGACCGCGGCCAGCGAGATCATGCGCACGATCAGCAGCTTGCCGAGTTGCTGATGGGCCACGCCCACGCCGTTCGCCAGCTGGAGCGGCAGCCCGTAGGCGAGCGATTCCTGTAGGCGCAACGGCGCGCGAGCGGGCGAGCCCCAGCGGAACGCTGGGACGAAGCGGGCGAGCAACGCGAGCCCTACCAAGCACGCCACCAGCCAGCCGACCGCCACCGCCACGAGACAGGCCACGAGTCCCGCGCCGTAGACCAGCGCCAGCGTGAGCCCCGCCACCTGCGCCAACGAAGCCGCCAGCATGACGGCGTTGGCGAGGTCGAAACGGTCCCAGGCCTGAAGTGCTGCGGCCGTGGTGTTGGCGAGCCCCGCCAGCACGAACACCACCGCCCCCGCCACGAAGGCCTGTGCAGCCAGCGGCCGCGCCGCTCCGAAAATGCGCAGCAGGTCGAGCGCGGGCTCGCGGGCGAGCGGCACCACGCCCAGCCACACCACGCCGAGCACGACGTAGCCGAGGGCGGCGAGCGTGGCGTACTCCCCCGCCTCCGCGCCCGCGCCGCGCGCGCGCGCCGACGCGCCGAAGCGGAGCGCCACCTGCGAGAAACCCATGTCGAGCGCGCCGAGCCAGCCGGCGAGCGCGTAGAACAGCGACCACACGCCGAAGCCCTCGGGGCCGAGCGCGCGCAAAAGCGGCGGCGTGAGCACCAGCCAGGCGAGCATGGCCACCACGCGCCCACTCGCCGAGTGGAGCGAGTTGCGCGCGAGCCGCGTGCCGAGACCGGGTGGTGAGATGGGCGTCGCGCTCATGGCGGGCCTCGCGGGCGTCAGCGCGAGCGCCAGTGCTCCAGCATGTCCTCGAGCGTCTGCTCGAACGGGATCGTGGGCTGCCAGCCGGTCGCTCGCACGAACTTCGAGTTGTCGCCCAGGAGGATCTGCACGTCGGAGGGCCGAAGCCGGGCCGGGTCCTGGTGCACCTCGATCTTCACCTTGGTGCGGGCGAGCAGCATGTCGAGCACCTCGCGGATGCTCCAGCAGCGGCCGCGGCAGATGTTGTACACCTCGCCCGGCTCGCACTTCTCCAACGCCAGCACGTAGGCGCGCACCATGTCGCGCACGTCGGTGAAGTCGCGCTTGGCCTCGAGGTTGCCCACGCTCAACACGGGCGGCTTGCGGCCCTTCTCGATATCCGCAATTTGCTTGGCGAAGTCACTGGCCACGAACACCGGACCGCGCCGCGGGCCCTCGTGGTTGAACCCGCGCGTGCGTACGCTGTCCACCTTCCACGACATCCAGTACTGGTAGCCCAGCATGTCCTGCGTCACCTTGCTCACGGCGTAGGGCGAGAGCGGGCGCAGCGGGTTCGTCTCCCGAATGGGCACTTCGTCGGGGAACACCATGCCGTACTCCTCGGACGAGCACGCCAGCTGGATGCGGCACTTGAGCCCCAGTCGCCGCACCGCCTCGAACAGGTTGACCTGCGCCAGGATGTTCGTGGTGAGCGACTCGGTCGGGGCCACCCAGGACATGGGCACAAACGACTGCGCCGCCAGGTGGCAGATCCAGTGCGGCTTGACCTTGGCCACGGTGTCGAACGTGGAGGTGGCGTCGCGCAGGTCGCACTCGTGCAGCGTCATGTCGCCGGGCTTCAGGTGTTCGATGTTCTCGGTGCGGCTGCGCCAGCGCCAGATGCCGTGGATCTCGCAATCGTCGCGAGTCAGCAGGTAGTCCACCAGGTGACTGCCGGCGAATCCGGTGACGCCGGTGACGAGAACGCGACGCATGCAGGCCCTCAAAAGGGTGGGACGCGGGTGACGAGCGTGGGGAAGTTAGGGGGGGCGGCCGGGTGCGTCAATTGATGAGCGTGGCCTCCGGCCACGCCGTTTCGCGCAGCGACCGAGTGCGTGGGGTGGGTTACTCGAGCCTGCCAAGCACCGTGAGGATGGCGATGGTCACGCCCATCAAGCTCTCGCCGGCGATGATGCCGGAGGAGACCGGCACGGTGTACTGCTCGTTCAGTTTGGGCGCCACTCGAGCCAGGAACTCGCGCGCGCACGCGCCGAGGAAGAACGAGACGGCGTAGTAACCATTGAACGTGAACGCCAGGCCGAGGCCCGTGGGTGACGGGATGTATTTTGCCTGCTTCGGAAACCAGCGCTCGAGCATCACCAGCAGCACACCCAGCACGGATCCGATCGCCAGGCCGATCTGCGCCGACTTGGGAAGCGCGCCCGGGCCCTTTGCCAGTAGTTCGGCCACGCCGCGCCACACCAGTGCCGCCGGCGCCGGCCACTTTTCGCCGCCGAGCATGTCGGCGTTCGGGATCAAGAAGAAAAACGCCGGGATCACGATCAAGCCGCCCGCCAGCACGCCGAAGAACTGGGCGACGAACTGCTGGCGCGGGTTGGCGCCCAGCAGGTAGCCCGACTTCAAGTCGGTCAAGAGGTCGCCGGCGTGGCTGGTGGCGCCCGCGGTGATGTTCGCCGTCATGAGGTTCACCGTCACGTCGCCGGGCTTGATGGCGCCAAACGTGAGCTGGGTGATCTTGCTGAGCGGTCCGACCGGCGTGACGTCGGTCTCGCCCGTGGCGCGTGCGGCCACCACCACCAGCAGGAACGTGGCGAACACCGCGATGATGCCCATCCACCACGAGATGTTGAACGCGTAGTGGCCGAGGAAGACGATGGCGGTACCCAGCACGATCACGCCGCCCACGAACCACGTCGGCGGCACCTCGATCGCGTCCATCGGGTCGGCCTTGGCGGTCTTGTCCTTGTTCAAGAACGTCGCCAGCGTGCTGAACGCTCGCACGACCGACTTCCAGTTGAGGAGGAACAGCAACAGCCCCGAGGTGACCATCATGGGCACGCCGATCCACAGCGACCACGACGAGATCTTCCGGAAGCTCACGGTCTCGATGTCGCCCGCGCGCACGAACATGGGCGCCAGGATGGCGTAGTTGACCACGGCGCCCAGCAGCATGCTCCACGCCTGGCGAAAGCTGATGAGCGCTCCGCCCGCCACGAACAATAGCGAGCCCTCGAACGCGAGCGTGTAGTTCTTGAGCGTCCACGGCACCTGCGCGACCACGGCCGTGACGGGATCGGTGACCGCGCGCGAGCCGAGCCAACTGCCCTTGACCCAATCCGTGCCCCACGTAGCGGGGATGAACGCCTTCATGCCACCGGGGATGTTGGCGTCGCGGAACCAGGTGATCACGGCGCCCAGGGCAGCCGAGAACCCCAGCGCCTTGGCCTGGCGCGCGGCCTCGTCGCCCTTGGCGTGCAGTGCCCGAAGCGTGGTCGCTGCGGCCGTGCCGCTCGGATAGGGCAGCTGCTCGATGTTGATGTACTGGCGTTTCGCCGGCACCGCGAGGAACACGCCGAGCGAGGAGATGAGGATGACCCACACGATCAGGATGTGCTGCGGCGGCACCGCGGTGGGATTGAGCATCATCAACGCCGGGATCGCGTTGACGATGCCGGCCGAGGTCATCGAGCCCGCCGCCGAAGCCGCCGACTGCATGGCGTTGTTCTCGAGGATCGAGAACGGTGCCAGCCGAAACGCTTTGGTGAGCGACTGGAAGATGACGTACGCCAGGATGCACGACGTGATCGCCACGCCCATGCTCCAGCCCGCCTTGAGCCCCACGTACACGTTCGACAGGCACATGACCGCGCCCAGCACCATGCCCATGGCCACCGCGCGTACGGTGGCCTGCTTCATCTTGTCGCCCTGGTAGACGTTCTCGAACCAGTCGCGCTCGATCTCCTCGGGGGTTCGCTTGAGCTCGGGGTCGGCGGCTGCAACGGTGACGGTGGCCACAGGGCACCCTCTTGTGGGTCGGTGGGAAGCGGGAACGGCAGTTCGCGGGTGAGGGTGCGCGAGAGGCACCGCTCCACTCAAGCGAAAACTCCCCGCCGCGTTCAGCGCCCGGCGGGACCGGCCAGTTCCTGCTGCCAGAGGAGCGCGGTGGCCCGCTCGGGCAGCGTGCGCGGCGTGGCCGCCACGAACGCGGCCAGCCCCGTACGCAGGCGCGCCGCCCGCGCCGGACTGGGCTCGAGGCGATGCGCTTCTCGCAGTGCGGCCAGCGACTGGAAGCGGGCGTCGTATGCAGCTTTGCCCGAGGCCAGCGCGCCGATGCGATCCCAACGTCTGGAAGCCTCCTCGTACGACGCTGCAGTGCGTTCGCGGCGTGCGACCACCCCGGCCTCGCGCGCCCCGACGACCGCCAGCCGAACGGCCGCCGGCTGCGTCATGTAGACATCGGCGTCGGGGGCGATGTTCAGCATGGAGCGCTCCCCCGTGCGCTTGTCCTGGTCCGCGCCCGGCGCCAGCGAGGGCGACGCATCGCGCTTGCCGAGCAGCATGCCGGCCTGTGGACCGAGCGTGCCCACCGGCTCGAGTCGCACGGCGAGCGACGTGTTGGCGTTGATCACGAGCCGTAGGGGCTCGAAGCCCAGACGCAACACGCTCAGTGTGTCGCCGGCACGAAGCTCGGGCAGGCAGAAGCGGCCGTCGGGCCCCGTACGCGTAGTGCGCGTGCCGGCGCCCAATGCCACGACCTGCGCACCGGCGACCGGGCTGCCGCGCGAGTCGTGCACGGTGCCGCACGCCGAGGCCGGTTCCTGCGTGGCGTTGAGCGCGAGCGGCGCCGGCGCGGACGCCTCGACCTTTCGCGACAGCGCATCGTCCGTGGCGCGCGTCACGGCGCGCTGCTTCAGGTCTGCGGTCGCGGGCGGCTGAAACTTCGCGGCCGACTCGCGCTCGTCGAGCCGCGATTCGCTCTTCGCCTCGCCGGCGGGCGCGGGTGTCGGGACCGGTACGGGCGTTGGCGCGGGCACCAGCGCCCTCGCGCGCGCGTCCGATGCGCCGTTTGCTGCAGGCACGGGCTTGGCCTGCTCCATGACCTGCGCCCTGGCCTGCTCGTCCGCGCTGCTCGCAAGCGGTGCCTGCGGCTGCCGCGTCGCAACATCCTCGGCCGGGGCGGGGGCCGCCTGTTCGCTAAGCGTCGAGCCCAGCGGCGTGGGCGCGCCGGCACGCAGGGTACTCGCGACGTCGTCTCGCCCCTGGAAGCGCATCCACGCAAGGCCCGCGATCACGAGCAGCGCGGCGGTGCCGCCCGCGAACGAGAGCCCGCGCGGCGAGAGGAGCCAGCGCCAGGGCGAGCGCGTTTTTGAGATCTTCGCAGCCTCCGGCGCCGCAGCGCCGGGGGCCGCTGCGATGCGCGCACTCACGCGCTCGGCGAAGTCCGCGAAGTACACGTCGCCCGGGTCATTCGTGAGCGCGCGGCCGAGCGAGGCGTCCAGCGCCGAGGACTCGGCCAGCCGAGCGCGGCACGCCTCGCACTCCTCAAGGTGCGCATCGCACGCCACGCGTTCGGGCGTGGCGAGGGCGTCGTCCAGGAGCGCGCTCAGTTGTTCGTCGGTCAGGTGTTTCATGAGGCTTCTCCGGTGCGTTCGGCCAGGCGCCGCTTGAGGTCGACCCGCGCGCGCGAAAGGCGCGACATGACCGTGCCGATGGGTACGTTCAGGGCCTGGGCGATCTCTTCATAGGACATGTCTTGCACGGCTCGTAGCGCCAGCACGGCCTGGTGCTCCTCGGCGAGTTGGCCGAAGCACTCGCGCAGCAGGGCGTCGCGCTCACCGCGCACCGAGTGATCCGCCGGGTCGTCTTCCACGCCCCACTGCTGCCCCGCTTCCACCAGCGGTTCGATGGACGTCTCGGGCCTCCGCTTGCGATGGCGGAACAGTGAAAACGCCTGATTGGTCACGATGCGCGCGAGCCAGGGATAGAGCGGCTGGTCCCTCTCGAACCGGTCGATCGCGCTCCACGCGCGCACGAAGGTCTCCTGCGCCAGGTCGTCCGCGTCGCTCGCGTTGCGCGTGAGCGACCAGGCGAGGCGGTGCACCGCGCGCTGGTAGCGGCGCACGATCTCGCCGAATGCCGCCTGGTCGCCCTTCTGGCTGGCGGCCACGAGCGCGGCATCGTCCGGCCCGACAGCTCTAGTACGCTCGCCGTGGGAGTTCATTCCCGCGAGGGAACCCTTGGCGGGGGCGCCGCGTCAAGCCGTTCGCGCGGAATGAGTTTCGCCCAACCGCCGTGACCCGCCGCGTCCCGCTCGGCCCCTACCCCGTGGTCGAGTCCGCCGGAAGGTCGGCGCCGAGGCTGTCGGGCTCTGTGCCCAGGCTGTCGGTCTCGACGGCCGGCACGTCCATCGGATCGTAGGGTTCCGCCTCGACTTTCGCGCGCAGGCGGTTCATGTCGTCGAACATCTTGCGCATCGCCTCGGGCGTCACCATGGGCTCCATGAGCGAGGCCAGGCGGTCGAAGTAGCGGAAGCGCCCGTCCTGCTCCACGCGCGTGCGCCCGTTGCCCAGGTCATTCAACTTGTAGAGCACGTCGCCCACGAACATCCCCGGCACCTCGACGTGCACGCCCATCTGCGTCGGCGGCTCCCACAGCGTGATCGTGCCCGGCACGGGCAGCTTATTCTTGAGTCGCGGGTCGTTCATGATCCACGTCTCGCGATGGCCGATGCCCTCGGCGGGCGTCGTGCTGTCGGGGCGCACCTCGTCGAGCCAGCCCACCCACTGCGTGAGCTTGTCGGGCTGGGTCATCCATGGCCAGATGTCCTCGGGCGGCCGCGAGATCTCGATGCTGCCGCGCATGCGGCCCGCGTCGCGGCGGTTGGAGGCGATCCACAGCCCCAGCACGGTAATCACCAGCAATGCCGCCGCCGAGCCGACGATGCGCACGATCCACTTCATGTGCGGCGTCCTCCAGGGTCTAGCCGGGACCATTGCTGGCTGGTCACGAACGGCCGGCATGGTAGCAGCACCGGCCGGGCGCGGTGGAGTGCGCACGCGACGCGCTCAGACCCGGGCGGCAAAAGCTCGGTCGCGTTCCTCGCGTGCGGCGGCAAGTGCCACGGCCGGATCCAGCGCCGCGGTGATGGCGCGCCCCAGCACCAGCAGACTCGCCCCGTCGCGTACGGCGCTCTCGACCGTGGCCACGCGCTTCTGGTCGTGCGCTTCGGCTCCCGCCGGCCGGAGGCCGGGCGTGACCGCATAAAAATCGCGCCCCAGCTTCGCGCGCACACCCTTCAAGTCCACGGCCGAGCACACCACACCGAGCGCTCCGGCGTGCTCGGCTTCTTCGGTGAGCGCGGCGGCTACAGCGTGCAGGTCGAATGGAATCGCAAAGCCGGGCGGCATGGCGGCGGGATCGAGGCTCGTCAAAAGCGTCACCGCCACCACGTGAGTGCGGCCTCCCGCCTCGCGGATGCCCGCCACCGCCGCGGCCACCATGGTGCTGCCGCCGGTGGCGTGTACGGTCAGGAGTTCGGCGCCGAGGCGTGCCGCGGATGCGGCCGCGCCCTTCACCGTGTTGGGGATGTCGTGGAGCTTGAGGTCGAGGAACACGCGGCGACCGCGGGATATTAGAGCTCTCAGGGCCTCCGGCCCTGCGGCGACGAACAACTCCAACCCCACCTTGGCCAGCTCGGGCCCGGATCCGAGCTTCGCGTCCAGCGCCAGGGCCTCCTCGAGCGTGGCGACATCGAAGGCGATGGCGATCTCGGGGACGCGGGTCATGGTCAGGTCTCCTTGAGGGCGTGGACGGCGGCGCCTTCTTGTGCGTGCTCGGCGCGAAACGCTCCAATGAGCTCGGTGACGCGCGCCATGCCGCGCGTGGCGAGCCACTCGCGCATCTCGGACAGCACGCGTGTGGCGGCCTCGGGCTCCACGAACGTGGCGGTGCCCACCTGCACGGCGGTCGCACCCGCGGCCATGAACTCGAGTGCGTCGCGGCCCGTGGCGATGCCGCCCGAGCCCAGCACGGGGATGCGCACGGCCGCGGCCGCTTCCCAGCAGCGCGCGAGTGCCAGTGGCTTGATCGCCGGGCCCGAGAGCCCGCCTGTCGCCTTCCCCAGTTTGCTGCGCATGGCGTCCAGGTCGATGGCGAGCCCCACGAATGTGTTCACGGCGGTCAGCGCGTCGGCGCCACCGCGTTCGCAGGCGCGCGCGGTCTCGCGGATGTCGGTCACGTCGGGCGAGAGCTTGGCGATCAAGGGCCGATCGGTGAGCGGCTTCAAGCCGGCAAGCGTGCGCTCGAGTCGCGCCGGATCAGCCCAGTAGCGGGCTCCTCCCGCGGCGACATTGGGACATGAGAAGTTCACCTCGAAAGCCCCCACGCCCGGCTCGCGTCCGAGGGCTCGCAGCAGCGTCTCCAGTTCCTCCGGCGTCTCGCCGCCGATGCTGGCGATGACCGTGGCCTTGAGCTTTCGCAGGCGCGGCAGCTTCTCGTCGCGGAATCGCTCGAGCCCCACGTTCTCGAGCCCGATGCTGTTGAGCATGCCGGCGGGTGTCTCGGCCACGCGCGTGGGTGCATTGCCAGCGCGCGGCTCCACCGTGACGGTCTTGGTGACCACGCCGCCGATGGCGGCCAGGTCGACGACGTGCGCGTACTCGTCGCCATAGCCGAACGTGCCCGACGCCGTGAGGATGGGGTTCTTGAGCACCAGCGAGCCGACACGCACGGACAGGTTCACACGTTTCGGCGAGATCGACTTGCGCCTCGGTCCGTCGTGGCTCATTCGACGCGGTCCCAGTCGAGTTCGCGCGACTCGAACACCGGGCCGTCGGTGCAGCACATGGCCCAGTCGGGATTGCCCTGCAGCGCCGCGGCGCGGCCACCCTGGGCCCGTACGCGAGCGCGCGCCTCGCTCGAACGCGGCAGCGGGCAGCCGCGGCACACGCCCGTGCCGCACGCCATGACGCTCTCCATGGCCAGGTGCGCGCGGGCGTTGTTGACCATGGCCCAGCGCGCCACCGCGGCCAGCATGCCGTGTGGGCCGCACGAGTGGATCACGAGCGGGTGATCGAGTTTCGGCGCCAACCGGTCGAGCAACTGCACCACGTTACCTTTGAAACCTCGGCTGCCATCGTCGGTGGCCAGGTGCAGCCGACTGCCGCAGCGCGCGAGTCGCTCGCGCGCGTCCGCCAGTCCCACGAGCAGCGAACCGGTGCGTGCGCCGAACACGAACTCGCAGCGACGGCGCGCGCGCGCCAGCACGTCGGCGGCCATGAGCAACGGAGCGACTCCGCGCCCGCCAGCGACCAGCACCGGCGTGCCGGGCTCCTCCAAGGGATAGCCGCGGCCGAGCGGGCCGGTGACGTTCACGCTGGCGCCGGGCGCGAGCTCGGCCAGCGCGCGCGTGCCCGCGCCGACCGGGGCGTAGAGGAACCCCACGAGCAACCGGCCGCCGCGCCGTGTCACGCTCGCAACGCTCATCGGGCGCGGCAGCAGCACCGGCGAGGGGAAGTCGAGCAGGAGTTGCACGAACTGGCCCGCCACCGGCGCCACGAATCCCTGCGGCACCTCGACCTCGAGCCAGCGGAAGCCCGCGCCATACTCGCGCTGCACGCGAACGCGCGCCGCGACCTGCCGCCACGTGCGGGTGGCGGTGGTCACGGGCGTCGGCCCGCCGCGCTGTCCGACTTGGGCGGGTCCGGCGGTTTGGGCGTGGCCGGCGCGGCCGGTGCAGCGGGTCGCGGCGGGAGTCGCTTGAGCGAGTCCTGCACCGCCTTGGCGCGGCGCACCGAATCCGCGGCGGCCTTCTTCACGCGACGTGCCTCAGCCTTTTTCGCCTTCCGGAGCGAATCGGCCGGACTCGGCCCGAACGAGCTGATGCCATAGGAGCGCGGGCCCTCCTCGGCGGGCGTGACCTGCTCGCGCGCGGGGACCATCGGTGCCGGCGGCGGCCTCACCACCGTCGCCTGCTTACGCAGGCTGTCGGGTACCAGCGCATGGCGCACACCCGCGGAGTCGGTGCGAACGCTGTCGCGTCGCGGCAGCGCCACCGACGCGGCGGCGGCACGTCGGATCGAATCCTGGAACGCCATGCGTGCCTGAAGTCTGGCCGCGTGCGAGCTGTCGACGAGCGTGCTGCGTAGACTGTCCGCCTCGGCGTTCGCGCCCGGTCGGTCCATCGTCTGCACCGCGGGCAACGGCGGCACGGTGATGGGTGGCGGGCGGGGCAGCGTGATGCGCTCGGCGTCCGGGGCCGCGCCCAAGTCCGGCGCGGGCGAGTCGTCGGGCGCGAGCACCACCGAGTCGGGCCTGAGCGTGCGCTGTGCGATCTCAGCCATCAACGCCGCGCGACCCGCGGTGTCGGCGCGCGCGAACGAGCGCTGCAGCGAGTCGAGCCGCGCGCGGCCGGCCACGGACGTGTCGCGCCCGGCCGACCTCAGCAGCGTGTCGCGCGCCGCGAGCATGCGGCGGAGCGAGTCGGCCGAGACGCCCGGGCGCGCCCCCCCGGGCCCGAGCGGCATGGGGAGGGGTGCCCTGCGCCCGCCCAGCTGCGGCGCGCCTCCGGGCGGAGGTGTGAGCGTGTCCCCCAAGTCCAGCAGCGGCAGGACCGGCTCCTTGGGCGGCACGATCAGCTCGCTTGGAACGGTCTGACCGCCCGCCTCGAGATAGTCGCGCGCGGCCAGCTGTGCTTCGGTGGCGGGATGCTCGCGCACCACCTTCCAGAACAGCGAGTCCGCGGCCGCGGGCCGCCCCAGCTTGCGCGCCAGCACCCACGCCTGCGCGTTCAGTGCGCGCGCCACCAGCGCGCTGTCGGCGCTCGAGTCGGCGATCGAGCGGTACTCCTCGAGTGCCCGCTCGGGGCGATCCAGGTTGTAGAGGTAGTGCTCGGCCGTCAGGAACCTCGACTCGGCCTTGCGCGCCACCGAGTCGACGCCGCTCGCGGTGCGGAAGCGGTCGATGCGGTCGAGGTTGTCGAGCCGTTGCTGCGCCTGCTGGGCGAATTGCGACGTGCCGGTCTGCTCCCGGACCTTCAAGTACTCGGCGCGGGCTCGCGCGAAGTCCTCCGCGCCCGTCTCGTGCGCGAAGCCGATCCGGAACTGCGCCTCGGCCGCGAGCTGGG
>CAYQNV010000122.1:0-19386 GCA_964418975.1 uncultured bacterium | reverse complement strand
CTGATCCGAGTTGGGTGCGGCGCTCGACGCCTTCCCGCCTGCACATTATCTTACGTGCCCATGAACCCCCCGCGCCTGAGCACCGCCACCGTCGCCGCGCGCATCCCGTATGCCAACGCCGCACCCTTCTACGCACTGTGGGCGGACGCGCCGTTCGCCGTGCGCAACCTGTCGCCGCGCGACCTGGGGCGCGAGGCCGAAGCCGGCAGCGTGGACCTGGGGCTCATGGCGACGGGCGACTACCTGCGGCTCCAGAATCGTTTCGAGATGCTCGCGCCCATGGGCGTCGCGGCGCGCGGTCCGGTGTTGAGCGTGCTGCTGTTCTCGCGCCGTCCGGCCAATGCGCTCGGGGACTCGCTCATCTCGGTGACGCCCGAGACCTCCACCAGCATCCGACTCCTCAAGCTGTTGCTGAACGTGCGCCGCGGGCTCTCGAACGTGCGCTTCGTGCGCGGCCTCGAGCCGACCCAGGCCGATGGCCTGCTGCTGATCGGCGACCAGGCCATGCGCACGCGCAATCGTCCGCCCGAGGGCTTCGTGCACACGCTCGACCTGGGTGCGGACTGGCTGGAGTGGACCGAGTTGCCGTTCGTGTACGCGGCCTGGGTGGTGCGCTCGGCGCTCGAGCCCTCACTCAAGTCGGAGTTGCGCGCCTTCCTCGAGGCCTCCCTGGCCGCCGGACTGGCGTCGCTGCCCGAGATCGCCCGGCGCGAGACGGGTCCCGGCTGGAGCGCGCCCGAGCTGGAGGGCTACCTGCGCCGATTCCATTACCGCTTCGGGCCCGAGGACTTGCAGGGGCTCGAGCGCTTTTCGTCGCTGCTCGGCGAGCACGGTCTGCTCGCCCCCGACTGACCCCGCCGCAACTCGCGCGGACCGCTTCCGTATCCACTTTCCGTGACCGGCCCCGCCGGCGCGGCACCCCGGCCGACCGGCCGAACAGCGCGCGCGGCACCCGCCGCTCGCATGCGAGAGGAGTCGTTCGAACATGGCCACCATGCACGAGATCGAATACGAGATCCTCGGCGACGACATGCAGTTCGTGAAGATCGAGCTGGACCCGACCGAGGCGGTCATTGGCGAAGCCGGCGCCATGATGTACCTGGAGGACGGCATCACGCTCCAGACCATCTTCGGCGACGGCTCGCAGCAGAAGTCCGGCTTCATGGGCGCGCTGCTCGGCGCGGGCAAGCGGTTGCTCACGGGCGAGTCGTTGTTCATGACCGTGTTCCAGAACCAGGGCCAGGTGAAGCGTAAGGCGGCGTTCGCCGCGCCTTACCCGGGTAAGATCGTCGCGCTGCACTTGAAGGATCTGGGCGGGCATCTCCTGGCGCAGAAGGACTCGTTCCTGTGCGCGGCCAAGGGCGTGGCGCTGGGCATCGCGTTCACGCGCCGCTTCGGAGCCGGTCTGTTCGGCGGCGAGGGTTTTATCTTACAAAAGCTCGAAGGGGACGGCTGGTGCTTCCTGCACGCCGGCGGCACGCTCGAGGAACGCACGCTGGCGCCGGGCGAGACACTGCGCGTGGACACGGGCTGCATCGTGGCCATGCAGCCGACCGTGGACTACGACATCCAGATGGCGGGCGGCGTCAAGACCATGCTGTTCGGCGGCGAGGGCATGTTCTTCGCCATGCTGCGCGGGCCCGGCAAGGTGTGGCTCCAGTCGCTGCCGTTCTCGCGTCTCGCCAGCCGCATCTTCGCGGCCGCGCCCCAGGGGGGCGGAGGCGGTCGTGAACAGGGCTCGATCCTGGGCGGGCTCGGCAACCTGCTCGACGGGGATGGTCGTTGAGCGAATCGCATCGCCGCATGGCGCGCCTGTTGCTCGCCCTGACCCCGAATGACGGAACGCCCGCCCGTGAGGGCGGGCGTTCCAATTGAAGTCGGGCCTCGCCGACTCGCTCAGCGGTCCAGGATCGTGAGGCGCACGAGCTGCGTGCGGCCCTGGGCCGCGAGCCGCGCGAAATAGATGCCGGCGGGTACCCGGCCGCCGTCGGCTCGGGCCAGATCCCAGTCCACCGTGCGCGATCCGGCAGCGAGCCGGCCCGCGAGCGGCGAGGTCACTCCGCTGCGGCTGTCGTTCGTGGCCGGACCCAACCCGGCACGGGGCGAGCCATGGGTGTTGTGCCCCTCGGTTGAGGGGGCACCCGCAATGCGACGCGGGCGTGCGCTCGACCGCGACATCGCATCCTGCACGCTCGTTCGTCTCAAGTTTCATTCCGCGTCAGGAATGCGGTGGGTGACCTGCCCCGAAGGCTCTCACGATGCATCGTCGCGGGGCGTTTCAGTGCTCGCGCGTGCCTTCCAAGTGATTGGCAGGATTCATGCAGATGTCGTGAGGGGCTGTCTCCCGGCGATCCCGCCGTGGGGCTCCTCCGGGACACCTCACTCGCATCACGGCGGTTCAGTCGGATGCCCGACCTGCCGATGATCGAGGGGTGTTCCGTGCACCCTTATCCCTTCGTCCGGTCACCCCGAGGTCTTGCTCATGAGTCCCAGCCATCCCTCCACTCGAGCGTGCTCGCTGTCGCGAGGCGGCTCGTCGTCGCGAGGGTTCTCGCTCATCGAGCTGATGATCACCCTGACCATCTTCGGGATGCTCATCGGGCTGGGGATCCCTTCGTACAGCCGCTACTCGCAGACACAGCGGCTCCGGGGCACGAGCGAAAACCTCGTCCAGACCATCCAGTTGCAGCGCGCGCGCGCCATGGCCAATGGCCAGAGCGTGACGATCAACTTCAACACCGCCGCTCCCGCCGGCTGGACCTGCATGAGCGCCGGCCGCTCCATCCGGACGCGACTTCCCGTCGGGGTCGAATACGGCTCCGCCATCCCCAACTCGCTCGTCCTCACCCGGGACGGCCGGGTGAACACCTCCGGCACCGTGGTCTTCACGAACCGGTCCGGTAACAGCGACACCGTGAGCGTCCAGCTCTCGGGACTCGCGCTGATCCGCTAGGAGATGACCTTGCAAGCCAGCACGCCGCCCCTCGCGCGAGAACGCGGGATGTCCCTCGTCGAGCTGCTCATCGCGCTCGTGGTGCTGGCGGTCGGCATCCTGGCCGTGGGGCGCATGTTCCCCGCCGGGGCACGCTCGCAGGTGCAGGACCGGCTGCTGATCGGAGCCAACTATTACGCACAGGAGAAGCTGGAATCGATCACCGGACGGAGCTGGTCGGACCCCTTGCTCACGGACGGACGCCACCCGGCAGGAACGGCCATGGACACGCTCGAAGCGGGCCAATGGACGCGCTTTTACCAGGTGACCACCATGACAGGATCGCTCAACAACCTGAAGAAGGTGGACGTGACGGTCAACTACCGAGGCGCCAGCCAGGCGTCCCGGGCGGTGACGGCAACCACCTACGTGAGGCGGTGAATCCCATGCGTGCCCTTCCTCGCTGCAACCGTTTCGTCCGGCCCCAGGCGGCGGGCTTCACGCTCATCGAAATGATGGTGACGTTGGCGATCTTCGCCCTGGTCGCGGTAGCCGTGACGCTCGTGCTGCAGAACTCGGCCACGAGCAAGCAGCGCACGACCCAGCGCATCGAGAGCGAGCAGTTCGCTCGCGCCGCACTCGACCTGCTGGCGCGGGATATCCGCACGGCGGGCTATGGCGCCGATCGCGACTTCGCACCGCCACAGCCGGCGATCGCGTACGTGGACTCCACCGAGATCATCCTGTCGCAGAACCAGCTTCCGTTCCCCGACAACGCCACCGGTCCCAGCGCTCCGCTGGCCTACAATCCGGCGGCCAATCCGAGACCGTTCCCGCTCAACGGCACGGTCTACGCACCGCCGATCCGCTACCGCACGGGCGCCGAGCTCATCCGCTACACGCTCGATGTGAACAACGACGGTGTGGTGGACGCCAGCGACATCGCGGCGCCCCAGGGCGCGGACGCCGCGTCCACGCCCAATCCGTCCGATTTCGTGCTCGTGCGCCAGGTCTACGGCGACTCCACGAACAACGTGGCCGACGACAATGGCGGCACCACCGAGCGCGTCGCGTTGATCCGCCGGCCGGGTGACGCGAATGTGCCGGCCCTGTTCACCGTATACATGCGCGGTTCAGCGACGCCGTGGAACTGGAACAACGGCCCCGTGCCTCCGGCCCAGCTGCCGGACATCCAGCGCGTCGAGTTGCGCGTGACCGCAGCGGCCTCGCGACCGGATGCCAAGGGTACGTTCGCCCAGACCACGCTCAAGAGCGAAGTGAATGCCGCGCGCAGCGTGCCGGACTTCGGCGCGCCGACGCACATCGTCTCGGGCTACGTCTTCAACGACCTCAACACGAACACCGTCATGGACGGCAGCGACGTGGGCGTCGAGAACGCCACCGTGCGCATGGGCAATTACGTCGCGTACACGAACGCCACCGGCTACTATCAGCTCCGCGCTCCGGCCGGCAGCTATACGCTCAAGCACACGCCGGCGATGGGCTTCGGCTCGTTCATGTCCCCCGACACGTTCGCCGTGACGATCACCACGGCCGGGTCCACGCATTCGTTCGCGGACACGGCGCGCGCGGGCGGTAACGTCCTGGTGCGCGCGTTCGGCGACGAGGACGGCAACGGCCTCTGGGATGGCTCCGAGCAGCCGCTCCAGGGCATCCGGTTCACGATCGCGCCCGGCACGCCGGAGGTGACTTCGGGCGTCACCGATTCCTACGGCCGCATCACGCTGTTCACCGGCGTGGGCGACTTCGACGTGACCTGCAACAACCCGGACTCCATGGGTGTCACCAACGGGAACCCCCAGTCGGGCACCATGACGAACGGCGGCAGTGCCACAAAGGAGTTCGGCCTCAGGGCGCAGGCCACCGGCCGTGTGACCGGCAAGGTGTTCGTGGACGCCAATCGCAACGGCACCTGGGACGGGTCCGAAGCGGGCCTCCCCAATGTCTGGGTGGGCACCAGCAAGGACGGCGGCGTGACCGTGGCCGGCTACGCCTACACCAACGCGACCGGCGACTACGACATGTCGGTGCCGGTCAACGACCCGCCGCACACGCAGGCCTACGCTGTCTACACCATCCCGCCGCCAGGCTACTTCCCCACCGGAAGCACCACGCTCGGTGGCCTATGGGTGACGGTCAGCTCGGTCACACCCAATAAGAACTTCGGCATGGCGAACTTCCAGATCATCACGCTCACCGCGAGCCGTGTGCTGTCGCTGGCCGCGGCGGACGTGATCGAGAAGGACTGGAACGGCAATCAGACGCAGAACGCGCGCGACGACAAGGACCTGCTCCTGGGTGCCGACGCCGGCGCCACGGACAACGTCTCGGTGTGGTTCAACCGCTTCGCCAACTCACCGCTGTTCAACTCGACGCCGACAAACCCGGACGGCTACTCGCGCCTGGCGCCGAACTCGGTGATGTCCATGGCGGTGGACACGCTCGACAACAACGACAACAAGCTGCGCCCGGACTTGGTCTCGGGCACCAAGTTCAGCGCCGCCGGCAACTTCTTCGTGTGGTTCAACCAGGGCTCGAGCAACAACGAGGGCTACCTGCCCACCAGCTACAGCCCGGGCCAGAACTACAAGACGGGTGACAATGGTGACGTGCAGGCAGTCGTCACCATGGACGTGGGCGGTGGCAACATGCCCGACATCATCGTGGGTACCAAGTCGGCCACGGCCGGCCAGGGCTCGGTCGAGGTCTGGCTGAGCGACGACGCCACCACGCCGACCTTCACGGCGGACGAGAAGTTCAACACCATCTCCTCGATGATCATGGGAGAGGTGAACGGTATGACGCTCGCCGACATGGACAACGACGGCGACCGCGACCTACTGGTGGCCACACGCACGAGTGACTACAACGGTCAGGTGGTCGTGTACGAGAACCGTAGCCGGACCGCCGGCAATCGCTTCGTCCAGCGCTATGCCGTCACGTTCGGCGGCATCATGCCCACGACGATCGCCTGTCTCGATGCGGACGGCGACGGCTGGATGGACTTCTTCGTCGGCACGCAGCGCAGCACGTCGCAGGGCCGCATCTACCAGTTCCGCAATACGGGTCTGGCGACGCCCTACTCGTTCAGCCTGGTGCGCGGCATCGACGCCCCCGGCATCGTGCTGAGCATGAGCCCGGCGGACTTCGGTGGCTTGGCCGGCCGCACCGACCTCGCGGTGGGCTACCGCACGTCCACCGCCGGCTACGGCGGCGGCGTGGTCATCTACTTCATGGATCTGGGCCTCATCCCCAACGGCGGGGTGGATCCGTCGTCCAGCTCGGTGGTGAACATGGTGCCGGCCTTGGCGTCCGCGAACTTCAACTATGGCCTGAACACCACGGCGCCGCCGTCGCCCTATCTCACCGACCTCGCGGCCGGTGTGAAGGCCAGTGCGACGACCGGTGCGCTCGTGGTCTTCGTCCGCTGACCGGGGGATGCGCATGAACGGGTCTCGAGTGCATCAGAACGAGCGCGGCATCGCGCTGGTCATGGCCATGCTGATCCTGATGGTCATGACGCTCCTGGGGCTGGTGTTGATGGCCGGGGCGAGTCTCAATCGCGGACTCGCCGGAAACGACCAGCGCATGCGGCAGTCCCTGAACACGGCGGAGGCGGGCGTGGGCGAGGCGCTCGCCCGCATCCGCAACCAGGAGACGCTCATGGACCCGACCGACGCGGACGACGTGTGCCAGGTGTTCAACACGGTCGCGGGAAGCGTGCCGGTGCTGGGCAGTGATTCCGTCGCCTTGGCGACCGGTCAGCCGGTGGGTACATACCTGAACTACACGCGGGACAGTCGTGGCCCCGACGTGCTCACGATCGGTTGGAAGAAGGACCCGACCGGGACGATGGTCATGCGTTACAACACCGCGCTCAATCCGTCCATGAACACGCTGTCGGGTAACCCCGTGTACACGATCACCTCGACCGGTCGCGTCGGCCCCGCGCGCCGCACGGTGGTCACGGACGTGATCCAGAAGCCCACGCCGGTGAACGTCAAGGCGGCGCTGGCCGCGGACATCCCGATCCAGTTCATCGGCAACGCCTACATCTGCGGCTACGACCACTCCTCCGACACGCCTTACGACGATGGTTTGGACGGGCGCGGCGTCATGCCCGGTGACGCAACGCACTGCATCGACAACGAAACGGGCACCGCGGCGGACCTCCCCGGCGCGTGGAGCACGGGAGCCGTGACCGGCGGTGGCGCTTCGGGCGCATCCGGTGTCCCGACGGGCTACTCGGAGAACCAGACCGACTTCTACGCCGGCCCGTGGGCGGCGTTTGGCATGCAGCCGAGCGACTTCTGGTCGTGGATGGGCGCTCCGGTCGCGACGCCTCCCAGCCCGAATGGGCTCTACTACATCGACAATAACACCACCGTGCAGGACCATTCCGCCGACGTGGCGTTTCACAGCGTGAATGGCGAGGGGTTCCTGTACGTGGACGGCAACTTGCACCTCAATGCCGGGTTCCACTTCAAGGGCATCATGTACATCGAGGGCGACCTCGACATCAACGGCCAGGCCTGGATCCTCGGTGGCGTCATCGTGAATGGTGACACGAAGATCAAGGCGAACGGCGGTATGACGATCCTCTATTCGAGCGACGCGATCGCCCAGGCGCTCTCCAAGTACGGCGGCCAGTTCGTGACGCTATCCTGGCGCGAACAGTAGCGCCCGACTCGCCGAACGAATGTCGCGCCCGCCCCGCACGCCGGGGCGGGCGCTGCGCTTTGGTGCCGCTTCCCGCGCGGTGTATCCTCGCTCGTCGCCGCGGCCAATCGGGCCGCGGTCCCCGCACCGGCACGAGGAGCCCCCAAGCGTGTGGAACGGCATCGAAGCCAAGGTGTTGCGTGGCGAGCGCCTGAGCCGTGAAGAAGGCGTGTTCCTCATGACCGAGGCGCCGCTCGTGGAGCTGGGCTCGCTCGCGAACGAGATGCGCATGCGCAAGACCGACCCGCGCATAGTCACCTACGTCATCGACACCAATCCCAACTACACCAACTGGTGCACGGTCGATTGCCATTTCTGCGCGTTCTACCGCAAGCCCGGCAAACCCGCCGCGGACGGCTACACGCACGACGTGGAAGGCGTGATGGGCATGCTGGAGAACGCCCGCCGGCTCGGCGCGACCACGGTGTTGCTGCAGGGGGGACTGAACCCCGAGATCCCGTGGAGTTTCTACACCAGCATCGTGCGCGAGGCGCGAAGCCGCTACCCCGAGATCACGCCGCACTTCTTCTCGGCCCCGGAGATTCACCAGATGGCCGAGGTGAGCGGGCTCTCGCTGCGCGGCGTGCTCGAGGCGCTGCATCAGGCCGGCCAGCGCACGCTGCCCGGCGGCGGCGCCGAGATCCTGGCCGAGCGTGTCCGCAAGCGCATCTCGGTCAAGAAGGGCGGCCCGGACGCCTGGCTCGACGTGCACCGTCACGCCCACGCCGTGGGCATGCGCTCGACGGCCACCATGATGTATGGCCACGTCGAGACCCCGGCCGAGGTCGTGGAGCACTTCGACCACATCCGCTCACTTCAGGATGCGACCCGCGGCTTCACCGCGTTCGTGCCCTGGAGCTACAAGCGCGGCAACACGCCCATGGAATCCAGGGTGCCGCACATCGCCGGCGCGAGCATGTACTTCCGCGTGCTGGCGGTGAGCCGGCTCTACCTGGACAACTTCGAGCACATCCAGGCGTCGTGGTTCAGTGAGGGGAAGAAGACCGGGCAGGTGTCGCTCCACTTCGGGGCGGACGACTTCGGCGGCACGCTGTTCGAGGAGAACGTCCACCTCGCCACCGGTCACGTGAACAAGACCACCGTGGCCGAGATCGAGACGCTGATCCGCGAGGCCGGGTTCACGCCGGCCCAGCGCACGACGCTCTACGAGATCCTCCGCGTCGCGCCAGGGCCGGAGGCCCTGGCGGAGCTCTCGGACGACGTGCCGCTGTTCATCGAGAGCTTGCGCGAGCTCCCGGCCGAGTATCCGGCCGTGCTCGAGGGCGAGGAGCCGGGCGGCGCGCTGGTCATGCCGCGCTGACGCGAGGGCCGTCCGCGCGGGTGAGGCTACCCGCGGATGGGTGCCCCGCCCCAGGCGTGTGGCGGTCGCGAGGACAAGAGCCCCGATTGGCGCGGAGTTGGCGCGCGCGCCGCGTGGTCCGCCGCGTGCACTGAGGTGGGAGTGCCGGAGGGACCCGGCGTCCGTGCATGGATCCCCGGGGGCTCCCGGGGGCGTCGTCCAGGAGTCTCCCGTGGCTTCCCGCCTCGTTCCCTCGCGCGCCGCGCGCGCGTCGTCACTGCTCGCCGTAGCCCTGCTCGCGGCGTGGCCCGCGCCTGCCTGCGCCACCCCACCGCCCGGCGACTGCGTCCCGCCGCGTACGCGCGTGGCGCTGCTGCCGCTCGTGGATGCGACTGACCGTGCCTGGGCCGCGTGGACCGGCGCCGATCCCGCCGCACTCGTGAGCCGGCTGCTGGCGGACTCGCTGCGCCGGGAAGACGCATGCGAGGTGCTGCTGCTGCCGTCCGCTGCTGCCGCTCGTTCCGTGGAGGACGCCGAGGCGCTCGTGGCGGCCCGTCGCGTGCACGCCGAGGTCGTGGTGACCGGCACGCTTTCGCAGTTCACGCACGAGGATCGTCGCGAGCGCGGCAAACTCTGGCGCTGGGGCGTGGGCGCGCCGGACGCCCGATCGCGAGCCCGGGTGCGCGTGACGCTTCGCATGCTCGACGTGCGGGATGGCACGGTGATCATCGAGACGACGGCCGCTCGCGACCGCGCCGAGCGCGGCACCGCCACGGTGTCACGGCCGCTCCCGACCACGACTGTCTCGGCACCCGCGACGCTTCTCGCCGAGGTGCTCGGCGAGGTGCTCGCGGACCTCGCGCGCACGCTCGAGTCGCGCCTCGAGGCCCGCTGGCAGGCGCGCGTGGAGAGTGCCAAGGACGGCGAGTGCGTGCTGGCGGTGGGGGCGTCGCGCGGGCTCTTCCCGGGCCAGCGGCTCGAGGTGTGGCGCGCCGGCATCGAGACATTCGACGAGGACCTCGTGCGATTGAACGAGGAGGCACGAGTCGGAGCGCTGGTGGTCATGGCGTTGGACGGCCCGGTGCGGGCCCGCGCGCGGCTCACCGAGGGCGAGGTGCGCGCCGGGGACCGAGTGCGCGCGTGTTCGTCGGGGTCCACGCCGGCGCTGTCGCTCCGGCGCTGACGGCCTTCAGCGCACGAGCAGCCGGTAGAACCACACGAGCGGGCGCTCGTGTGGAAGCGCGGGCGAGAGCGAGAAGCGCAGGTCATACTCGCCCGCCTCCAGCCGGTCCGATGGGCGCAACCGAATGGCATCGCCGAGCGCGTAGAAGCGAACCTGTCGGGACGCCACTTCGCGGCCATCGCGCAACAGCGTGAGCGTCATGGTGCGGGTACCGTCCTCGGGGCTGGGCGGGCGTAGCGCCGGCGGCACCACCAGCACGACGCCGGACACAGAGGTCACCGCACCCAGGTCCAGCACCCTCACCGTGCTGCCGCGGAAGCCGGGCTCGGGGAGCAACACTGCGCCCGAGGCCAGCGAGTCCACCGCCAGTTCGAACGTCACCGCCGGGCTGGTTTGGAGCTTTGCGGCGCCCATCGTGGCCGCGGTGCTGCCCTTGGAGGAGCCGGGGAGCTGCGGCTGGACCGCCAGCATCCATGCCACCACGCCTGCGGCCGCGCCCGACAGGCCGAGCGCCCACATCCACGCCGTCTGACGACGACCCTCGCGTACGCCTCGCTGGGGGATCGCGTATTCCTCGGCGGGTAGCACCGGCTCGTGGCCCGCGAACTCGAGGCTCGCGCGGCACGACTCGCAACTCTCCAGATGGTGCGCCACCAGATCGCGCTCGATGCCGGACAGCATGCGCGCGGTGCGCGGCCACGTGGCCACGACCGATGCCGGCAAGTGACCCGCGTCCGCACCCGCGACCGGACGGATCGACACCAGCCGGGCCCGGCACTCCGGACAACTCGTGAGATGCTCGTCGAGCTCGAGGGTCTCGGATTCGGGAAGCATGCCGATGCTGAATGCCGGGAGGCGGCGCACGGCCCAATCGTGAGCTCTCGCCTGGCTCATGCGACCCTCACACCACGCGAGCCGCGCGGGCCCATTCCCACAGCGGTCCCTGCTCCGAACGCGCCAGCTCGCGCACCTGCTCCATGCAGCGCGACCAGCGCTTGATGACCGTATTGTGCTTGAGCCCCAGTCGCCCCGCGACCGCGGACCAGCTCTGCTCCGCGAAGAAGTCGGTCGCCAGCGCGTGACAGGGGACGTCGTGCGTACGGAAGTGCTCCAGCACCACGAAGCGGAAGAGTTCGAGCATGTCCGCGGGGACCTCGTGCGACGGGTCGGAGGCGGGCCACTCCAATGGTGCGCCGGAATCGGGGAGAGGATCCAGGCGTCCGGCAGGCCCCCGCATGCGTCGCACGTGGTCCACACACACGCGATGCACCAGCGTGGTCGCGAGTGCTTCCGGGTTCGCAAGCGTCTCGCGCTGGGAGAGCCGGAACAGCGTCACCAGCACCTCCTGCGCCAGGTCCTCGAGCGTCTCGTCCGGAGCGAACCGCAGCCGGCCGCGGATCCGCCGCAGCGCATAGGCGCGCAGCGCGTCCCAGTCGGGGGCGGGCGGAGTCGGAGCGGCGTGGTTCGGAACCAGGGCGGACCTCCAAGGCGATCGGCGAGTGCGCAAGGAGCGCTCCCGACCGAGCCGGCAAGGGCGCGAGAGTAGCAATCCCGCTCGGTCCCCGCGACGTGACGCACGCCGCCGACTCGGCCCGAGGGCCGGAGGGCGGCACCGGGCTTCCGGTAAGTGGTCGTGCGAGGGTCAAGGGACGTCTCCTTTCCTGGCTGCTCCCGAGGGTGCTGCGAGTGGGTGCGGGCCGTCTCCAAGGGCGGCCCCCCGGCGGCCGGATCGGCCGCACCCAACCGGATCGTCGCGGCCGGCTGTGGGGTGTGACCGACCCGATTCCGGGGCGGCGGCGGCCGGCGCCGACAAATCGAACCGGCCCCGGTGCTCTGGGGCCGGCTCGTGTGGGGGCCAGCGTGCCGTGCCGCTCTCGGGCGGCCGGCAGTCTGTTTACTTTTGGTCGCCGCCCGCCCAAAGGGTGTCGGCGCCGGTCGTGATGGGCTCCGAGAACTCGCCCGGCGGCGTGGGATCGTCACCCGGGTCCTCGCGCGGCGGAGTGTGCCTTTCGAGGTAGCGGCTGGCGACCCTGCGGGTCGGGTCCGCTCCGCCCGCGTCCACAGTGGGCCCGGTGATCCGTTCGACACCACAACCGGTGAGCGCGATGAGCGCCAGCAGCGCGAGCGTTGACCGCAGCACATTGCGCAACATGACGGACCTCCTTTCGGACCTTGCGTGTTCCGGTGCCCGCTCTTGGGCGGGGCGCTGGAGCGTGAACACCCGGTTCGTCGTGCGATCGGCCGGGCTGTGACGTAGGCTTCGTGGGAGGCTCCGTCAGGGAGCTCCAGCCGCCAGCGCCGCCGGCAGCGGGCCCAGCTCCAGCCACACCACCACGAACCCGTCCGCGGTCTGGAATCGGCGTTCGCGGACCACGTGCAGCCCGGGAAGCATCGCGGCGGTGCCCGGCCGTTCGAGCACCTCCTGCCAGAATGGCCACGCGCGCTCGGCGCTCCGGAACGCCAGCAGGATGTGGCGGAAGTCGTGGAGCGCGCGGCACGGGGCCACGTCTGTAGGACTGTGCGACAGGTGGATCACGGGATGGTTGGTCTGCCAGGCCAGCGCCGGACCGAGATTGCTCATGACCGTCTCGCCGGGGCTCAGCACCTCGTTCAACGCCACCGAGAGCTGGGTGAGTGTGCTACTCGACGGAACACCGCGTTCGCGCGAGGTCGCCCGGGCCTCGTCGTGCGCGAGCAACGTAAGCCAGGTTCCCCAGCTCAACGCCAGCACGGCGGCGCCCACACAGAGCGCCGCCCGCAGCCGCGGGCCCGCGCCCGGGAGGCGCTGGACGAGTGACCACACCGCGAGCAGTCCGGCGGCTTCAGCCAACACACGCGTGGGGAACACGTAGCGGAGCCACGGGATGCTCACGCACGCCGCCAGCAGGTTCAACCCCAGTCCGGCCAGCGCCACGGCCGCCGCCGCGGCGAGCGGTCGGCGTGGCCGCGTGAAGAGCCACGCGACGAGCGCGCCGAGCCAGAGCCCGCGCGGACCCTCGAGCAGCAGGGGCCCGACTCGTGCGAGATTGCCCGCGAGCTTGGCCACGAGCAGGCGCACCGCTTCGGCGCCCGCGGGCAGCGCGGGGAGCTCGGGTCGATGGTAGAGCTGGAACCAAGTGCGACCGTCCACCTGATCCCAGATGACGAAACGTGTCACGTCCCAGGCGGGAGAGCCGAACGCGCGCCACTTGTAGTACCACCACGGCGCCAGCGGCAGCGCAAAGCCGGCGAGCATCCCCAGCGTCACGTGCAGCCGCCGGCCGGGTGGGGCGCACCAGGCGGAGACGAGCGCGAACAGCGGAGCGAGCCACAGCATGTTGGCGCGGAACAGCCCCGCGACCCCGAGCAGCAGCCCGAATGCCAGCGGATAGGCCGGACCCGCCGCGCGGGCCAGACCGAGCAGCCCGCCCAGCAGCAGCACGGTGAACGGCAGCTCGGTGAGGCCGCTCACCGCGAAGTGCTGTGCCTCGGGGTCGAGCAGCACCATGAGCCCGAGCGTGGCCGGGGCGCCCGCTCGCACCCAGCGCGGTGCCTCGGACGCGTAGCGAGCGAGCAGGTGGCGCATGCCGAGCACGGCGCCGGCCCCGAGCATGAGATAGCTCACGAACGGCAGGATCAGTGTGAGCCAGGCGCGCGGGTCGGAACCGGCGTTCGCCCCTTTCGCGGGGAGGAGCCTGAAGATGCACGCCTCCACCAGGACCAGGCCCGGCTGGAGCGCGGACAGCGGCCACGGGGCATCGGCATGCCACACCAGGTCCATGGGCAACGCGAACGGCGTCGCGAGCCGGCCGTGCCACGCCAGCTCGCGCGCGGCGAGCGCGTATTGCGCACTGTCGTAGGACAGGATGGGGGAGCGGCCCCCTAGGTCCCAGGCCAAAGCGTGCGCGTACCAGAGCGCGGCACCCGCCACCATGACCAGAACGAGCGGCAGCAGGTGATCGGTCGACCTCCGTGTCGGCGTCATGACGCGCGACACTACGCGGCCGCGCTCGCCGCCTCAAACCTACGCCGCGCCGGTGCCGCGGAATCGCGCGCTGGCCGTGGCCGTGCTTGCGCCGGCCGCACGACCCGCGCACTGTCCGTCGGTTCCTGCGTCCCACCGCTCACCGCCCGGAGGTCCCATGCCCGCCCGCCGCTCGACTCTGCTCGTAGTCGCCGCTTTCACCGCCGGCCTGCTCGCGGTGCTGGCCACGGGGACGCCCGCCGCCGAAGCACCCGACGTGCGCCTCAGTCGCGACGTCGTGCCGAGATTCCAGACCGTGCGGCTCCGGCTCGACCCCGACAAGCGCAGCTACTCGGGCAGCGTGCACGTGGAGCTCCAGGTCGCGAAGGCCACCGACACGCTTCGCTTCCACGCCGAGGGCCAGCGGCTCACGCGGGTGACGCTTCGCCAGGGCGGCGACAGCGTGGCGTGCACGCGCAGCACCGGCGATCACGGACTCCAGACGCTCACCACGGCGCGCTCGCTCACCGCCGGGCCCGCCACGCTCGACGTGGAGTTCACGCACCTCTTCGGCACGCGTGCCATCGGGCTCTACCGCGCCGTCCGCGACGAGCGCGGTTACCTGTTCACGCAGTTCGAATCAGACGACGCCCGCGAGGCGTTCCCGTGCTGGGATGAGCCGGGCTTCAAGTTCCCGTGGCAGTTGGTGCTCGAGGTGCCAGCGGCGCAGGAAGCACTCACCAACATGCCGGTGGAGCGCACCATCGAGAAAGACGGCTGGAAGACCGTCACTTACAAGCGCACCCCGCCGCTCCCCAGCTATCTGCTGGCCATGGCCGTGGGCCCGCTCGAGTACACGGACGTGCCGGGCACCGGCATCCCCACGCGCATCGTCACGTGCCGCGGCCAGAAGCACCTCGCCGGGACCGCCGCGGAGGCCACGCCGCGCCTGCTCGCGGCGCTCGAGGGCTGGTTCGGCACGCGCTACCCGTTCGAGAAGCTCGACCTGGTCGCGGTGCCCGAGTTCGCGTATGGCGCCATGGAGAACCCGGGGCTCGTCACGTTCCGCGACGACATCCTGCTGTTGGATCCGGCGAGCCTTACGGCGTCGCAGCGCCGCTCGTTGGCGAGCGTCACGGCGCACGAACTGGCGCACATGTGGTTCGGCGACTTGGTGACCATGGCGTGGTGGGACGACCTGTGGCTCAACGAATCATTCGCCGACTGGCTCGCGGCCAAGATCACCGACCAAGTGTATCCGCAACTTCGCAGCGGATTGCACGAGCTCCAGAGCGTGCAACGCGTGAAGGATGGCGACACGCAGCCCTCCACGCGCGCGATCCGCGACAACACCACCAGCTCGGCGGCGGGGCTGCAGAACGTGGGCCTCATCTACAACAAGGGCAACGCCGTGCTGTCCATGTTCGAGCGCTACCTGGGTCCGGAGGCGTTCCGAAAAGGGGTGCAGGCGTACTTGAAGAAGCACGAATGGGGGAACGCGACGGCGGCGGACCTGTGGCGGGCACTGGACCAGTCGAGCGGCACGAACGTGTCCGCGGCCATGACCACGTTCCTGGACCAGCCCGGCGTGCCGTACCTGCGCGTCGTGCCGGCCGAGGGCGGCGTGCGACTGACGCAGTCGCGCGCCACGCCCTACGGCGTGACGCAACCGCCCGTGCGCTGGCACCTGCCGGTAACGCTCAAGTGGTCGGACGGGAAGACCGTGCGTTCGCAGCGCGTGATGCTCCGAGACGAGAGCGTGCTGGTGAAGCTTTCGGCGCGCCCGGCGTGGGTCATGCCGAACGGCGAGGGGCACGGTTATTACGCGTGGAGCGTGCCCGAGGAGTGGATGACGGCGCTGGCCGAGAACGCCGCCAGCCTGCTCACGCCCCACGAACGCATCGCCCTGCTCGGCAACCTGTCGCTGCTCATGACCACGGGCGAGGTGCACGGCGACACCTACTTGGCGGCGCTGTCGCACTTTGGCCGGGACACCGAACCCGAGGTGTTGTCGGGCGCCATGGAAGGCTTGAGCGGCGTGCGCCAGGCGTTCGTGCCCGACAGCCTCGCCGACCTGTTCGCGGTGTACGTGCGGCGCACGCTGTCGCCCGCGCTCGAGCGCGTGGGCTACGAGCGCCGGCCGGACGAGGACGAGACCGTCTCCACCGTGCGCGGCACACTGCTCCGCTGGCTCGCGAACCGTGGCCAGGACGAGAAGGTGATGGCTTACGCGCGCGCGGCCGCGGCACGCTACCTGGCGGATTCCAGCAGCGTGGATCCCAGTATCGCCGACGCGGTGGTGTCGCTGGCCGCCAAGCGGGGGGACGCGAGCCTGTTCGCGGACTACCAGCGGCGGCTCGAGGCCAGCGAGGTGCCCGCGACCCGACGACGGTTCCTCGGCGCGCTCGGCGCGTTCGAGGATCCCGCGCTCGAGGCGCGCGCACTGGACTACATGCTGTCCGAGAAGGTGCGCCCGACCGACATGCTCCTGATCATGCGCGGTTTTGGCGACCGCAACGAGGCAGCGGGCGAGCGCATGTTCCAATGGATGGTGCGCGAGTACGCCCGCATCGCGGAGCGCGTGCCGCCGCCGGCGCTGCGGTTCATGCCGATGATGGGCAGCGGCTGCTCCGAGCAGCGGCTCGCCGTCACGAAGGCGTTCTTCAGCGACCCGCAGCGCGCGGTTCCCGGCGTGGAACAGACGCTCGAGCGAGTGAGCGACAACGTGCGCACGTGCGTCTCGCTGCGCTCGCGCGACGGCGAGCGCGTGACGCGTTTTATGCGGGGCTTCGCCACGAATTGACGGACTCGCGCGCTACTGCTCCATCTTGAGCACGACGCGCGCGGCGTCGGATTTGGCGCGCGCCACCAAGCGCACATGATCCACCTTGCGCCCATCGCGGAAGTCGAGCAACGAGTAGAGCCCGGGAGCGTGCGTGCGCTCGCGGAAGTCCACCACCTGGGCGTCGCCGTTCTCGAACACCACCTCGGCCCAGTCCATCTGCAAGCGACCGGACGTCACGTCCAGCCACAGCCGGGTGCCGCGCGAGTCGCAGTTGAGCGTGAGCTCGGTCCAGTCCTCGTCCTTGGCGAGCGTCTCGCCGTCCTCCCACACGAGGATCTCGCGTGCTGGAGCGTTCGCCACTGCGATCACGACGCCGGCGAACACCACCGGGGCCAGGTAGGTCGCCGGCGTGACGCGCACCACGACGCGCGCGGGCCGCACCACCACCACGCGAGCCGGCCGGCGCAATGGCCAGCCGCGGTGTACGACCACCGTGGTGCGAGTGTGCTTGTGGCGAACGACGGTCTTGCGACGCGCGGCGAACGCGGGCCCGGCCGATTGCAGGCCCACCAGCAACAGCAACAGGATCGAGAGTAGGCGTCTCATGCGAACCTCCTTGTTCAGGGGATGGGGGGCGTGGGCCGCATGCGCTCCACGAGCCCGGGCGCTTCGAACAGGCCGGAGACCACGTAGGTGATGCCGAGCTGGACCCCACTGGTGCGTCCGAACCCAAGGGGAGAGTGCTCCTGCCCCAGGCTGCCGCTCAGGCGCAAGGCCCAGGCGTCCTCGAGGAAGTAGTAGAGCTCGCCGCCCAGGGTGACTCCCCAGTTGTTGACGCGGCGCTCGGTCCCTTGTCCCGGCGCGCTCGCGTAGTGGCTCAGGGCGGACGTCGCCAGCCAGCGGTCGGACACCATGAACGTGGCGCCCGCGGACGTGGACCAGAACAGGTGCTCGCCGGACTCCGTGAGGTTTGCCGAGGTGGAGACGTCGGTCTGCCAGCGAGTGCCCAAGGGACGATGGTATTCGGCGACGAACGAGGTGTAGACGTCGTCGTGCCGTTCTTCCACGGTGGTGTCGAGACGGCTGCCGGTCGCCGTCACGACGGTCCCCGACGACAACAGGACGTCCGAACTCGACTCTTCAAGGCTGGCGCGGTTGCGCTGGGTCACCACCACGATGGCAGGTCCCACGAAGAAGCCGGTGCGGCGGGGGCGGGACCTGCTGACGCTCAGCGGCTCCAGGAGCCGAAACACGTCGAAGGCGTCCAGCGAACCCGGCGCGAGAGCCCCGTCCTCGCGCAACACGCGTTCCAACTCCTTCCAGAAGTACTTGTCGGGGCGCTGGTGAGCGAATGCGAGCTCGCCCTGAATCGTGAACAGCGCCGCCAGCTGGCTTCGAGCCGAGGCGGAGAGCGGACGAGCGAGTGCACCGGTGCGCAGCAGCCGTTCCTCGGCCACTTGCACCTGATAGACGGGCGTGGCGTGCCGGACGCGGCCGTAACCGATGCCGACACTCACGATCCCGCGACAGCGGCGAAGCCCCTGGGCGCGGGAACGCAATCGCCGCTGCTCGTCCGGCGGGGCTCGGTTCACGCGATCGAACGAGTTGAAGGACTGGTTCAGTTCGAGCGAATGATTGCTTTGGAGCGAGAAGCCCACCGGCATGCGCCAGGGATAGGGCCG
This sequence comes from uncultured bacterium, assembly GCA_964418975.1. Taxonomy (GTDB): domain Bacteria; phylum Eisenbacteria; class RBG-16-71-46; order RBG-16-71-46; family RBG-16-71-46; genus JAIOPA01. The sequence continues at coordinate 821 of CAYQNV010000122.1, read as the reverse complement.
GATCGACCCCGAAACGGTGAATCGCTGCGCGACGTCCTTGTTGCGGTCGTCCTGGCTCGAGCTGAAGAACAAGTTCGTGGATTGGACCCGTTCGCTGGATCGGGATCCATTCAGGTCCGCGGAAAGTCCCCAACCATATTGCAGCGGGTCCGAGTCGTACCCCCATGTCGCGTTGGTCCCGAGTCGGCCACTGAAGCTACCCCGGCGGCTCTCGGTGCCGAACACGTTCGCGCCCGATTGCTGCCCCGCGGATCCATCGAGTAGCGCCGACCACTGCGACCAGCGGTGCTCGGGGATGCGGTAGCCCTGGTAGGCGGAGTCGGCGGGAGAGAGCGCGGCGTGAGCGGGGGGAGCGAGGAGCGCGAGGACGAGCATCGCGAACCACAGGCGCATCGGAGGCATGTGGGCGATCCTTCGAATGAAATCACGGGGAGTTGGGAGCGTAAACGACTTTCGCTGCTTCGGCATCAACGCACTCGTCAGGGTTGGCGCGGTATTCGCGAGGTTGGCGGGCGTCGGGCTGGACCGGTCTGGACCTGCGAATTCGATTGACAGGCTCTGGGACGCGGTCGCCTCCGCCGCGCGGCTCCCCCGCCTATCGAGCGCCAGCGCGCGGAGAGTTCGCACTGCCGTCGTCGGGGCTGTTCCGCTGAGAAATTGTCGTCGCGAAGCGCTCGGCGCCGAGCCCGTGGCTCTGCGAGCGCCGCGAACACGCATGCCATGAATTGTGCTGCCCCCGCGATTCGTCCCTATCGCGGAGTCCCGCCATGAAGCGCTACTCGCTGTCGCACCTCGCTGATCACGTCCTGTTGCGCGACCTC
>CAYQNV010000121.1:0-3848 GCA_964418975.1 uncultured bacterium | reverse complement strand
ATACTCCGTCGAATGCCGGGACGGAGCCTTGTCCTGCAAGCACTTGGCTCGCCGTCCGCCGCTGCGTTGCACACTCTCCGCGACGGCCACCGCGTGAGCTCACGACTCGCGACGACCGAGACACCCTTCGACGAGGCCGCGCTCGCCCTCGGCGACCGTTCCCGTGCTACCCCTGCGAAATCCGGGATGAATCCAGCGTCTTGACACCGCGAGAGCGCGGAAACTAAATTTCACGGGTCGCTGCGTGCTGTCCGCCTCGGACCCCGCGCGCCCCGGCGTCTCGCCCGGCACCACTCCTCGGGCGTCTCTCATCCCATCCGCTCCCCGATCCGCCGCCGCTACCGGAATCCCTTCCGGTCCCGCTTCCCCACACGAGGAATCGCGCTCCACGTGACCCGGGCCACCGGGTCCGCACCCTCCACACCTCCCACAGGCCAAGGGACGCAACGTCCCACCCCACAGGCCGCACGAACCGTGAGCCGCCGCCCGGGCGCGCCCTCACGGCACCCCTGCCGACGCCACGAGGCGAGATCACCATGGAAGAGATCACCGAGACCGTCGTTCCCACCGGCGAGACGCTCGACCTTCAGCGGCTCAAGATGAAGACGATGACCGAGCTGCTCGCACTCGCCACCGAGCTCGAGATCCAGGGCACGAGTGGGCTGCGAAAGCAGGAGCTCATCTTCAAGGTGCTCGAGGCGCAGACCGAGAAGAGCGGGCTCATCTTCGCGGAAGGCGTACTGGAGATCCTGCCTGAGGGCTACGGCTTCCTGCGCTCGACCACGTACAACTATCTGCCTGGCCCGGACGACATCTACGTGTCGCCGTCGCAGATCAAGCGCTTTGACTTGCACACGGGTGACACCGTGAGCGGGCAGGTGCGGCCGCCCAAGGAAGGCGAGCGCTACTTCGCGCTGCTGCGCGTCGAGGCCATCAACCTCGAGAGCCCCGAGACGGCGAAGGGCAAGATCCTGTTCGACAACCTCACGCCGTTCTATCCAGTGGACAAGCTGAACCTCGAGACCAAGGACCGCTGTCTCGAGACCCGCATCGTGGATCTGGTCTCGCCCATCGGCAAGGGCCAGCGCGCGCTCATCACGTCGCCGCCCAAGGCGGGTAAGACCGTGCTCATGCAAAAGCTCGCCAACGCCATCGCCGAAAACCATCCCGAGGTACTGCTGATCGTGCTGCTGATCGAAGAGCGGCCCGAGGAGGTCACCGACATGGCGCGCTCGGTAAAGGGCGAGGTGGTGTCGAGTACGTTCGACGAACCCGCCGAACGCCACGTGCAGGTGGCCGAGATGGTGATCGAGAAGGCCAAGCGATTGGTGGAACACGGCCGCGACGTGGTCATCCTGCTCGATTCCATCACCCGCCTGGCCCGCGCGCACAATGCCGTCGTGCCGCACTCGGGCAAGATCCTCTCCGGCGGCGTGGACGCCAACGCGCTGCAGCGGCCCAAACGCTTCTTCGGCAGCGCGCGCAACATCGAGGGCGGTGGCTCACTCACCATCATCGCCACAGCGTTGATCGAGACCGGTTCGCGCATGGACGAGGTGATCTTCGAGGAGTTCAAGGGCACGGGGAACTCCGAGCTCGTGCTGGACCGGAAGATCGCCGACAAGCGCATCTACCCGGCCATCGACATCAACCGCTCCGGCACGCGCAAGGAAGAGCTGTTGATGCCCGCCGACGTGCTGTCGCGTGTGTGGGTCCTTCGCAAGTTCCTGACCGAGCTGAACCCGGTCGCGGCGATGGAGTTCTTGATCGGCAAGATGAGCGACTCCAAGACGAACAAGAAGTTCCTGGAGAACATGAACTCGTAAGCCGGGATCAACGCGGCGCGGCGGGTGAAGCAATTCTGCCGATTCCGCCCTTGGAGTGAACAATGGTGCCAAATGCTCACGTCATTCGGGCGGAGTACCTTTACGGCTACCGCATGCGGTTGACCTTTGACGACGGGGTCGTGGGCACGGTGGATTTTCAGCCGTGGTTCGAGGGCCCGGTGTTCGAGCCGTTGAGGGATCCCGAGTACTTTCGCCGCTTCTTCCTGGACGGCGGTACGGTGGCCTGGCCCAATGGCGCCGACGTGGCGCCCGAGACTTTGCACGAGAGCGCCACCGCGGGCCACGCAGGGTAGGCTCGGCAAGGCGCGGGAGGGACGCCGATGCCCGAGCCGAACCCGTGGCGATTCTTCGCCGAGACCTACGACACCGAGCGGCTGAAGACGCTCACGGTGTGGTCGGCGTTTCGCGATGAGGATCTGGGATTTCGCTGTGCCGAGCGCGCGCGCACACCACTCGAGCACATGGTGCACCAGTGCGTGTCCGAGGACACTTGGGTGCGCAACATGCTCGGAATCGCCACGCCGCTCGAGGTTCTGCCGCAACACGAGACTCGGCTCGCGTTCCTGTTGCACTACGCCGCGGCCTCGACGTTTCGACAGGAGCGTCTCGAGGCGATGCCGGCCGAGTGGTGGACCGGGACCACGCGATTCTTCGACGTGCAGCGCTCGCGCGGGTGGGTGTTCCAGCGCCGCATCGCGCACAGCGCGCACCACCGCGGCCAACTCACCGTGCTGCTGCGCCTGCTCGGCCGGCCCGTTTACTCCACGTACGGACCCTCGGCCGACACCGGCGGATTGTTCGTGCACCAAGCCCCGACCGTCTATCGCTACCACTCGGTCGAGGAACTGCTCGCCGCCGAGACCGAGGGCGGCGCCTGGCCGCCGCTCCCGGGGCCCGGAGCGCGGCCGGTCACCGAGCGGCCGTGACGACTCGAGGTCGGTGGCGCGGGTACAGGGAGGCTGTTCGCGCCTGAGCGCTCTGATCGGGACATCTCCCCGCGTTTGGACAACCCCGCCCCGTCTGCGGCATACTCCCCGCCCTCACTTTCACTCAGGCGGAGCGCTCGGAACCACCCGCTTCCCGCTGCCGGACCCGGCTGGACCCCTCCTCGCGAAGGGGTGCCCCGGTGCTCCCGGCGCCGGGCCGGATCCCGGGGAACGCCGCCGTTGCGGAGATGTGCCATGAAGTCTGGAATCCATCCGGTTTACGAGACGCGCGCGTTCCACTGCTACGGCTGTGGCGAGGAGTGGACGACGCGCACCACGCTCAAGCCGTCGTCGTCGGACGGCAAGGTGCACCTGGACATCTGCTCCAAGTGCCATCCGTTCTTCACCGGCAAGCAGAAGCTGCTGGACAAGGCCGGACGCGTGGACCGCTTCCGCAGGCGCTACGCCAAGGTCGCGCCCGCCGAGCCGACCGACTCGACCGAAAAGTAGCGACTCTTCACCGGCTCCCGTCGTGGGCGTATGCACGCCCGCTTCGGGAGCCGTGTCTTTTTTTCCACGGAGGTCTGATGCCGTTTCTCCCCCTGGGCGGTCAAGCGGTGATCGAGGGCGTCATGATGCGCTCGCCCACGCTCGTCGCCGTGGCCGTGCGGCGCCCGGATGGGTCGCTCGCCTATCTCGAGCGCCGGTTCGAGTCCATCACCCGCCGCATCAAGCCGCTCGGCCTGCCCGTGGTGCGCGGTGCGGTGTCGCTGTTCGAGACGTTGGCGCTCGGCATCACCGCGCTGAACTTCAGCGCCGACGAATCCTCACGCGAGGCCACCCCCGACGGCCAGCCCGAGAAGCAGAGCGTGTGGATGACCGTGCTGCAGTACGCCACGGTGGCGTTCTCGCTGGGGTTGGGCCTGCTGCTGTTCGTGGTGCTACCCGCGCGGCTCACGGAGTGGCTCGGATTCCACGACCGCGTGGGCTTCGGCCTGGTGGACGGCGCGTTCCGTGGCTCTCGCTACTCGGCGCCGCTGGGCGCGACCTTCCTCGACGAGGACGGGACGGAAAA
>CAYQNV010000120.1:0-47003 GCA_964418975.1 uncultured bacterium | reverse complement strand
TCCACCACGTCGAGTTCCCGTTCCTCGCTGCTGGATCCCGGTTCCGAGACGGTCAGTGAGACCGTCTTGACCCTTCGGCGGCGGAGGTGGTCGATCGCCAGTCGCGAGGCGATCGTGAACACCCATGCCGCGAACGGCCGATTGGTGTCGTACCGGTCGAGCGCCCGGAACACCCGGACGAAAGTCTCCTGGACCAGGTCCTCGGCATCCTCGGCGCGCCGCACCACCCGCATGAGAACCGAGTAGACGGGGCGCTCGTATCGCCGAACCAGGTCCCGGCAGGCCCGCTGGTCGCCCGACAGGCACCGGCGGACGAGATCGGCGTCTTCGCCGCCGCTCACGTCCCCGGGATCCAGTGGCGGCTACGCTTCCAGACGGCCGAAGGTTTCATGGCGAGGCACATTAGGTTCGCGGTCAGGAGCGGGTCAAGAAACATGCCCGGAATGGGTTGCGGCCGCCAAGTATGCCCCCGCATGCCCCGAGCGCGCCCGGTATGAGGCGCCTCCAAGCGCCTTCGGCGGCTTGCGGTTCGCGGAGGGTCCGGGCTAGCCTGCCGCGCCATGCTGACCATCTCCGCTCTGCGCGCCCGCGAGATCCTCGACTCGCGTGGCAACCCCACCCTTGAGGTGGACTGTGTGTTGGAAGGCGGCGCCCTCGGGCGCGCCGCGGTGCCGTCCGGGGCGTCCACCGGTGAGCACGAGGCCATCGAGCTCCGCGACGGTGACCCCAAACGCTACCGGGGGAAGGGCGTGCGGAAGGCCGTGGCCCACGTGGGCGAGGTGATCGCTCCCGCCCTGCTCGGCATGAGTGCCTACGAGCAGGGCGCCGTGGACGCCCGGTTGCTCGAGCTGGATGGCACGCCCAACAAGGCCAAGCTCGGAGCCAACGCGCTCCTGGGCGTGTCCATGGCCGTGGCGCACGCCGCGGCGGCCGCGCTGGAAGTGCCGCTCTATCGCCACCTGGGTGGCGCGCACGCGCACGTGCTGCCGGTGCCGTTGATGAACGTGGTGAACGGCGGCGCGCACGCGGACAACAACGTGGACCTGCAAGAGTTCATGATCGTGCCGCTGGGTGCGACCAGCTTCCACGAGGCGCTACGCTGGGGCGCCGAGGTGTTCCATGCGCTGCACGGCGTATTGAAGCAGCAGGGGCTCGCCACCGCCGTGGGCGACGAGGGCGGCTTCGCGCCGAACCTGCGCTCGAACGAGGACGCACTCAAGATCTTGATCACCGCCATCCAGACCGCGGGTTACCAGCCCGGCGAGCAGGTGGCGCTGGCGCTCGACGTGGCGGCGAGCGAACTCTGGCAAGCGGACGGCAGCGGCTATGCGCTCGCTGGCGAGGGCGGGAAGAAGCTCAGCAGTGCGCAGATGGTGGACTGGTACGCGGGGCTGTGCGAGCGCTACCCCATCGTCAGCATCGAGGACGGCCTCGACCAGAACGACTGGGCCGGCTGGTCGCTGCTCACCCAGAAGCTGGGCGGCAAGGTGCAGTTGGTGGGCGACGACCTGTTCGTGACCAACGTGACGCGCCTGTCGCGCGGCATCCGCGAGAACGTGGGCAACTCGATCCTCGTCAAGGTGAACCAGATCGGCACGCTCACCGAGACGCTGGCGGCGGTGGAGATGGCGCAGCGCGCCGGTTGGACCGCCGTGATCTCGCACCGCTCGGGCGAGACCGAGGACGTCACCATCAGCGACCTGGCCGTGGCCACGAACGCCGGCCAGATCAAGACGGGTTCGCTCTGTCGCACGGACCGCGTCGCGAAGTACAATCAGCTCCTACGCATCGAGGAGCAGTTGGGGGCCAGCGCCCACTACCCGGGACGTCAGGCGTTCCGGGCCGCGTGCTGACCTCGTAGCGATTCGCCTGGCGGACCACGGCACGGATGCCGTGGACCGACGTTCACAAGGAGGTGTCCATGAAGCCGCGCGATCGCACCCGCCGCTTCTTCGCTCGCCCGCTCGAGGCCGGCTCGTTCGGCACGCGTGTGCGCCACATTCCACGCTGGTTCTGGCTCGCGGCCGGGGTATGGCTGGTGTGGGTGACCGTGCTCTCGGACCACAGCTTCTGGCGCATTGGGCAGCTCCAGCGCGAGATCTCGCGCGCCGAGCGAGACGCGCGCGACCTCAAGCAGTCCACCCAGGCGCTCGAACGACAGTCGTCCGACCCGTATGCGCGCCGGTTCCACGCCGAGGAGATCGCGCGAACGCAGCACGGCTGGGCGGCGCCTGGCGAGGTAGTGTACCGGTTCCGCGGCGACCCGGCCAAGCCCGACACCGCGCGCTGACGCCAGGCTCGCTAGAGCCCGATGACCGCCGCCAATCGGAGGCCGATTCCGCCCACATCGAGCCGGAACGGCTCGCCAGTCTGGGGATTCGCGACCGGCAGGCCGGTGCGCTCGTCCACGAACCCCGCCAGCTCGCCGCTCCGATAGAACGCCGAGAGCAGCACCGAGTAGCGCGCGGCGAAGAACATGTGCACGCCGCCCTCGGCGTAGTAGCCCGGGCCGTCCTGCGTGATCGACTCCTTGAACGAACCGCCGAGCTCCGCCGAGCTGATGGGGTCGACGCCGGAGAGCTGCTGCAGAAATGTCATGCGCGTATGCGAGTACTGCACGACGCCGCCACTCACCAGCAACCGCGCCTGGAAGTCGCCCTGGTTGTAGGGTTGCAGGTAGTAGGTCGCGCCGAGGTGCACGGGCACGGTGACGATCTCCGCGCGCACGTTGATGGCCTGCGACAGCGCCGGGAGGTACTCCTTCGCCGAGCTGGCGCGCAGCTGGCCCACGCCGGCGTTGATGGACATGTTGCGAGTCACGAAATAGCGCAGCTCGCTGTCGAAGAGCCAGGTGAACTTGACCTTGTCCAGCGGTTCGAAGCTCCGCGGCGGCGGCGTGAGCACGACGCGGTTGTAGAAGTCGATCACATCGTTGAAGTCGCCGGCGTTCAGCTGCGTTGGGGTGCCGGAGATGGCCAGACTGAGCCGGTGCACTTCGGCAGCGGCGAACGCGCCCGAGGGGACGAGCAGCAGGCCCAAGGAAAAGACCGCCAGGACTGCGGACCGCGGACGGAACAACTTGACCTCCATGGAGTTGCGGTGCTGGTGGGCCGGATGGGCCGGGAACCCGGTCGAGGCGGGGCAGCATAGCGACCCCCCCAGAGCAGAGCAACCGATTGTGCTCGAGGGCAACCGTTTCGCAACTTCGCGCCCGGGCCCCGAAGTTGCGAAACGGCTGGGCCATCGGCGTTTTGGTTGAATCGGCTGCGGGCCATGTCTACGCTGACAGCGCAACGAGCAGACCGGCGCTAGGCGAAACCCTGCACGAACGACACTCTGCGGGAGAGGAATGTTAGCAATGAGGTGGCTGCGCAGAACCCTGCTGCTTGCGCTTACCGTGCCCTCCGTCGCGTCGGCGGGGGTGATCGATGGAATCGAGACCCAGGGGATTCCTCCGGTTCCGCCGCCTAGCCCGCCGCCCATCGCACGAAACAGCACAGCGGTGTTCATCGACTTCAATGATGCGCCGCAACCGTGCGTCTTCATGCTCACCACAGCGCTCAGGACGGCATATGCCGCGCTCGGCGTGACGTTTGATGGGCCGGCGCCTTTGGAGGGTGGCGGGATCTTGAACGAGTGCGGAAACTTCGGCGTTGCCGGTCACTCCTCCCCCAACTTCCTGGCTTTCAACAGTGGGGCCGCATTCTCCGATGGTGGAATCCCCCGCGATCCTCAGCAGATGCACTTCAGCATCCCGGTGAGCCAAGTGTCGATCCTTGCCGCCACCGGTGTCTCTTGGGTCGGGCCTGCGACGATGCGGGCGTACGATGCGGGGAACGTGTTGGTTTCGGGCCACTCGATCATGCTGCAGCCGACCGTACAGCTGCTCTCCGTGAGCGCCCCAGGGATCGTACGCGTGGAGGTCGAAGGTCCAAACGTCTTCATCCTCGACGACCTCGCAGTCGACTTCGGGGTCGTGAAGACCGTGGGTGGAACCTGGGGACGACTCAAGACGATCTACCGATAGGCAAGGCTCTTCCGGGCCCCTCGTGGCGCCCCGTTCCGAAATGGCAGGCTCGGGGGGGGTTGACAGCGGAAGGCGGCGGACCTAACTTGCTTCTAGGTGATGCGGGGTGGAGCAGCCTGGTAGCTCGTCGGGCTCATAACCCGAAGGTCGCTGGTTCAAATCCAGCCCCCGCTACCATTTGGCCCCGAGGGCGCGAGCCTTCGGGGCCTGACCATTTTCTGGGGGCGCACCGTGGCCCCGGCGGACGGGTGCTCTCCCCCGCCCTTCAGCCCCCCACGCGAGACGCCGCGGCCGCCGCGTCCAGGCTCATCATCAGGAACAGCACGAACAGGTACAGGATCGAGTAGCGGAACAGCGACTGGGCCGCCGGGGTACCCGGCTGGCGGTAGAGCCGCACGGCGCCGGCCACGAAGATGGCCCCGAGCACCGCGGCGCTCGCCGTGTAGAGCAGCCCCAAGCCCGCGAGTGGTGCGACCACCATGGTGCTCGCCACCAGCACCAGCGTGTAGAGCAGTATCTGGCGCCGCGTCTCGGCCTCGCCGTGCGTCACCGGCAGCATGGGGAGCCCGGCGCGCTCGTAGTCGTCGCGACGGTAGAGCGACAGCGCCCAGAAGTGCGGCGGCGTCCACAGGAAGATGATGCTCGCGAGCAACACGGCGGGCAGTTCCACACGGCCGGTCACGGCGGCCCAGGCGATGAGCGGCGCGCTCGCGCCCGCGCCACCGCCGATCACGATGTTCAAGGGCGTGCGACGCTTGAGCCACACCGTGTAGAACCAGGCGTAGTAGACGATCGACGCCAGCGCGATGGCCGCCGCGAGCGGGTTGGCGGTGGCAAGCAACACCGCCAGCGCGAGCACGCCGAGCACCACGCCCAATAGCAGGGCCGCCACGGGCGGCAGCGCCCCCGAGGGCAGCGGCCGCGTGCGCGTGCGCACCATGAGCGCGTCGATGTCGCGGTCGAAGTAGTGGTTGAAGCTCGCCGCCGATGCCGCCGACAGCATGATGCCGGCGAGCGTGCCCCACAGGAGCCGCGGCTCGGGCCAGCCCAGCGAGGCCAGCTGCAGCGCGGGAACACCGGTGAACAGCACGAGCAGCACGATGCGCGGCTTGGTCAGCTCGAGCCACGCCCCGAACGAGGCGCTGCGCGTGCGCGCCGCGGGCAGGCCGTTCGCCACGCTCATCGCGCCATCGCTCCGACGAACGCCCGCTCGCTAACCGGAAGCGCGGCCAGCCGGAACGTGCCCGCAAGCGCAAGCGCCAGCATGAGCGCGGCATTCGCTAGGTGCAGCGCCGACACCCACACCGGCACGCCGAGCAGAACGTTGGCCACGCCCACGGCGGCCTGCGCCAGCACCAATACCAGGAGCAGCACGCCGATGCGCCGCACGCCGGCGTCGCCCGCCCTGCGCGCGCGCCACGCCAGTGCCGCGAGCAGGAAGGCGAGCGCATAGGCCCCGAAGCGATGCGACATCTGCAGCCCCACGAGTCCGCTAATGGGCGGGAACCACTCGCCGTTACAGGTGGGCCAATCGGGGCAGACGAGGCTCGCGTGGTTCGTGCTCACCATGCCGCCCAGCACGGCCTGCGCCCAGACCGCCCCGGTGGCCACGCCGAACCACGGCAGCAATCCCGCGGGCCGCGCGTGCGATGTGCGTGGAGGGTTCGACTCGTGGCGCGCGATCAGCCCCAGTGTGAGCAGCGCGGCGAACAGCAGCAGGGCCATGGCCAGATGGCCGCTCACCACGTTCGGGTCGAGCAGCTTCCATACCGTGAGCGCGCCAAGCAGCGCCTGCGACAGGTAGAGCGCGATGCACAGCGTCGCTAGGCCGCCGAGCCGTGCGCGCGTCTCGCGATGCGCCGCGCTCCACACCGCCGTGGCGAGCAGCCCGACGCCCACGACCAGCGCGAGCAGTCGGTGGAACCACTCGACGAGGATGTTGAACTGGAACGGCGGGATCAGCTTGCCGTGGCAGAGCGGCCAGTCGGGACAGGACAGGCCCGAGCCGGTCGTGCGAACGACCGAGCCCACCACGATGAGCGCGAACATGAGCGTTGCGGTCGCGGTGGCGATGCGGGCGATGACGGCGAAGTCACGTGCGGCGGGCATGGGCTCTCGGGGTGTGGGCCGTACCTCGCGCGAGCGGCATTCCACGCGGGTGCGGGCGCGATTGGACCGGCGAGGGAAACTAGCATATGTGTGAAGGCGTCACGACCCTGCGGCCGTCGGCCGTACGACCCCGTCCACCCGTGCCCGGAGGCGCTCGATGAACGAGCCGCTGTACGTCTCTCGCGTGACGCTCGACATGGTGGGAAGTCTCCACCGCCGCGCTCACCTGCCGCTCGGTGTCACCGTCGACATGGGCGTGCACGGCGCCATCGTGCCGTTTTATCGGCTGACGCCGGAGCGCGAGCTGCCACTTCCCGTCGACTACATCGTGGCGGCCACCGGCGGCTGAATGCTGGGCACCCTGAACGGTGCGCTGGAAGCGCGCCAGGTGCGGTTGGCTTCCGACGCGATCGGCTGCGACGTCGAGGGCGGAAACGAGGTGCGCGACGGGCTGCCGGTGCTCACTTCGGTGCGCGTCCACTATCGGCTGCGGATCCCGGCGGGGTGCCGCGAGACGGTGGACCGTGCGCTCGCGCGCCATCTCGACAAGTGCCCCACGGCGGCCTCGCTCAAGGGCGCGGTCCAGGTGAGTTGGACCGCGGAGGTGGTCGAGGAGCCCTGAGCCGCTGTCTCGGGGACCGACCCGGGCTCGCCATGAAACCCGTGCCCGCGCGGTATATTGCGGCGCATGCCCGCCGCGGAAGCCCCCGCAGATCCCAATCACTCCTTCTCTTCCACCGGTCCCAGCGCCGTGCACGCGTTGGCGACCGAGCGCGCCTGGTGTCGCGACGCACTGCTCCGCGTCTCGCGCACGTTCGCGCTGAACATCCGCTGCCTCTCGGGACGCATGCTCGAATCGGTGCGTCTGGCCTACCTGCTCTGCCGCGCCGCCGACGCGCTCGAGGATTCGTGGCCCGGGCCAGCTTCCGAGATGGCTGCACGCTTCGACGCTCTCGTGGCCGCGCTCGACGGCGACCCCGTCGCCGCCGCTAGCCTGGCCGCGGGCGCGGCGACCCAGCGTCCGCGCGCCGACCTGCACCTTCTCGCTCGCCTGCCCGCGCTGCTGCACGTGCTCGCGTCGCTGGAGCCAGCCGACGCGGACGACGTGCGCCGTTGCGTGCGCACCATGGCGCTCGGCATGAAGCGCTATGCCACCCGCGCGGCCGAACGAGGCGCGCACGCGCCCTACCTGGACGACGACGCCGAGCTGCACGACTACTGCTACGTGGTCGCGGGTTGCGTGGGCGAGATGCTCACCCGGCTGGTCTCGCACGCGCTGGTGAACGACGACGCAGCGCGCGCGGCGCGACGACTGGCGCTGGCGCCCGTCGTGGGCGAAGCGCTCCAGCTCACAAACATCCTGCTCGACTGGCCGGTGGACCTGCGCGGCGGCCGCTGCCACGTGCCACAAGCGTGGCTAGCGCGCCACGGGCTCAGCCCGCGCGACCTGATCGGCCCCTCGAGCGAAGCCCGCGAGCTGTCGCTGCGCCTGGCCACGCTGGCGCACGCCGCGCTCGACCGCGTGCCGGACTACCTCGACACGATCCCCACGAGCGAGCATCGCTTCCGGCTCTTCTGCCTGCTGCCGGCGCTGTGGGCGCGGGCCTCGCTCGACGTGGCGCTCGCGCGCCCGGACTTCCACGCCATCGCCCACCGCCCCCGCCTCCCGCGCGCGACCGTGCTCTACGAAGCCGCGCGAGGCCTCCTCGCCCACGCCCACCACGGCGCCACCCGTCAAGTCCTCGGCCGCCGCGTCCTGAGCGACGAGGGGTGAAGCGGCCCCTGATCCAGCGGCAGGAGGCTGGAGCCCGGGGGGTCTGAAAATGGTGACGCCTGAAGGCACGCGAGAGCCAGGATGGCGAAGTGTGCCTTCAGACGAGTGAGGAGGCCGCAGGAAGCGGCCGACGAGCGTTCACCAGTTTCACGCCCCCCGGGTTCCAGCCGGCGCGACCCTGTATCCCCGACGAGACAGCCCCACGGAGAAGCTACCCCGTCGCCTCCGGCTCCGGCACCGGCTCCGCCGCCGCTGCCTCTCGCGCCGCGATCTCGCGCAAGCGCCCGCTCACCCACAGCGCGCCGCCGAACAGGACGAGCGCGCAGATCGTGGTCGCGACCGGGGCGCCCCAGCGCTCGGCCACTGCACCCGCGAACAGCGAGCCGAACGGCGACGTGCCCACGAAGAACAGCGTGTAGAGGCTCATGACACGGCCGCGGTAGCGATCCTCCACCGTGAGCTGAATGAGCGTATTCGTGCTCGACACGTAGAGGATGAGCCCGAAGCCCGCGACCGCGGCGAACAGCGCCATCGCTGGGAACCAGCTCGACCACGCGAAGCCCGCGAGGCCGAGGCCGCCCAGCGTGAGCCCGAGTTGCAGGTTCCGGCGCAGCGTCCAGCGCTCGCGCGTGACCGCCATGCGCACCGCCGCCACCAGCGAGCCGGCACCGAACGCCGAGAACAGCCAGCCATAGGTCTGGGCTCCTGCGTGCAGCACCTCGCGCGCATAGACGGGAAGGAGCACGTTGAACTGGAACCCGAGCCCGGCGCACACCGCCAGCAGCACGAGCAGCTGCCGGATGCTCGTCGTGGACCATGCATACGCGAGGCCCTCGCGCATCGAGCCGGCCGCCGGAGCGTGCGCCACGAGGGCGGCAGCGGGCGGGCGAGTTCGGTCGTGCGGCCCTCGCATGATCACCAGGCTCGAGAGCACGGCCACGAACGACAGCGCGTTCCACCAGAAGCAGCCCGCCTCGCCCACCGTGGCCACAAGCAGGCCGGCCACGGCCGGTCCCAGGATGCGTGCGGCGTTGAATGCGGCCGAGTTGAGCGCGATGCCGTTCGGCAGGTCCTCCCGGCCCGTCATGTCGATCACGAACGCCTGCCGCGCGGGTAGGTCGAACGTGTTCACCATGCCGTAGACGCACGCGAGCAGCACCACCATCCACGGGCGCACGATGCCAAGGCTCACCACGACCGCCAGCACGACCGCCTGGACGAGCAGCAGTGACTGGGTCCACAGCAGCATGCGGCGCCGGTCGCTGCGGTCGGCGATCACGCCCGCCCACAGGGCCAGTGGCAGCACAGGAGCGAACTGGGCGAACGACAGTACCCCCAGCATGAGTGCCGAACCCGTGAGCCGGTGCATGAGCCAGCCCTGGGCCACCGACTGCATCCAGGTGCCGATGAGCGAGATGAGCTGACCGGTGAAGAACAGCCGGAAGCCGGGGTGGCGAAGGGCGCGAAGTCCGTCGGGGATGCGCGAGGGGCGCGCGGCGGCGATGGGCATCCCGGCCAACCTATCAGGTGCGCCTCCGGTGCGCCGCTTGGATGCGGCGGGAGGTCGCGCTTAGGCTGGCGCGTGCGCGGCTCACGTGAACCCCGGACGCCCCACCCACAGGAGGACCCCTTGGCCGAACCCAAGACCAGGCCGACCACGGCCAGTGTCGCCAAGTTCATCGCCGCCGTCCCCGATCTGACGCGACGCGCCGATTGCCGCGCGCTCGCGACGCTCATGCGCCGCGTCACCGGGGCGCGCCCGAAGATGTGGGGTCCTGGCATCGTGGGCTTCGGCAGTTGCCAGCTCCGCTATGCCGACGGAAGCGAGTTGGACTGGCCCCTGGCCGCGTTCTCGCCTCGCAAGCAGGCCCTCACCGTGTACTTGACGGCGGACTTCCGCGAGCACGGCTTGTTGCTCAAGCGCCTCGGCCCGCACAAGGCCAGCAGCAGCTGCTGCCTGTACCTCAAGCGACTCGACGATGTGGATCTCGACGTGCTCGAGAAGCTGGTCACATTGTCGGTGGCGCGGTCGCGATCGCTCAAAGGCCAACCCGCGAGACCCCGGAAGCGCACGCGCAGTGCCGGCTGACCCGCGACGCTTCCCCGCCGGCTTCCTGTGGGGCACCGCCACCAGTGCCCACCAGGTGGAGGGCGACAATCGCGGCAACGACTGGTGGCGCTTCGAGCAGCTGCCCGGGGTAATCAGCGGCGGGCGCGGCAGCGGATCGGCGTGCCGGCACTGGGAGCGCTTCGACGCCGACTTCGCGCTCGCCGCCGGCGACGGGCATAACGCGCACCGGTTGTCGTTGGAGTGGAGCCGGCTCGAGCCCTCGCCCGGGCAGTGGGACGGTAGCGCCGTGGCGCACTACCACGCGGTCTTCGCGTCGCTTCGGCGGCACGGTCTCACGCCCATCGTCACGCTGCATCACTTCACGAACCCGCTGTGGATCGCCGACGCCGGCGGTTGGGAGGCGCGCGGCACGGTGGACCATTTCGAGTCGTTCGTGCGCTGCTGCGCCCGCGAGTTCGGCGCCGAAGTGGACTGGTGGTGCACGGTCAACGAGCCCGAGGTGTTCGCGTTCCGCGGCTGGAGCGAGGGCGTGTGGCCGCCCGCCGTGCGCGACAACTCACGCGCGCTCGCGGTGATGGCGCACCAGCTCGAGGCGCACGGTCGCGCCTACCGCGTGTTGCACTCGGAGGACCGCGCCGACGCCGATGGCGACGGCGTGGCCGCGCGCGTGGGCTTCGCCAAGCACCGCGTGCAGCTCGAGCCGCTACGCGCGTGGCACCCGCTCGACCGACTGCAAGCGCACTTCGAGAACCGCATCTTCAACGAGGCGGTCGAGCGGGCGGTCGTGGGCGGCGAGATCGACCTGTCCCTCCCCGGCGCGCGCGGTGTGCGACGGACATTGCCCGAGCTCAAGCAGGCGCTCGACTGGTACGGGCTCAACTACTACACGCGTTGGATGGTGCGCTCGCTCTCGCCGGTGCCGCACGTGGCGCGGCCGGGCGCCCCACAGAACGACCTCGGCTGGGAGGTGTGGCCGGGCGGGTTGGAGCAGGCGCTTGTCGCCGCGTCGCGATTGGGCCGACCGGTACTAGTCACCGAGAATGGCGTAGCAGATGGGAAAGACACGCTCCGTCCCGCCGCGCTGGTGGCGTTCGTGGAGGCCATGCACGCGGCGATCGCGCGCGGCGTGGATGTGCGCGGCTACCTGCACTGGTCGCTGCTCGACAACTTCGAGTGGGCGGACGGCTACAGCGGCCGCTTCGGGCTCTACGGCGTGGACTTCGATCACCCCGATCGCCCGCGCGTGCGGCGCCGTAGCGCCGAGGTGTTCGCGCGCATCGCGCGCGCCAACGCCATCACTGCCGACGTGCGCGCCGCGGTGGACGGACCCCTGGCGCGCGACTAGACTTCGCGTACTTCTCCTACGGAGGTTCGCCGATGTGCCCGTTCTGCAAGGACAAGCCGTGCAAGGTCGTCGAGCAGCCGGACGGCAAGCTCGCCTGCGAGTGCGGCAGGCATTCTTGGCCCGATGCCGCCGTGTACGCCGAGTCGCTGCGGCTC
This sequence comes from uncultured bacterium, assembly GCA_964418975.1. Taxonomy (GTDB): domain Bacteria; phylum Eisenbacteria; class RBG-16-71-46; order RBG-16-71-46; family RBG-16-71-46; genus JAIOPA01. The sequence goes on along the minus strand of CAYQNV010000120.1, from coordinate 35,522 downwards.
GCGAACCTCACCGTGGTGCGAGCGGTCCACCATTGGACGCAGTCGTTCTAGAGCGCGACTGAACCGCGATCAGGCCGCGGGCCGGACTCCCAGGATCTTCAGCTCCTTGGGCACATCGTCCATGTCCACGAGCTCGGCACACACGCCCCACGCGCCGTGACGCCGCGCCCACGCAGCACCCTCCTCCAGCGTCACCATGCCACCGGCGCGAAGCTCGGTGGCGATCACCTTGACCGGGCTGGAAGCGAGCGCGGTCAGCACCGACTGGGCATCGGGCATCATGCCTACGCCGCGCGGATTGACCGGGCCCATGATCAGGTCGGGCGCCACTCCCCACGCGCCGAGGCGAGCGAGCAGGTGGCCGAGGTTGCGCGTCTCGACGCCCACCAGCCAGTGGCGCTGGTGCGCGAAGCGGATCAACCGCTCGATGAACCGCGGCTGGTTCGCGGCTAGCGCCAGATCCGTGACCACGGATGAGACCACGATCCCGCGCAGCGACTTGGCGCTGAACAGCGACGCCTCGCGCTCGAGGCGCGGCAGCACGCGCGAGGCGAGATCGCCGGCGAGCCCCATGGGAAGTAGGTTCATGGCGGCCGCGCCCGCGCGCTTGGTGTCCCAGCTCGACGGATTGTTCTCGTCGCCAGGGTCGTGGAGCAGCGCCGGTTCCCAGCGCAGGTCATCGGCGGGCGACAGGTGCGGCACGCGCGCCAGGATCGGCAGCGCCTTGGGCAGCTCGTCGAGCGCTTCGCGCACGTCGTTCGTGGGCGGCGCCAGGATGACCTCGGCGCCGGCCGCCACGCCTTTCACGAGCGCCACGGCGAGCGACTCCGACTCCTTGAAGCGCGAGGCCACCTCGAGCTGGCGATCGCGCGTGGCGCGCACCGGCAGCGCCAGCGACGACACGCCCAGCACTAGCCGTGGCACCTCGGGCACGGTGCGCTTCACAACCCCACCTCGCGTTCGAGCCCATCGGTCGCGATGCTGTGACGGACGGCATCCACCACGTTCGCCACGCGCACGGCGCGCGTCGCCGACAGCGCGTCGGCCGAGCCCGGGTCGCCGGCGAGCGAACGCAGCCAGCCCTCCACCACCGCCGGCGCCTCGCCGCCGTCGAAGCGCGCCTGCGAGGGCTCGCTCGCCGCCACGACGCGGCCCTGAAGCGATGCCAAGTCCATCTCGAGCGCGTCGTCGGACACGATCACCCGGCCTTCGGTGCCCGAGCCCTCGATGACCATGGCCGTGCCGGGGTAGTCGGGCACGCTCCACGACGCCTCGACCTTCGCAACCAGCCCGTTGGCAAAGCGCGCGTCGAGCTGGCACTCGTCGAGCCATTCGCCGTAGAGCCGCTGGCCGTTCGCTTTCACCGACACGATGGGTCCGAACGAGGCGTCGAGCAGCAGTAGCAGGTCGGCAAGCAGGAAGTCGAGCACGTCGCGCCCCGGGTCGGCGAGCGGCGAGAACACGCGCGACACCGACGCCGAGGCGCGCACCTGCTGGATGTGCTCCACCGCCAGCGCACCTGTGCGGCGAGCGCGCGCGAACGTGGGTTGGAACAGCACGGCCGCTCCGGCCGCCACCGGCCGCTGGCTCGTGGCCAGTGCGGCCTCGATGCGGCCTGCGGCCTCGCGCGGCATGCTGGCAAGCCCATTCACCAGTACGGCCAGCCCCGCGGCCACGCCCTTCTCCACCAGGTCCGCGGCCTCGGCCGCCGGGGCACATACCACCAGCGTGTCGGCCGCGCGCTTCTCGAGCCAGCGCTCAAGCGTCGCTTCGGTCGGGGCGGTGAAGCCGACGCCGCGCACGAATCGCCGCAGGTCGCCGCGCGGCTCCACGAAGCCGACCACCTCGGCGGACGGGTGCATGGCGAACGCGCACGCGTAATCGAGCCCAGCGCGACCCAGCCCGGCCACCACGACGCGGTCGCGTGTCGCGGGGTCCGTTGGGGTCTGCTGTTCCCGGTTCTCGGCCATGGCAGTGGAGGGTCGGGCCATCGTCACGTCGTCCTTGGTGGTGAACGGTGGGCGCACACCGTACCGGCCGCGCGAGCCGGCGGCAAACACCCGTGCGCCGCGGTGCGGTTCACGCCGTCATCCGGAACTCGATCTTCGGGTCCTCTCGCTCGCGGTCCTGGATCTTGAACAGCTCCGCGGACTCGAGCTTCATGCCCTGCGCCACCCACGAATCGGGGATCTGCTCGAGGCGGGTATTGAACAGCGTCACGACGTCATTGTAGAACTCGCGGCGGTCGGCGAGTTGGTTTTCGAGTTCGCTGATGCGCTGCTGCAGGGCGCGAAAGCCCTGGTCCGCCTTGAGGTCCGGGTAGTTCTCGGCAACCGCCATGAACGCACCGAGCGCACGCCCGATCTGGCTCTCGGCCTCGGCGCGCTGCCCCACGCCGCGGGCACCGGCAAGCATCGCACGCGCTTCCGACAACTTGTCGAACACGGCGCGCTCGTGCTGCATGTAAGCCTCGCACGTTTTCACGAGTTTGGGGATCTCGTCGTGGCGCTGCTTCAGGAGCACGTCCACGTTGGCCCACGCGCGACCGATGTTGTTCTTGAGCTCCACGAAGCCGTTGTAGATGGACAGGAAGTAGCCCACCGACCCCACCACCACGAACCCGATCAGGGCGGTCCACAAGATCTCTGCCGGATGCATCTGGTCCTCCATCCATGGGCGCCGGAGCGCCGGGTACGGTCAACGCGGCAAGGGCAGGTCGCCGCTCTTCGCCAGCTCGATCAAGCACCACAACCCGAACAACGACAGCAGCGGCCCACCGATCAGTCCGCCAAACGCCTTCAGGCCGTATTCCAGCGACATGGTCTTCTCGCTGCGATCGCTGATGATGAACGCTGGATCCTGCGGCCCGTGCCGGATGACCGCGCTGCACTCGCCGTCGTAGCGGCGCACGTGCGCCGCGCCGATCGCGTCGGTGCCGGTGGCCTCGAGCACCTGCTCGTCGTCCATGGACACGGGCACCGCGTGCGGCTTGGGGTGCGCACGCCCGAGCACGTACACGTTCAGTCCCTCGTCGAGGATGCGCTCGCGAAACCGCATCGGCCCCAGGCTCCACAGCTGGCGGAGCGGCAGGTCGCGCTGCACCATGTAACGCGCGTAGGGCTCGGGCACGCCCAGCCCGCGCGTCTCCTCCTCCACCTTGTTGCCGGCGTTCACGCGCGCGCCCTGTGGATAGACCAACGCCGCACCGGTGTCGTCCTCCAGGTAGAAGGGGTTTCCCGACTGTTCGCGGTGCACGGTGCCCCAGTGCCGCATGCCGTTCTTCGACCGGCGCAGCGTCTGGAGCTCCACCTCCCACCACGCGCACGGCCGCGCGCTGAACGGCGCGTTCACGCGGCTGCGCGCGCGCACCGTGCCCTGCAGCTCCACGAGTCCCATGGCCAGCGAACGCACGCGCGCTGTGGGCGTGTCGCGGAGGAGCCGTTGGAGCCGCAGCGAGCGGAAACCGCGAGCGAACGCCACGGCGCCGAACCCGACCGCTACCGCCGAGCCCACCGGCCAGAACAGGGACGAACTCACGCCCGCCTCGACAGCAGCGGCTCGGCGGCCCGCGCCAGGTAGAGGAGCCCCGCAAGCGAGAGCGCCGGGCCCAGCACGGCGAGCGTCACGTTCCAACGCGACGGTCGCGCCAGCGCGACATCCGCCGGGTCGGCGAGCACCTGTACGCAATCGAGCGTGTCGTCGGCCTCGAGCTGCAATTCGAACGCCTCGACAGGCGGTCCGGGCAGCAGGCGGGGCGCGCTGAAGCCACCGCCGTCGGTGCCCGTCGCGGCCAGTTCCTCGGGTTCGGCCGCCAGCGAGACGCGCTCGGAGCGCGCCACGCCCACCACCGACACCGTCCGGCCCGCCTCGAGCGCGCGCTCCACCACGTGCAGCGCCACGCCGCGTTTACGAAGCCAGCGGATCTCGGCGCACGAGTCGAGCAGGCGCGCCAGCCGCTCGGGGATCGTGGCTCCCGCGGCCAGCGTGCATTCGCCGGTCACCGGGGCGTGCCATTCGGCGTGCTCGACCGGCACGCGGGCCGAGGCCTCGCCGGACTCCAATCGAAACGCGCGCCACTCGCGCACCACGCCGCCCACGCTGGCGCCCTCACCGCGCACCTCGAGCAGGAAGCCGGCGCATGCGCTGCCCGAGACGGGGGCGAACAGCGGGCCTTCGAGCGCAACGCGGCCGCGCACGCGCACCAGCCCCGACACGTCCGCGGTGAGCGGGCACTCGACGAGGCCGGCGAGACATCGCCGCATGCGGTGTGCGCGAAGCCCACGCGCGAACAGTGGCGCGCCTGCCACCACGCACGCCGCGGCAACGAGCACGCCGCCGGGCGAGATCGGAAGCGAAAAGAGAGGATCCATGTCCCCGGGGATATCGGCAGTCAGGGCATGGGGTTTGAGGGCATTCCGCGGCCCGGCGCCGCGAGGGTCAGCGGGCGCTGGCCAGCGCGCGACCCCCGTCGATGGGCATGCAGGCCCCGGTGATCCAGCCGGCTTCGTCCGAGAGCAGGTAGAGGATGAGTGCGGCCACCTCCTCGGCGTTCCCCACGCGGCCGATGGGATGCGTGGCCTTGCCACGCTCGAGGAACGCGGCGTAGTCCGCCACCGCGTGCGTGACTGTGTGCAGTTCGGTCACCACCACGCCGGGATTTACGGCGTTCACCCGCACGCCGTGCGGGGCCAGGTCGAGTGCCGCGCAGCGCGTGAGCATGTCCACCGCAGCCTTGCTCACGCAGTAGGCCGCGAGTCCGGCATAGGGCCGATTGCCGGCCACGGACGACAGGTTCACCACGCTGCCCCGCCTGTGCTTCAACGCCTCGGCCGCGGCGCGCGTCATCAAGTAGAGCGAGCGCACGTTGCTGTCCATGATGCGGTCCCACTCGGTGGGTTCGGTCGCATCGAGGGCGCCGTTTCCCAGCACGCCGGCGGCGTTCACCAACCCGTCCAGACCTCCGAACGATTGCTCGCAGGCCTCCGCCCAGCTTGCGCACACCGCCTCGTCCCGCACGTCGCCCTCCAATACGAGTGCACGGCCGCCCGAGCGCTCGACGGCCGCAGCGGTCTCCTCCAGTCGCGCGCGCCGCCGTCCGGCCACCCCCACGTGGGCGCCCTCGACGCCGAGCGCCAGAGCGCAGGCGCGCCCGATGCCGCTCGAGGCGCCGGTGACGAGGACGCTACGGCCGGCGAAGCGCTGGCGATCGGTCATGACGGGGCTCCTTCCAGGGCAGGGTGTGCTGCGGGTTGAAGGCGCGTCTCCGCAACAGGTCGAGCTCGTGACGCCCGCCTCGCCCGTGCGGGTGTCATCCGGCGGCGGGCCGACCGCCGCGCCGGGCCGCCAGCTCGCGCTCCTTCTGCTCGCGGCGAGCCGCGCCGCGACCGCGCGCGTGGCCGAACTGGTACACCAGCAGGAACGCGATCGCGTGTACGACCCACCAGCCGAACTTCAGGAACTCGAGACCTTCCGGGAGCACCATGGGGGCTTATCCTCGCGGTGTTGGCGGCGACGCGGCCGCCAGGGTGATCATGTGAGCCGAGCGGTCAGCCCGGCGCGCCCAGCGCGCGCAGGAAATCCCGATCCGCCTCGAGCACGGACGCCAGGTCGATGTCGCCGGGCGGCCGCCAGCGCGCGTCGCTTACCTCGTCGCTCAGCGTGAACGCGTGCGAGTCGAGCGTGCAGCGCATGAACACGATCTCGACGCGCGTGCCGTGCGGATAGTCATGGGTGACGGAGCGGATGCGCTCGAGCGGCGTGGCGTTCACACCCAGCTCCTCGAGCACTTCGCGTACGACGGCCTGCTCGGGCGTCTCGTTCCGCTCGATCTTGCCGCCGGGGAACTCCCATTGGAGCCCCAAGGCGCCGCCCGGCGCGCGTTGGGTCATGAGCAGGAGCGGTCCCTCCCACACCACCGCCGCCGCCACGCGGATGCGCCTCACGCCGCGCTGGCTCAGGCCCGCGCCGCGCCGCCGAACGACTCGGCGAGCGACGCCTCGAAGCGCGCCAGGTAGCGGCGGTCACCGGCATCGCGCGCCGCGATTGCCGCGCGCGCGGCGGCGCACAGGGTGTGCGCCTGGTCGTTCGTGGGCCGGCCTCGCCGGAGCGCGCGCGGCAGACGCAGGTAGTTGGGCGCCGCGTCGATCAAGAGCGGCGAGCGAGCCAGCGCCCACACGTCGCATTGCCTCTCGCCGCGCGGCACCAGGCCTCGTGCCTGGAGCAGGTGCGTGAACTCGTGCGCGATGGTGAAGAGCTGGAGCCGACGCGGCCGCACCCACACGCCGGGGCGCGCCGGGTCGAGCGACCCCCAGCCCAGCACGCCGCGTTTCTGCGCGAGCCCCACCCGAATGCTCAGGCCCTCGAGCTCGGGGTAGAACCGGCGGGCGAACTCGAGATATTCGAGGATGCGCTCGCGGTGCACCGAAGCGATGACGAGCCGCGACAGCGTCCAGCGCGGCCGGTCAGGGCCCAGGTCCAGCGCCAGCTGTTCCAGCAGCCGGGAGCTGCGGCGACGGCCCGTCGTGGCTCCGCTTGCCGAGCGGCGCGGGGTGGCGCGCTCGAGCGGCTCGGCCGACGCGGCCCGGCGCGGCGTGCGTGCGGGGCGAGCGGAGCCCACCAGCGACAGCTCGCGCCGGGCGCGCTCGAGCTTGCGCCGGGAGAGCGAGCGCCACAGTCGTTGAAGGAGCGAGGTCCGGGCCATCCGCCGCAGTCTCGGCGATGGGACTCGTGTGGGGCAAATTGGCGGCGGGGTGCGCACATCGCTTCCCTTCACAGGGTGGCTCGGGCATCCTTCGTGCCCGCCATGTCCCGACACGAATCCCGCCCCCAGCTTTCCGCCGTGGTGCCTGCCTACAACGAGGTCGAGTGCATCCCCGTGCTCGTCGCCGAGCTGCGCGCGGCGCTCGATGCCACGATGCTGGCGTGGGAACTGGTGCTGGTGAACGACGGCAGCAGCGACGGCACCGGCGACGCCATGGGCGCCGAGGCCGCGGCCGACACGCGCGTTCGCGTGTTGCACCTGGAGCGAAACGCCGGGCAGAGCGCTGCGCTCGCCGCCGGCTTGTCGCGGGCGCGTGGCGACGTGCTGGTGACGCTCGACGCCGACCTCCAGAACGATCCCGCCGATATCCCGGCGTTGCTCGTGGCGCTCGAGCAGGCCGACGTGGTCTCGGGCGTGCGCGCGAAACGTCACGACTCGTGGATCCGATTGGTGTCGTCGCGGGTGGCGAACGCCACGCGACGCGCGGCGCTGGGCGACTCGGTCACCGACATCGGTTGCTCCCTCAAGGCCTACCGCCGCGAGGTGCTGGAAGGGCTGCCCATGTTCGTGGGCGTGCACCGATTCCTGCCCGCGCTGTGTTCGTTCCGGGGCGCGCGCGTGGTGGAGATGACGGTGAGTCACCGCGCCCGCACGCGCGGCGTGAGCAAGTACGGCATGGGGAACCGGCTGTGGCGCGGTATCCACGACTTGATCGGCGTGTCGTGGCTCAAGCACCGGATGGTGCGCTACCGGATCCGCGGCGAGTAGCGTCGGCTCGCCTGTCGCCCGCGCTCGCGCGCGGCTGTCCACGAATGGTCAGGGCCTTGTCGCTTGCGCACACCATGGCCCGCTCATTAGTGTGGCCGCGCTTCCCCAACGGACAGGAGGTCCAACCTTGCGACGACTTTCGACCCTTCCGCTCGCGGCGCTCGCCGCGGCGTGCTGGCTTGCCGCCCCCGTTCCCGCGCGTGCCGCCGGCGGACTCACCGGCGTCGACCTCATGACCGCCACCGTGTTCCAGGAGGGGCAGAGCTCGTTCTCGGGCCTCGCGATCCGCTTCCGGTTGAACGATCCGCGGCTGGTGGAGAACATCGAGTTCCTGCCCACGGTGGAGTACTGGCGCAACAGCAGCTCCGTGGACGCATTCAACCTGCGCGCCGTGCGCCGGGACGCCACGCTGAGCGGCGACGTGCGCTGGAACTTCCCTGGCGAGGCGTGGCGGCTCTACGCCGGCGCCGGTATCGCCGTGCACTTCCTCTCGAACGAGGTGGAATCGCCACTGCTCTCCGGCAACGATTCGCTCACCAAAGGCGGCCTCGCACTGCTCGGCGGCGTGTCGTTCGGGAGCAAGGCGAAACTCGGCAACTTCCTCGAGACCAAGGGGCACTTGGTGGGTGGATTCCGGCAGCTCAAGGTGAATATGGGATTGAGCTGGAATCGCTGACCATCGCTGACGCCGAGCTGTCCGACTGCTAGTACGAGAACCCCAGCAATCCCGGGTCCGGCATCATGTCAGGGCTCCAGGCGTCCGCCATGATCTCCACCTCGGCGGGCTGCGGCACGGCGCTCTCGGTGGCCTGCTTGACGTCCGCCATCATCTGCGGAGCGTAGGGGCAGAACGGCGTGGTGAGCATCATGCGTACGAGCGTCTTGCCGGTGAGGAATTGCACCTCGCGGATCAACCCCAGGTCGATCACCGACAGGCCCAGTTCGGGATCCATGACAGTTTCGAGCACGGAGCGCACGGCCAGCTCCTGCGCGGTGGGCATGCTGGAAAACTGCGGCGGGCCGGTCTGCTTGGCCGCCGGCGTCGCTTCGGCGCTCATGGCTGCCGCGCCCGGCGTACCGGTGGCCGGTGCGGGAGCCGCGGGTTCGGGCGGCAGCGCCTGACCGGTGTGCGGATTGATTGCCTGCTTGTCGTCGTTCATGGCCACTCCACTTGCACGTCGTCCCCCACCACGCGCACGGCGTAGGTGGTGACCGGCGACACTCCGGGAAACGTCAGCGCGGCGCCGGTCCTCACGTCGAATGTCGCGCCATGGCGCGGACATTCGATGATGCACCCCTCCAGCCGCCCCTCGGCCACGGGACCGCCGTCGTGGGTACACACGTCCTCGATCGCGTACCAACCCTCGGCGAGGTGGAACACCGCCACGGGCACATCGTCCACGCGCACGATGCGCGAGCCGCCCAGGGCGATCTCGCTCGCGCGTGTCACGGTCAGCCAGCGTCCGGTGGTGGGGTTCACGCCTCGTCCTCCTGATCGATCCACGACTTCAATCCGTAGGCGGCGGCCTTCACCGTCTTGAGCGCCAGCATCGCACACTTGCTGCGCACCGGGCCCAGATCGTCCACGCCGAGCAGGTCCAGCACGTCCTCTCGGGTGAGTGCTTTCACTTCGTCCAACGGCTTGCCTTCGATGGCCTCGCACAGGAGCGACGCCGACGCCAGGCTGATGGAACAGCCACTACCCGTGAAGCGCACTTCGGCCACGCGGCCTTCCGCGAAGCGAAAGTCCATGCGCAGCCGATCGCCGCACAGCGGATTGGCGTCCTCGACGCTGGCATCGGCGGGATCGAGCGTGCCGTGACAGCGCGGGTGACGGTAGTGATCGAGGATGTGGTCGCGGAATAACGAGTCCATATTAGCTTTTGCGCGCCTCCGGCGCGCCTACGCAGTCGGGAGGGGTAGCGCGGCTAGCGCGCGAACACCTTCTGCACCTTGTGGAGTCCGGTCACCAGGGCGTCAACGTCCTCGGGGATCGAGTAGCAGTGGAACGAGGCACGCGCGCTGGCGGGGACGCCGAGGGCGTCGTGGAGCGGCATGGCGCAATGGTGCCCGGCGCGCACGCAGATGCCGTCGCGGTCGAGCACGGTGGCCACATCGTGAGGATGCACGCCTTCCACCGTGAATGCCACGACGCCGCCGCGCCGTTCAGCGGGCGGGCCGAGCACGCGGATGCCGGGCATCTCGGCCAGCCGCTCCATGGCGTAGGCGGCGAGCGACTGGTCGTGCGCGAATACGTGCTCCATGCCGAGCGCTTCGAGGTAGCGCACCGCGGCCGCGAGGCCCACGGCCTCGGCGATGGCCATGGTGCCGGCTTCGAACTTCCACGGCAGCTCGTTCCAGGTGGACTCGGTGAGCGTGACCGTACGGATCATTTCACCGCCGCCCAAGAAGGGCGGCATCGCCTCGAGCAGCTCGCGCCGGCCCCACAGCACCCCGATGCCGGTGGGCCCCAGCATCTTGTGTGAGGTGCACGCAAGGAAGTCCACGCCGAGCGCCTTGACGTCGAGCTTCATGTGCGCGGCGCTCTGCGACGCGTCGAGCACGACCGTGGCGCCGTATTGCTTGGCCACACGGGCGATCTCGGCCGCCGGATTCACCGTGCCCAGCACGTTGGAGACGTGCACGAATGACACCAGTTTCACGCGTCCGTCGGCGAACAGGCCAGGGAGTGCCGCCAGGTCCAACTCGCCCGAGCCGGTGAGCGGGATGAAGCGCAGCTCCAGCTGTCTCTCGGCGGCAAGCAGGTGCCACGGCACCAGGTTCGAGTGATGCTCCATGGGCGTGAGTAGGATGGCGTCGCCGGCCTTGAGCGCCCAACGTCCCCAAGCGTGCGCCACCAGGTTCAGCGCCTCGGTGGAGTTGCGCGTGAACACGATCTCGCGCGGACTCGCATTGACGAACGCCGCGAAGCGCCGGCGCGCATCCTCGTAGAGCGCGGTGGCTTCCTCGGCGATGCCGTACACGCCGCGATGGATGTTCGCATTGCACGTGACGTAATAGCGCTGCATCGCGTCCAGCACCGCCTGCGGCTTCTGCGAGGTCGCGGCGCTGTCCAGATAGACCAGTGGCTTCTCGCGCGGTGTGGCGAAGATGGGGAAGTGCGACTTCACATGACGGGAGTCGAAGGCGACGTTCGAGCTTGCGAGGCCTCCGGCCTCGCCCCTTGGACGCGGGGCAGAAGCCGGCGCGGGCGCGCCCGTGCCACCGGGCGCGCCCGCGGGGGACAGCTGGCGGCGCGACATCAGCCGATCTTGCGCTCGATCTCGCCGCGCAGGCGATCGCGCACGGTCTCGAGCGGGATGCGCTCGATCACCGGCTCGAAGAACGCCTCCACGATGAGCCGCTGCGCCTCCACGCGCGGTAGGCCGCGCGTCATGAGGTAGTACAACTGCTCCGGCTCCACGAACCCGATCGTGGCGCCGTGCGTGCAGCGCACGTCATTGGCGAGGATCTCCAGGCCCGGAATGCTGTCGGCTCGCGCCTGATCGGAGAGCAGCAGATTGCGATTTGCCTGGTAGGCATTGGTGCGCTGCGCGTCCTCGGCCACCTGGATCAGCCCCTGGTACACGCTGCGCGCGCGATCCTTCAAGCAGCACTTGATGAGCAGGTCACTGGTCGTGTTCGGCTGTAGGTGGCGCTGGAGCGTGTGCAGGTGGAAGTGCTGTCGCTGGTCACCGAACATGAACCCATTCACGAACGCGCGCGCGCCCTGCCCGTTCAAGTCAAAATAGTTATTGGCCTTGGTCATCCGGCCGCCGACCATCACCTGCATCCACTGCAGTTCGGCATCGCGCGCCACCTCGGCGCGGACGTTGCTGTAGTGGAACACATTGCGGCCCCAGTCCTGCACCTGCGCGTAGGTGAGCCGGGCGTTGGCGCCCACGAACACCTCCACCCCGCCGGCGTGGAGCGAGGCCCCTTCGACGGTTTCGGAGAGTTGCTCCTCGAGCACGGTGAGTTCGGCGCCTTCCTCCACCACCACGACCGTGCGCGGCGCCACCAAGCGGCCCGCGCCGTCGATCCAGTGGAACAGCCGAACCGGAAGCTCGGCCTTGATGCCCTTGGGCACGTGCACGAACGCGCCGCCCTGGCGCACGGAAGCACCCAGCGCCGCGTACCAGTCGTAGTCATCGTGCAGCAGAGCGCCGAAATGCGGCTTGAGTAGGGCTTCGTGCTCGCGCGTGGCGCGATCGAGCGAGCACACGGTGATGCCCTGCTTCTGGAGCGTCGGGTGCGTCTGCTCGAGCACCACGCCCGAATCGCGCTGCACGATCAACGCCGCGCGGCCACCTTCACCCGCCAGTCGCTCAATGACCGCGGCCGGCAGGTCGTCCACGTTGCGTGCCAGCGGAGGCTGCGAGAACGGGTCGAGCGTCGACAGCGTCTGCTCGAGCGCGCCGAGATCGGTGCGCCGCCAGAGCTCGTCGTCACGCCGTGGTAACGCCAGCGTGCCGAGCGTGCCGACCGCCGCCCGGCGTCGCTCCAGTGCCCACGCGCCCTCGCGCGCCTGCGTGGCGCGCGCCACCGCCTGTTCCGCCCACGGTGCGGCGAACGCCAGCGGTGACTTCGTCGTGGTCGTGGTCATCCGACGGAGCCCTCCATCTGCAGCTGGATCAGGCGGTTCATCTCGACGGCGTACTCCATGGGAAGTTCCTTCACCACCGGCTCGATAAAGCCCGACACGATCATGGCCGCCGCCTCTTCCGCCGGGATGCCACGCGCCATCAGGTAGAATAGCTGCTCATCGCCGATCTTCGACACCGTGGCCTCGTGACCGATGGTGACCTTGTCCTCCTCGATCTCCATGTACGGGTAGGTGTCGGAGCGCGAGTCCTCGTCGAGGATCAGGGCGTCGCAGTTCACCGTGCTGCGGCAGTTCTCCGCGCCCTTCATGACCTTCACGAGCCCGCGGTAGCCCGCGCGCCCGCCGTCCTTGCTGATGGACTTGGAGATGATCTTGCTGCTCGTGTTCGGCGCGCAGTGCACGGCCTTGGCGCCGGCGTCCTGGTGCTGGCCCTTGCCGGCGAACGCGATGGACAGCACCTCGCCGTGCGCGCCCGGCTCCATCATGTAGATCGCCGGATATTTCATAGTAAGCTTGGAGCCCAAATTTCCGTCAACCCATTCCATCGTTGCATTTGCATAGGCCACGGCGCGTTTCGTGACCAGGTTATAGACGTTATTCGACCAGTTCTGGATGGTGGTGTAGCGGCAGCGACCGCCCTTCTTGACGATGATCTCGACCACCGCCGAGTGCAGCGAGTCACTGGAGTAGGTGGGCGCCGTGCATCCTTCCACGTAGTGCACGTAGGCGTCCTCGTCCACGATGATGAGCGTGCGCTCGAACTGGCCCATGTCCTTGGTGTTGATGCGGAAGTAGGCCTGCAGCGGCACGTCCACTTTGACGCCCTTCGGGACGTAGATGAACGACCCGCCCGACCACACCGCGGCGTTCAACGCCGCGAACTTGTTGTCGCTCGACGGGATCACCGTGCCGAAGTACTGCTTGAACAGTTCCGGGTGCTCCTTCAAGCCGTGGTCGCACGACAGGAAGATCACGCCCTGCTTCTCGAGCGCCTCCTGGATCTTGTGGTACACGACCTCGGAGTCGTACTGGGCGCCCACGCCGGACAGGAACTTCTGCTCGGCTTCGGGAATGCCCAATTTGTCGAACGTGCGCTTCATGTCGGCGGGCACGTCCTCCCACGACTTGGCCTCGTCCGAGGTGGGCTTGACGTAGTAGTAGATGTCCTGGAAGTCGATGCCCGAAACGTCGCCGCCCCACGTGGGCAGCGGCTTCTTCCAGAAGATCTCCAGCGCCTTGAGCCGGTACTCCAGCATCCACTCCGGCTCGCCCTTCATCCTCGAGATCTCGCGCACGATGTCGGCGTCGAGTCCCTTGCGGGACTTGAACACGTGTTGCTCTTCGTCGTGGAAGCCGTACTTCTCGGTATAGCTCTCACGCAGGTCCATCTGGGGTTCGGTGCTCATCGGCTGCTCACTTCCTCGCGCACCCAGTCGTAGCCGCGCGATTCGAGTTCGAGCGCGAGTTCTGCTCCGCCGCTCGTGACGATGCGTCCGTCGATCATGACGTGCACCCGGCTCGGGGTGATGTAGTTGAGGATGCGGTTGTAGTGCGTGATCACCAGCACGCCCAGGTCCGGCCCGGTGAGCGCGTTGACTCCATGCGACACGATCTTCAGGGCGTCGATGTCGAGGCCGGAGTCGGTCTCGTCCATGATGGCGATCTCGGGCTTGAGCACGGCCATTTGAAGAATTTCCGCGCGCTTCTTCTCGCCGCCCGAGAAACCGTCGTTCAGGTAGCGCGTGGCGAAGGAGTCGTCCACCTTGAGCGTCTTCATCTGCTTGCGCAGCAACTCGCGGAACTCCTTCGGCGGCATGCCTCGCTTGGTGGGCATCTTGCCGTTGGCGGCGGGGTCGGCGGGCGCCAGGCGGGCGTTCAGCGCCGCGCGCAGGAACGAGCCAAACGTGAGCCCGGGAATGGCCACCGGGTACTGGAACGCCATGAACAGGCCCATGCGCGCGCGCTCGTCGGTCTTTTTCTCCAGCACCGACTCGCCCTTGAACAGGATGTCGCCCGAGGTCACCTCGTACTTGGGGTGCCCCATGAGCGCATTGGCGAACGTGCTCTTGCCCGAGCCGTTCGGACCCATGAGCGCGTGCACCTCCCCCTTCCTCACTTCGAGCGAAAGGCCCTTGAGGATCTCCTTGCCTTCCACGCTCACGTGCAGGTCCTTCACGATCAAGTCAGCGACAGTCATGAGTTGAGTTTCCATCCGGCATGGCCGGCGTTTGCGCGCGCTCGGGGCCGATCCCGTTCGGGTCGGCGCGGCGCGCGGGTCGTCTTGGAGATCAGGACGAGAAGCTCTCGCCGCAGGCGCAGGCGTGCTTCACGTTTGGATTGTTGAATTTGAATCCGGCCCCCATCAGGCCTTCCACGTAGTCGATCTCGGTGCCGCCCAGAAGCACCATGCTCTTCAAGTCCACTACCAGCTTGACGCCGTTCGACTCCACGACCTCGTCGCCGACCGCTCCCGCCTCGCAGAACTCCATGAAGTACGAGTTGCCCGAACAGCCACCGCCACGCACGCCCACGCGCAACCCGATCTCCGGGGTGCCGCGGCCCGTGAGCAGTTCCTTCACCTTGTCCGCCGCCACCGGCGAGAGCGAGATCATCTTTGGGAACCCCTTTCGTGTCATTGCATCGCGTCCGCTTCGCGAACGCGCCTGAGTTCTATCGTTCGGAATGTTCTTCCACGTGCACCAGCACCGGGCGCGCGGCCCGACGGGCGCCATCGCGGGCACCCTTGAATCCCGCGAGCAGTGCCGGCTCGCGTTCCAGCCCGTGATCCTGCGTGCAGTGCACGCAGCACTCCACGGCGCCGGGTTCGCCGCACACGCGGCAGGTCTCCAGATAGGCGAGGCCTTCGACCAGCTCCTGCTCGAGTTGCTGCTGGCGGCGGATGTTCTCGCGCGTCACCTCGAGTTTGGCGCTGAACAACGCGCGCAGCTCCTCCATGGCCTCGGGGCCGTGGTCCGACTTCCACCAGCGGTCCAGGACGTCGCGAGTCTCGTGGAGCGAGAGCCCGAGCCCGCTCAGCAGGTCGATCCAACGCACACGCTCGATCGCCGCCGGTTGGTACAGGCGGAAACCGCCGCTCGAGCGAGTGGCCGGCTCGAGCAGCCCGAGCTCTTCGTAGAGGTGGATCGCGCGCACCGTCTTGCCCGTCTGGCGAGCCAAGTCGCCGACGCGCAGGTAATGCGAGCCGTTGCCGTTCTTTTTCGCCATCGTCATACCCTTACGCATGGGTGAGAGTCCGACTGGAAGCTACTGTATTGGATGCCCCCTCACAACCGTCCGCAGTACGCCCGAGGCCAACTTCCGTCGACTCTTTGCATTTCACTGACCTGTGCGAGCGATCCAGGTCAGGAAGGGGGTTCCTGGTCGTCCGGGGAGGCCACGCCGCCGTGGGCGAGGAATGCCTTGGCGGCGTCGATGGCGGCCCGCGTGCCGGCGAGCGCGATGACGTCCCCGGCCTTGAGGACGACGTGCCCGTCGGGGACCAGCACGACCTCCGTGTCGCGCGAGATCGCGATGACGGTTGCGCCGGTGCGTCCGCGCAACTCGATGTCGGCCAATCGCCTGCCGGCGAACGGCGAGTCCGCCCCGATCCGGATGGGCACTGGGTCGCCAAGGCCCGGGAGCAGCTGATACGCGCGCTGGAGCGCGCGCTCCCCCTCCTTCCGCTCCGGGGCCTGCCGGCCGATCACGTCCACCAGCCCCTCGGCCGCCGCGCGCACGTGCCCCTGGAGGTCGGCGGCGGTGCGCCACACGATGATCCCCAACACGAGGATGCTGGCGAGCAGCACGCCGACGCTCGCGAACGCGGGCAGGAAGGGCTGCGTGATCGCGACGAGCGGCGCCCCCACCACCATCACCGTCGTCAGCTGGATCGCCACGATGAGCGCCCGGCGCGGGGCAGCCGCCAGGTCGAGCCGCTGGGGCTCGGGCTCGGGGAATGCGCGATACGACAGCGCCTGTCCCAGCGCGCGGCCGGTGCGCACGATTCCGACCAGGAACGGGACCGACAAGAGCACCGCGCCCGCCACGACCACCGCGCGCGCCTCGAACGGTCCCTGCCCGGTGCGCTCCGCCAGGCGCGCGCCCAGCGAAGTGGCCAGCACCGAGGCGCCGATGCACAGCGCGGTGATGACCAGCGCGTCCACGGCCAGCGCGCGTGCGGCGCGCTGGAGCCGCAGCTTGTCGGCGGAGGTCTCGGGCCGCGTCCGCATGCTCTCGATCCAGGTGCCGTAAAGCGCGGAGAAGGTCTGCAGCGAGCGCGGCAGGTGCCGGTCGAGCCAGGCCGCGGCCGGCTCGGCGAACCGGATGAGCGCCGGGGTGGTGAGCGTGGTGATCGCCGAGACGGCGATCATGATGGGATAGAGATGAGGCGGCGTCGCGCCCACGGCCAGCCCCGCGGCCGCGATGATGAACGAGAACTCGCCGATCTGCGCCAGGCTCATGCCCAGCTGGACCGCGGTCCGGATGCCCGCGCCGGTGAGGAATGCCGTCACCGAGATGCCGGCGATCGGCCCGAGGATCACCAGCAGCGTGAAGCCGGCCACGGCGCCCCAGTGCAGCCGGATGACGCCCGGGTCGATCAACATGCCAACCGACACGAAGAACACGGCCGCGAACATGTCCCGCACCGGCTCGACCAGCCGCTCGACCACCTTCTCCTCGCCGGACTCGGCGACCAGCGCCCCCGCCAGGAACGCGCCCAGCGCCACCGAATAGCCGATCGCCTGCACCAGGTGCGAGATGGTGAAGCACAGGCCGATGCTCACGACCAGCGTGATCTCGGAGCGCCGCAAGCCGACCACGAACCGCACCACCCTCGGCACGAGCAACATGCCCAGCGCCAGGAACGCCACCAACACCGCGACCAGCCGGACGATGGCCACGCCGAGCGAGGCCGCCGTGGCCCCGGTGGCTGAAGCAGCCCCGGATTGGGACGCGGCGGGCGTGAGCAGTGCCAGTAGCAGGATCGCGATCAGGTCCTGGACGATCAGGATGCCGAACGCCATCTCGGTGAACGGGCCGCGCACGCGCTGGTCGGCGAACGCCTTGACCACGATGGTCGTACTCGAGATGGCGATGGCCGCGCCCGCGTACAGGCTGGCGAGCACGCTCCAGCCGAGCAGCCGCCCGGCCTCGTAGCCCAGCCAAAGCATGAAGCTGCTCTGGAGCACCGCGATGATCACGACCGGCCAGCCGGTGCGCAACAGCCGGCGCAGGTTGAACTCGAGCCCGAGCGAGAACATGAGCAGGATCACGCCCAACTCGGACAGCGTGTGCACTGTGGCCTCGTCGGCGACGAGCGGGATCGGCACGTGCGGGCCGATGATGAGCCCCGCCAGCATGTAGCCGAACACCACCGGCTGTCGCAGCCGCTGGAACACGACCGTCGTGACGGCCGCGACGCCGAGGACGAGCGCCAGAGTACGCAGGAAGTCGTGAGTCACGGGCATCGGCTGAACGTCCCCTCGGGTGGTGGTTCGCCCGTGTCCACGAACTGGCCTCGTCGCGGAGCCTCGATCGCGGGGCAGACTGACATGACCGGCCGGGGAACGGAAAGCGGGCGACGGGCGCGCTCGCGAGGTGGTCGCTCAGTGCGGCCGGCGGATCTCGCACGCGGCGTGCAGCGCACTCAATCCCGATAGGGATCGATCTCGCGCTCGCCCGCCATGGCCACGCCGATGGGCCGCAGCGTGTGCAACACGCGCACCGTGCCCTGGTGATGCCGTAGCACGTCGGGGAGCCGCTTGTAGCATTGCGGCGCCTCGTCGGTGCCCGCGCCGCGAAGTTCCACGCCGCGCGCCTGCACCCACTCGCGCATCATCTCGCGCGAGATCGCGCCGGGTCGCAGCACTTCGCCCGTCCTGCGCTCCACCTTGCCTCGGGCCGCGGTCCGGCTCATCACCCGGCCGGCGCCGTGCACGGTGGAGTAGTAAGCCGTGCGCGACAGCGACGACTGAACGCCTTCCAGGATCACCGCGTCATCTCCCATCGAACCGCCCACGAACCCGCGCTGGCCGGGAAACGCGGGCGTGGCGCCCTTCCGCACCACCCAGACTTGCTCGCCGTGATGCTCCTCGAGCCAGGCGAAGTTGTGGTGGTTGTGCACCTCCTCGCGCGCGCGCGCCCCGAGCATGCGCACCACCTCGGCGCACACCCAGTCGCGACCGGCGTGGGCGTAGTCGCCGGCCAGCCGCATGGCGGCGAGGTAGTCGTCGAACATTGGCTGCCGTCGCTTCAACACGAGCGGTTCGACGTGCATGCCATCCTGCGCGCCTCCCGCGCGCAGGAAGTGGGTGGCAAGCTTGTGCCCGAGGCCGCGCGAGCCGAAGTGCACGCCCACCCAAACGCGGTCCTGCTCGTCGGTGAACAGATCCACATAGTGGTTTCCGGAGCCGATCGTGCCGAGCTGCTCGCGGGCGAGCGCCTTGAGCTTCGCGGCCACGGGCAGCCGCCACTCGTCGCGCTCGAACACCTTCGAGTCCACGCGCTGCTTGTTCTTCTGCCCCATGCCGAACGACAGCCGCCCCCAGATATCGTCCATGATCGTAGCGATGCGGGAGCGCGCTTCGCTCCCCGGCATATCGGTGAGCACGGCCTTGTTGCCGCAGCCGATGTCGTAGCCCACGCCCGAGGGCGAGATGGCGTCCTTGTACACCACCACGCCACCGATCGGGACCGCGTAACCCAGGTGGTGGTCCGCCATGAGCACGGCCGCGTCAGCCGTTGCGCGGCAGCGCTGGATCTGGGTGAGCGCCCCGGGATCCACCGGATCGCCGAACACGGGCACATCGCCGATCACCTGCATGCGGGCATTCTCGCGCAAGCCGCGGCGCACCGCACGCGCCTCCGCCTCAGAACCGCCGGTAGAACCCCGCTCCCAGGTAGCCGCCGCGACGGCGCGAGCCGGTGGCGGAGCCGCTCCCCTTGTAGCCCGCGTGCAGCGCCAGCGAGCCGTGCTGACGCGGCAGCGCGCACTCCACGAACGCCCCGGCCTGCACTGCGTCGGAGTCGTCGTTGCCCTGGAGCACGCCCTCCAGCCCCGTGAACCAGGTCACCGGACCCGTCCAATCGAGATTGGTGAGTTGCAGCCGCGCCGAGCTGCGCCCGTAGAGATAGTCGACTGCGCCGGACCAGCTGGCGAGCGCGAACAATCGTCCTCGCGGCCCCACGACGAGCTCGCCGTCGGCCTGCACCACAGCACCCGTGATGTCCTCCTCTCCGGCGGATCCCCCGCGTTCGCGCCGCTCGCGCCGGACCTCGGCTCCCCCTAGCAGCGTGACGCTGCCGCGTTCGCCGCTCCAGCGTGGACCGGCGAGCAGCGAAGCCCCCGGCGAGCGCACCGAAACCTCGGTGCCGGTGGAGTCGTACGCGTAGTAGAGGTGGCTGGCCGTGACTCGCACGGGGAACGTGACGTACGGCGCCGCAGGCAGGATCGCGCCCACGGCCGCGAATCCGTAACCCTGCGCGTGCGAGTCGCCCTCCCAGCCGGCGATCAGCTCGAACGGGCCGGCCCAGGCGGTCGCGGCCGGCAGCGCCAACAGCAGCGTCAGAAATGGCGCGGCGCCTGCGCGCCCGCGTGCCCTGGTGACGCGCGTGGTCGAGCTCATCGCGGTGTCCGGTTCACGTCGAGGTTCACGAGTCGCCACTCCCCGCTCTCCTTTTCGAACGTCCAACGGTCGCCGCGCGCGAGGTACACCTGCTGCAGGCCTCGCGGCGTGCGAAGCGTCGCCTGCAAGTCGTTCACCACCACGGCCCGGTCACCCTCGATGACCACCGAGGCGTCGCGGTGGCGCAGCGAGACGTAGTCGTGGCGCGCGAACTCGGTCACGTAGCGGGCCCGTACCTGGGCGAGGCCCACCCAGACGCTGTCGTCCGTGGGGTCCGCCGGCGTGTAGCGCGCGTCCCGTACACTACCGCGCACGCTCCATAGTCGCATCGCCCCGTCCACGTCGCCGCGGAGCGCCGCTTCCCGCTCGAAGTAGAGCAGCGCCCTCACCTCGCGTTCAGGCGAGCTCACGCCGGTCCGCATCGGGAGCAGCGGGTCCGCAAGCGGGCGCACCCGATAAGCGCGCTCGCTCTCGGGCGCGAGCCGAGCGGCCAGCACGAGCAGCCCGACCGCCACGGCGATCACGCCAGCGATGGCCCACACCGTACCGCGGCCGGTGATCATGGAGCTGATGCGCTCGCCCGTGGACTGGCTCGAGCGCAGGAACTCGGGGTGCATCGCCCGCTTCTCGCTCCGGTGCCCCCACGCACTGCAGACTGGAGCCGACAGGTAGATCACCGACTGCCAGAGCAGGAGTCCGCTCATGACGCCCGCATGCAGCGTGGGCGTGTCGCCCGCGGCCAGCAGGGCCGCGCCCGCCGCGAGGCAGGCCACGGAAAGCGCGCTCTCGTGCAGGACTATGCGGAGCGCATGCCAGGGGTCGGCGCCGGTGCGTTTCTTGGGCGTGCGCAGGAACACGCCGCGCTGCTTCACCAACCCGAGCACGCAGGCCAGCGTGACCACCCAGGTGAGCCCCATGAGCACCGTGAACGCCGACCAGGCCCGGCGCAGGCCACAGCGGAGCCGCACGCGCAACGCCCACAGGAAACGGCCCACGCCCACGAAGATGAACAGGAACGGCACGATCATCACGGCGGGCGCCAGTGGCTGCAGGAACAGCGAATTCGCGAACAGCGACACGCCGGCTCCGATGAGCAGCAGGATGGTGAACGCGAACGTCATGGGGTCATTAAGCCACTGCAGGCCCCCCAGCAGGTAGTCCCACTGCTGCGCGAAGCTCAGGCGATGCCCTTCGCCCGTCCAGCGCGCCCAGGGCACCAGCGCCACCCAATGTCGGCGGAGGATCTGCATGCCACCGAAGGCCCAGCGGAAGCGCTGCTTCTTCAAGCCCTCGAAGTTCAAGGGCATGAGCCCGCGGCCGAACGGGCGGTTCACGTACACGCCTTCGTGGCCGCTGTCCAGCATGCGAAGCGAAATCTCGGCGTCCTCCGTGATGCACCATTCGTCCCAGCCACCCATCTCGTCCAGCACCGTGCGACGGATGAGCCCCATCGTGCCCGCGAAGATGATGCCGTTGTGCTCGTTGCGACTCGCCATGGAGATCCTGAAGAAGTACTGGTAGGCGTCGTAGCAGGCCTGCGCGTACACGTCGTCCGCGGCCACGTCGCGGTAGTCCTGCGGCGTCTGCACAAACGCTACGCGCGATTCGCGGAAGAAGCCGACGCAGCGCTTGAGGTAGTCAGGCTCGACCACGTAGTCCGCGTCGACCACGCCGATGAGCGCGGCTGCGGGGTCGGTCAGGGTGAGCCCGTGATTGAGCGCTCCCGACTTGAATCCCGGCCAGTTGTCGAGATGGACGAACTTGAGGCCGAGCCTCGCGCAGTGCGCCTCGACCGGCCGCCACAGCGCCTCTTCCGTGGTGTTGTTGTCGATGACCAGCACCTCGAACGAGGGGTAATCCAGTCGCGCGAGCGCGTCGAGCGTCTCGATCACCATTTCCGGTGGCTCGTTGTAGGTTGGCACGTGCAGGGAGACACGCGGGAAGTAGTCCTGGGTCGGCGTCGGGTCCACGATGCGCCGCCAGCGGATGCGGCACATCACATCGAGGATCTCGTAACTACCGGCGCACAGCAGCACAAGTGCCGCCACCTGCAACACCAGCAGCGGCACGGCGAAAACGAGGCTCGCCACCCCGAGGTGGGCCTGCGTGTTCACCGCGAGTAGGTAAGCGAGGAACAGCCCGGACAGGGTGAGCGTGCTGGACATGCAGCTCTGACCGATCGCGTTCCAGTGCTCGCTCAGCGCGATCGTGGCGAGCGCCACGACGGCCACACCGAGCCACCAGGCCGCATGCGGCGCTGGCCCGTGCCATGCGGCCACGTACGCCCACGCGGCGACCTGCACGACGCCCGCGAACAGCAGCGACAGAGTCCAGTGCCCGAATCGCACGTGATGGCCCAGGGCGAAGGCCAGCCCCCAGCTCAGGGTGAAGGCGAACGCCTGCGCCTGGATCATCTGGACGACGGTGTTGAGCGTGAACACGGGCCGGGCATCCTCCTGTCAGGGCTTCCGGAGGATTATCGGCAGGCAGGCGCCCGGAATGTCACGGCAGCGACCGGCTATCGAACGTTCAATGAGAATATGTTCTTGCAGCGATCGCCTATCGCCGCACCCGCCCCCGCATGAACAGCAGGTAGAGCCCGCCCGCCACGAAGAAGCCCACGAACCAGGCGTACGAGTAAATCGACTTCCACAGCGGCGCCACGTCCGGGAACGCTGTCGGGAACGCTGCGGCCAGGAAGCCCGGCACGCACGGCAGCACGCCGGCCAGCAGCGCCACCAGCGCGGCCGGGTTGAACCCGCCCGAGTACTCATAGCGCCCACCACGCCGGTAGAGGTCGTCCACGTCCAACTCGCGGCCCCTCAGCACGAAATAGTCGGCGATCAGGATGCCGCCGATGGGGCCGAGCAAGGCGGAGTAACCGATCAGCCAAGTGAAGATGTAACCCTGGCTCGACGCCAGCAGCTTCCACGGCATCATCACGATGCCCACGAACGCGGTGATCAGGCCGCCGGTGCGAAAGCTGATCAGGCGCGGGGCGGCGTTGCTGAAGTCGTTGGCGGGTGAGACCACGTTGGCGGCCAAGTTGGTGGTGAGCGTGGCGATGGACAACGCCAGCATCGAGAACAGCACCGTCACGGGTCCGCCGATGCGCCCGAGCAGCTCGACCGGGTCCCACACCACTTTCCCGTCGGGGAATATGAGTACCGTGGCCGACGTGACCGCCACGCCGATGAACGCATAGAGCGTCATGGTGGGCGGCAGGCCCAGCGCCTGGCCGATCACCTGGTCGCGCTGCGAGCGCGCGTAGCGCGTGAAGTCGGGAATATTGAGCGACAGCGTGGCCCAGAAGCCCACCATGGCGGTGAGCGAGGGGAAGAACGCGCGCATGAACTCGGATGTCGTCGCGAACTTGCTCGGCTGCGAAAGTATCGGCCCGAACCCGCCCGCCTTGGTGTAGGCCCACGCCAACAACGCGAGCCCGACGAGTATCAGGAACGGCGCCGACAGGCTCTCGAGCCACTTGATGCTCTCGGTGCCCTTGACGATGAACCATACGTTCAGCGCCCAGAACACCATGAAGCCGATCGCCTCGCCGGTCGAGAGCCCGACACCTGCGGGCAGCACCGCCGGCAGCGTGGCCACGCCGGGCCAGAGCTGTTTCGCCAACTGGTACAGGGCGGCTCCGCCGAACCACGTCTGGATGCCGAACCAGCCGCACGCCACCAGCGCCCGGAGCAACGCCGGCACGTTGGCGCCCAGCACACCGAAGCTGGCGCGCGCGAACACCGGGAACGGGATGCCGTAGCGTGCCCCCGCGTGTGCGTTCAAGAGCATGGGCAGCAGTACGATCGTATTGCCGAGGAAGATGGTCCACATGGCCTGCGACCACGACATGCCCGAGTCGATGAGCCCCGAGGCCAGCGTGTAGGTCGGGATGCACACGCTCATCCCGATCCACAGCGCGCAGAAGTGCCACCAGTTCCACGTGCGCCGCTCGGGGCCGACGGGAGCGAGGTCGGGGTTGATGAGCGCGCCGGACTGGGCTTCGTGCGAGGCTACGGCCATGACACCTCCCGGGTGAGTCACGCCAACCTGGGTACGACCGCGCAGGATAGCGAAGCCCCCGCGCGGTGTCTGCACCGGTCACGTGCCCGCGCCCGGTCGCTCAGATCAGCCGCGCCCTCCGGCCAGCCGCGCCGCCTCGGGCAGCGACTTGAGCCGAAGCATGGCGACGATGCCGATGACCGGGCCCGGCACGAGCAGGACGAACGCCGCGGTCCAGCCACCGAGGTCGCGCAGCACGGGCACCAGCCACAGCGTGGCCACGGTGAGCGTGAATCCTACGGCGAGCTGCAGCGTGAGCGCCGTGCCCACGTAGGCCGGGTCGGCGAGTTCGGTGACCATGGTGGAGAACTGCGCCGAGTCGGCCACCACGCTGGCACCCCACACGAGCGCCAGCACCAGCACCAGCCACACGGGCGCCACGTTGGCGAGCGGCCCGATGACCAGCGCGCACGTGCCCGATACGACCAGCGCGAGTGCGGCGCTGCGCGTGCGGCCCACGCGGTCGCTGTAGCTGCCCGCCCCCCACGAGCCGGCGAAGCCCGCGCTGATGATGGCGAACGCCCATGCGGCGGCGGTGGAGTCGTCGCCGAACCCGCGGGCTACGAACACGTCCGCGAGAAACACCGCGATCCAACCCCACATCGCATAAAGCTCCCACATGTGGCCGAAGTAGCCGACGCACGCGAGCCGCACGCCGCGGTCGTGCAGCACGCGCCCGGCCTGCGCCGGGTCGAAGCGCGCGCGCGGAAACGGGAACGGTCCCTCGCGTACCGCCAGCCAGCCCACCAGGCCGCCGGCGAGCGTGAGCCACGAGGTGGCGAACACGACGTCACGCCAGGCGAACGCTCCAACGCTCCGCACCAGGTGCGGCGCAGCCGAGCCCAACGTGAGTGCCCCCACCATGATGCCGAGCGCGCGGCCGCGGTCCTCGCGGAACCAGGTGGCCATGAGCTTTAGCCCGGTCGGGTAGACGCCCGCCAGGAACACGCCCGTCAGGAAGCGCAGCGGCAGGCCCCAACCGGCGCCGTCCGCCGCTCCGAACGCCGCGTTCGCGAGTGCGGTCGCCAGCGCCGACACCACCAGCACGCCGCGCGCCGGGACGATGTCGAGCAGGTTGGTGAGTGCCGCCACCACCGCGCCGGCCACGAACCCGAGTTGCACCGCGATCGTGAGCCAGGCCGCCTCGCCAGAGGAGAGCGCCCACTCCACGCGCAACGCGCGCACGACCGCCGTGCCCGAGAACCACGTGCTCATGCCGAGCAGCGTTGTGAGCGCCAGCCATGTCAGCGCGACCCAGCGTCCCCGCGGGCGTGTCGCGGACGGTGACTCAGCCGCGGGGAGCGCCGGCACTCGTCAGGTCGCGCTCCGAGCGCGCCGCGATGCTCGCGATGATCAAGGCATTGAGCAGCATGAACAGCGCGAGCGGCAGCATGCGCACGGCGAGCCCGGCCGCCATGGGCCAGTCGGCCGGCAGCGGCGGTGCGAACGAGGCGACCAGCATGGACCAGGGCGCGGCGAGGATCGCCGCGAACATGCTGGCCGTTCCGGGATGTCCGAGAGCGGTCTCGATGAGCATGGCGAGCAGCGCGATTGCTCCGACCAGCAGGTAGAGGCGCGCCGCGCGCTTACCCCACGCCGACATCGAGAGTCGCCGCACCTCCGGCGCCGCGGCTCCGTCCGCGACGCCAGCTGGACGAGCAGGAGGTCCGCCCACCTCAGTCATGCAGCCCGCCGGGCACCTTGTCGGTGCCCTTGGCGATGCGGTCGTTCCACGACTCGAACGGCTTGCCGCGCGTGTCGTCCACCATGGTGATGCAGCCCGGCACGGGACACACGTGCATGCACAGGTTGCAGCCCGTGCACTCGTCCCAGTCCGCCCACGTCACGTGCACGCCGCTCGCCTTCTGCTCGGCGATCGCGGCGTCGCGCGTGGGGGCACGGTGGCCCGCCGGCAGCGGGTGCTCGCCCACGTGGATGCAATGCACCGACGTGTCCCGGCACGCCACGTAGCACAGTTCGCAGCCGATGCACTTCTCAGGGTCGATGTGCGCGACGACCTTGTAGTTCAAGTCCAGCTCGCCCCACTCGCTGTAGGCGCCCAACGCCGCGCCACGCAGCTCGTTCACCGACTTCATGCCCTTCTCGTCCAGGAAGTTGGAGAGCCCGTCGATCATGTCCTCGACGATGCGGAAGCCGTAATGCATGGCGGCGGTGCACACCTGCACGCTGGTGGAGCCGAGCGCGATGAACTCCGCGGCGTCCCGCCATGTGGCGATGCCGCCGATGCCCGAGATGGGCACGGTCACGCGCGGGTCGCGGCCCAGTGCTGCCACCATGTGCAGCGCGATCGGCTTGACCGCGGGGCCGCAGTAGCCACCGTTCGTGGAGCGATTTCCCACCACCGGCTCGGGCACCATCTTGTCGAGGTTCACGCCGGTGATGCTCTTGATGGTGTTGATGAGCGAGAGCCCGTGGGCACCCGCTTCCACCGCCGCCACGCCGGGCTCCAGGATGTCGCCGATGTTCGGCGTGAGCTTGATCAACACCGGCACGCTCGAGTACTTGACCGCCCAGCCGGCCACGACCTTCAAGACCTCGGGCTCCTGTCCCACCGCCGAGCCCATGCCGCGCTCGCACATGCCGTGCGGGCAACCGAAGTTGAGCTCCAGGCCGTCCGCGCCCGCGTCGATGGAGCGCTGGATGATCTCGCGCCAGTCGTCCTCGGACTCCACCATGAGCGACACGATGACCGCGTGCTTCGGGTAGCGGCGCTTGACCTCGCGCACCTCACGCAGGTTCACCTCGAGCGGCCGGTCGGTGATGAGCTCGATGTTGTTGAACCCCACCATGCGCGTACCGTTCACGTGCAGCGCGCCGAACCGGCTGGACGTGTCCACGATGGGATCGCCCAGCGTCTTCCACACCGCTCCGCCCCAGCCTGCATCGAACGCCCGCATGATCTGCTCGCCGGTGTTCGTGGGTGGCGCACTCGCGAGCCAGAAGGGATTGGGGCTGTGGATGCCTGCGAACGAGATGGACAGGTCGGCCATGGGCGATCACCTGGCACGCGGGCGCATGGGCCCGCCGGGTCTGGGGCTCGCGGGCCCACGATGGCGTTCGGGCCAGCATAGCCGCGCGCGGGCGGCGTTGCCATGGCGGTTCATGCTCCCCAGTCCCACTGGATGCGCACGCCATGGCGCTCGAGCGCGCCGGTGATGGCGGTGTAGGCGCGTTGGTCGGGCCCGACGCGCTCGAGCGGCCTCACGCCCGGCTCGCCACCGCCCCCACCTGCCACCCATTGCGCCACCGCCGACGTGGTGAGCGCCGTGGTGCGGGCCATCGCGGTGAGCCCGGTGGCCTCGTCGTAGCGGTCGATGAGCGTGGCCCGCTGCACGCGCAGGCCGCGTTTCACCACGGTCATCATCGCCACCAGGTCGCGCGGCGGATGTTCGATGCACTGGGTGCGGAACTCCTCCAGGAAGCGCCCGGAGTCCACCAGCGGGCGCACTAGGTCGGCGTGTCCCGGCCAGCGCAATGTGCGTTCACTCATGGAGCTGACCTTCGGCATCGTGGCGATGAGCGTGCGCAACCCGTCCGAGAGGAACGACTCCATCTCGCCCACGCCGGGGACCTGCACGCGGTCCAGGTCGTCGAACGCGGGCAACGTGGTCGGCTTGCCCTCGCGCACGACACGCGCCGGGCGGACGTACTCCTCGAGCAGGTCCTCTAGCGACCACGTCACCACGTAGCCATAGGGCCGCGCGCGGTCCTGCGCCACACCCCCGACGTACATGGTGATCTCGTCGGGCGTTCCCTCTGTGGCGGCATGGCCGACGCACAGGTGCGTGAGCCCGGGCGCCAGGCCGCAGTCCGGGTAGATGGTCACGCCGGCGCGACGGGCGTCGGCGTCCAGCGACAACGCGTCCTCGGCGCAAAAGCTCACGTCCACGAGCGTACGCTTGGCTTCGATGGCCGCCTGCATGGCACCGAAGCCGAGCTTCGACGGCAGCGCGCCCACCGCGAGGTCGTACTCGCGCATGCGACGGGCGAGGGCGTCCACGTCCGCCAGGTCGGCCTCGACCCAGCGCAGGTTGCCGCGCTCCGGCAGTGAAGGTTCGCGTACGTCGGCCACGTCCACGTGGGTATTGGCGGCCTTGTAGGCCAGGTCCGTGGCGATCACGCGCCCCTGCTGTCCGCCTCCGAGCACCAGGATCTTCATGCTGGCTCGCGACCCCCGTCGATCGATCGCTCGCTCATGCCGTCCCTGACACGAGCCAGGCGTGCAGCATCACGCGCACCGGGCGGTCGCCCAGTTCGCAGCGCAGCGCGGCCACGGTAAGGCGCTCGACTTCCTCGAGCGAGACGGTGCCGCGCTCCTGGATGGCGAGCGACACGGGGTTGCCGCGCACGAGCCCGGTGGCGAAGTGCTCGGCGGATTCGGCCATGCTCTCGAATCCAACCGACTCCGCCTTCACGTCACCAAAACCCGCAACCTCGAGCCGGTTCCGGTGCTCCTCGGGATCGTGGTCGCCGAACGGGGTCTGGTAGAAAGTGGGTGGGTCCGCGGGGAACGCGGCGGTCAGCACGTCGTTGATGATGCGACCGAACGGGTTCCGCTCGAACGAGTCCCACGCGCTCAGGATGAGCTGTCCGCCGGGCTTGAGCACGCGCCTCGCCTCGCGCAGTGCCAGCGGCTTGTCGGGCACGAACATGATGCCGAACTGCATCACGACGGCGTCGAATGACGCATCCTCGAACGGCAAGGCCTGCGCGTCCGCCGTGCGCCACTCGGCGCGAGCGTCCCCGGGCAAAGCCGCGCGCGCGGAGTCCAACATGCCCGGGTTCAGATCGGTCGCGACCACGCGCGCCGACGCCGGCAGGCGATCGAGCATGCGCCGGGTCGCGATGCCCGTGCCGCAGGCGGTCTCGAGCAGGCGCACACCCTCGTGCGTGGGGATGCGCCGCGCGAGGTCGCGCGCATAGGGTTCGAAGATGACGGGGCCCAGATGCCGGTCATAGAAATCCGGGATCGAGCCCGAGAAGTTGGCGTGTTGTGCATGGGTCATGGCGGGCTCCTTGCGGAGAGTGTCCGTCTCATCGCCCGAGGCGGAGGTTCGCGGGCCACCTTACCGCAATCTCCCCGCGCCGCGCCGCTGACCGGGTCCATGCGGCGCACGCGCTGATTTCCTTGGGTCGCATTGCCACTGCGCACCGACTCCTCTAGATTCCCCAGCCGTGCGCATCGCCATCCCTCGTGAGACCGCGCCGCGTGAACAGCGCGTTGCCCTCGTTCCCGAGACCGTCGCCAAGCTCGTCAAGGCAGGCTTCCAGGCTGCCGTCGAGTCGGGCGCGGGCTTGCAGGCGGGGCATACGGACGAGGCCTACCGGGCGGGTGGCGCCACGATCACCCCGGACCTGGCGTCGTGCGTGGCCGGGGCGAACGCCGTGTGCAAGGTGCGAGAGCCCTCCGCCGACGAGATCGCGCTCCTGCCGGAAGGCGCGTTGCTGCTGGGACTGCTCGGACGCGGCGAGGACCCGGCGCAGGTCGAGCGCTACCGGGCGCGCCGCCTGGGCGTGTTCTCACTCCACATGGTGCCGCGCATCTCGCGCGCCCAGAAGATGGACGCACTCTCCTCCATGGCCGCGTGCGCCGGGTACAAGGCCGTGCTTCTCGCGGCGGGCACGTCCGGCAAGTTTTTCCCGCTGCTCATGACCGCGGCGGGCACGGTGGCGCCCTCGCGCGTATTCGTCCTCGGCGCGGGCGTGGCCGGGCTTCAGGCGATCGCCACGGCGCGACGCCTGGGCGCGCTGGTCGAGGCGTTCGACGTGCGCCCGGCGGTCAAGGAGGAAGTCCAGAGCCTCGGCGCCGCGTTCGTGGACATGCCGATCGGCGACGCCGGCGTGGGCGCGGGCGGCTACGCCAGGGAATTGGACGAGCAGCGCAACGAGCAGATCCGCCAGACCATCGCGTCGCGGCTCCCGACCACCGATGTGGTCATCTCCACGGCGTCCATCCCGGGTCGCAGGGCGCCGCTGCTCGTGACCGCCGAGGCGGTTGAACGTATGAAGCCCGGCTCGGTCATCGTGGATCTCGCCGCCGAGAGCGGCGGCAACTGCGCGCTCACCCGGCCCGGCGAGACCCTCGTCCACCATGGCGTCCGGATCCTCGGGCCGCTCGACCTCGCGGCCACACTGCCCACGCACGCCAGCCAGATGTACTCGCGCAATCTCTACGAGTTGCTCGTGCACCTGGCCAAGGACGCCAAGCTCGCCTTGGACTTCACCGACGAGATCACCCGCGGCAGTTGCCTCACCTACGAGGGTCGCGCCGCCAACGAACTGGCTCCGGCCGGGAAGAGCGCATGAACCCGCCACTCATGGCGGAGATCTGGGTGTTCGCGCTGGCGGTGTTCGTGGGCTTCGAGGTCATCTCCAAGGTCCCGGTGGTGCTGCACACGCCGCTCATGTCGGGCACGAACGCCATCCACGGCATCGTCATGCTGGGCGGCGTGCTGGTGCTGGCCAACGCCGACGGGCCCGCGCTCACCACGCTGGGCTTCGTCGCGGTGGTGCTGGGTGCGATGAACCTGTTCGGCGGGTTCGTGGTGACCGACCGCATGCTGGAGATGTTCAAGGCCCGCAAGAAGCCGGGCGGCAGGTCGTGAGTTACCTGTTCGAGTTCCTCTACCTGGTCTCGGCGATCCTGTTCATCGTGGGCTTGAAGTTCCTGGCGTCGCCGGCACGGGCGCGCCAGGGCAACACGCTCGCCGCGGTGGGCATGGTCGTGGCCACGCTCACGCTGCTCGCGAGCCTTCTGCTCGATCCGGCCGGCACGCTGCCTCGCAACCTCGGGCTCATCGTGGCCGCGATCACCATCGGCGCCGTGGCGGGCGCGGTGGGTGCCCGGCGCGTCGCCATGACCGACATGCCGCAGATGGTGGCGATTTTGAACGGCTGCGGTGGCGGATCCGCAGCGCTCATCTCTGTCGCAGAGTTCCTGCACCTGTCCCAGCCGCGCGCCGGCGCGGACACCATGTTCGGCTGCATCATCGGCGCGATCTCGTTCAGCGGCAGCGTGGTCGCGTTCGCCAAGCTGCAGGGACTGGTGTCCGAGAAGGCCATCAACTCCCCCGTCCAGAAAGCCGTGAACGCGATGTTGTTCCTCGGGCTCCTGGGCCTGGTGGGGCTGCTCGGGTTCTCGGGGGGCGGCGCGCCGGCGTTCTACGCGCTGCTCGGCGTGTCGCTGGCGTTCGGCGTGTTGATGGTCATGCCCATCGGTGGCGCCGACATGCCGGTGGTCATCTCGCTCTTGAACTCGTTCACGGGCCTCGCGGTGGCCGCCACGGGCTTCGTGCTGCACAACAACGCGCTCATCATCAGCGGAACGTTGGTAGGAGCGTCGGGCACGCTGCTCACGATGCTCATGTGCCGTGCGATGAATCGCTCGCTCGCCAACGTGCTGTTCGCGGGCTTCGGCTCGGCGAACACTGCGGCCGGCGGCGCGGGCGCGACGGGCGGCGCGGCCAAGAACTACCGCGAGGTGAGCGTGGACGACGCCGCGGTGCTGCTGGCGAACGTCCAGAGCCTCATCATCGTGCCGGGCTATGGCATGGCGGTGGCGCAGGCGCAGCACTCGGTGCGCGAGTTGGCCGACCTGCTCACCCAGAAGGGTGTCGACGTGAAGTACGCCATCCACCCGGTCGCCGGCCGCATGCCCGGGCACATGAACGTGCTGCTGGCCGAGGCGAACGTGTCGTACGAGCAACTGTTCGACCTGGATCAGATCAATCCCGATTTCGAGCGCGCCGACGTGGCGCTGGTGATCGGGGCGAACGACGTGGTGAATCCCGCCGCGCGCACCGACAAGGCCAGCCCCATCTATGGCATGCCCATCCTCGACGCCGACAAGTCGCGCCACGTCATCGTCATCAAGCGCGGCATGAACCCGGGATTCGCGGGCATCGAGAACCAGCTCTACTTCGAGCCGCGCTGCTCCATGTTGTTCGGCGACGCCAAGGGCGCCGTCTCCAAGCTCGTCGAGGCGGTGAAGGGGCTGTAGCATCGTCTTCGCTGAAGTCGAGCCTGGACGTCCAACCCCCGGGAGGATCGCATGGCCGACGACATGACTGCGGCACCTGTGGTGGCCGAGGAGCACTGCGCCCAGTGCGGCAAGTTCATCACCCCTGGTGACCGCGTGGCCGCGGGGGACCGCGTGTTCTGCCAGAGCTGCCATGCGTCGCTGCGCCACGAACTCGCGGGCGCGTTGCAGACGATGTCCGAGGACATCAACTACGCGAACGCCACGGTTGGAGCCGTGCTCGGCGGCGTCGTGGGCGTGCTGGCGTGGTGGGGATTCACCGTCGCGTCGGGCTGGTCCTTGGGGCTGCTCGCGATCGGAATCGGCTGGGCGGTGGGTTGGGGCACGGTGCGCTTTGCCGGCAACAAGCGCTCGAAGAACTTGCAGATCCTCGCGACGGGTGTGGCGATCGCCAGCTGGGCGTCGGCCAACTATCTGGTGAACATGACGTTCATCAACCGGGCGCTCGCGAAGGAGGGGGCCGCCGGTCGTGTGACGCTGCCTCCGGAAACGCTCGAGATGTTCTTGGGAGTCTCGGCGGCGAACTTCGGCGTGATGGACGTGGTGTTTCTGGCCATCATGGTGTGGGAAGCATGGAAGATGCCGCGGCCCATCCGCCTGCCGCTCTCGCCCAGCGCGTGAGCACGCCCCCGCCCATCGACGAGCAGAAGCACCGCCAGAATCTGCAGGCGGTGTTTGCGAGCCTGATGCATCCGGCCGAGCCTGTTGCTGCCGAGAAGGGCCCGTCCGAACCGGGGGCTCGCCCGGGCTCCGGCACCCATCCATCGCATCGCGGTCGCAACACCGCCCTCGGCGCCCTGGCCGCGGGCGCGCTGTTCCTGCTCGGCAAGTTCAAGTTCCTCACACTGCTCGCCGGCGTGTTCAAGCTGAAGACGCTGGCCACGATGCTGCTGAGCATTGCGGTGTACGCCACGCAGTGGGGCTGGCCGTTCGCCGCGGGGTTCGTGCTGCTGATCCTCGTGCACGAGGCGGGACACGCGGTGGTGTTGCGCCGCGAGGGCATTCCGGCCGGCGCGCCCGTGTTCATCCCGTTCGTGGGCGCGTTCATAGCCATGCGCGGCCGGCCGCGCGACGCCTACGTCGAGGCGAAAGTGGCCCTGGGCGGGCCGCTGGCGGGTTCGATCGCCGCCTGGCTCGTGCTTGCGGCGGGTGCCACGCTCGCGAGCCCGCTGCTGGTGGCGATCGGGCACGCGGGCGTGTTCCTGAACCTTTTCAACTTGATCCCGGTCTCGCCGCTCGACGGGGGCCGGATCGCGGGCGTGTTCACCCGCCCGTTCTGGATCGTGGGCTACCTGTTCGGGGTGGTGGTCACGATCGTCACGCGCTCCCCCATCTTGATCCTCGTGATGCTGGTGGGACTCGTCACGCTGTGGCAGCGCACGCGCCACCCGGTTCCCGGCTACGACCAGGTACCGGCCGCCCAGCGCCTCGCCATGGGGCTCTGGTACGCGGCGCTGGTGGTGGGGCTGGCGATGACACTACAGTTTGGCGGCCTCCGGCCGCCTGCTGCGCAGTAGATCAGTCCCTCGCCACCGAGCCGTAGAGCGCGTTGAACAGGAACGGGAACGTGGCGTTGGTCTGCGCGCGATGCTGCGGTCGGAACCCGAGCAGGACGATGCGGCCCTTGCCGAAGCTCGTGGCCACCGCGGCCGCCTTGCGCGTCAACTTCTCCTCGCCCTTGATCCAGCCCGAGAGCAGCACGTCGGGCGCGTCGTCGGGATAGGTGGCCAGCACCCAGCGGTCGAGCTCGCGCCCGGGCGGCGCGGTCTGGAACGCGATCGGCTTGTCCACGAACAGCGCCATCTCCGTCGGCAATCCCGCGGTGAGCGCAAGCCCCTGTCGCACCGACACGCGCAGCAGCGAACCCGGACAGGCGAACTCCTCGGGCTTGACCCGAGCGAGCGTGTTGACCACCGGCACGTTGAACTGCTCGATCACGTAGTCGCACGCGGCCGCGAACGCCACCAGCGTGCCGCCGGCTTCGACGAACTCCTTGAGCGCCTTGGCTCCTTCCTTGTCGAGCCCACCCTGGTACGCGGGCGGCAGCTCCACGAAGTAGGTCATGGCGCCGTCGTCTCGCTTCGGCTTGCCCGTCGCGATGATCTCCTTGGACACGTCCGGCAACACGATCGCGTCGAAGCGCCCGCGCAGGCCGCCCTTCTTCACGGCGCCGTTGTCGAGCGTGGTGGGCTTGAATCCGTACTGCTCGAGCACGAATCGCGTCCAACCCTCGTCCATGGAGGCGGCCCACGGCTTGTAGAGCCCCACGCGCGGAGCCGTCAGCTGCACTCGGTTCGCGGGCGCGGCCGACGCGGGCGCCAGAGTCACGCCCGCGGGCAGCACCTTCGCGGCCGCGGCGGCGGCTGTGGCATCGAGGATCGCGGTGCCGGCGGGCCACGGCGCGCCGGGCGAGGCCGGCACGCGCGACACCTTGCCGCCACTCTTCAGCGCCGCGTT
The DNA here is from genome assembly GCA_964418975.1 of uncultured bacterium. Taxonomy (GTDB): domain Bacteria; phylum Eisenbacteria; class RBG-16-71-46; order RBG-16-71-46; family RBG-16-71-46; genus JAIOPA01. Next base: position 1,179 of record CAYQNV010000120.1, on the reverse strand, counting down.
CAACGCGCGCACCGATTCGGTCCCGGGTACCAGCGCCACGATCCCGCCGGGAGCGGTGCCGCCGGCGGCGGGCAGCGTGAAGCGCGGCGTGTTGGCGGGCATGGCGCCCCGCTCCACGGTCACGCCCATCATGAGCGGCAGCGACCAGGCCGCGACGTCGTAGGGCCGCACGATATCCGGGCCAGCGATGAGCTTGACCTCGTTGTAGCGCTGGGTCGTGAGCATCTCGCGCACGAAGTTGCCGTAGGGCTGCGCCAGCGGCACCCAGAGGTCCCCTGACGCGTCGGCGTGTAACTCCACATTGTGCTCCGCCAGAAGCGCCGCGAGCCTTAGCGCGCTCGGCCAGTCGCGCTGTGAGCGCGGGATGCGGAACGCCTCTCCGGGCTTGGCGATGGCGATGGCCGCGCGGGCGCGCATGGCCATGTCGCGCAGCACGTCCGCTCGATGCTGCGCGCAACTCTCGAGGATGGCGTCGGAGGCGATGCGCTCGTAGTCCATGATGTCGCGCAACCGCCACCAGCCGCCCGGCCAGGGGTTCGGGAAGTTGGTCTGCGGGCCGTACTCGACGAGCCCCTTCCGCCCGCCCGAGAGCTCGGTGGGATCCACGTAGAGCGGTGAGGCGATCTGAACCGACGCCACCTCGGTCAGCAGGCCGGAGATGTTCTTGAACCACGCGGTGTTCTTGGTGCCGCCCGGCCAGTAGGCATCGAATGCGTAGCCATAGATGACGCCCGATTTGGCCGCCTGCTCCAGCCGCAGCGCCATGTGGCTGCCCATCAGGTTCACCTCGCGCCAGATCAACGGATGGATGTCCACATCCACCGGCTCGGCGTAGGGCGGCATGAAGATGCGCGGCCCGGTGGAGCCCATCTGGTGCTCGTCCAGCCAGACCTGGGGAAACCACTCGTGGTAGACCGCGCGCGACATGGCCTGCGATTCCTTCTGCGTGAGCATGAACCAGTCGCGGTTGTTGTCGTGGCCGACGTAGTGGTGATAGAGCCATGGCATGCGCCCGCCCTCGTGGCGTGTGCCGAGCCATTTGCGGTACCACTCGGTCTCCATGGTCTGGCCGTCGGGATTGAGCGACGGCACGAGCAACAGCACCACCTGGTCGAGGCGGCGCAACGTCTCGGCATCCTCGGCCGATGCGAGCGCGTGCGCCCACTCCATCGCCATCTG
>CAYQNV010000119.1:0-11247 GCA_964418975.1 uncultured bacterium | reverse complement strand
TCGGCCTGGTGTCGCGCTCTCTCGTCGACTCCGTCGCCGAGCCCATCCGCTCGCGCTTCAGCTCACGCCGGGCACCGAGATCACGATCCCGGCGCCTCCCGCTCGCTGGTTCGGTCGTTCGAGCCGGCTTGACGTCCGCTCGGGCGAAGTCCGGATCTCGACCGGGCTTCGGTTCCGCGGTGCCCGCTTCGCCGTCCGCACACCCCTCGCCTCGGCCGAGGTCTCCGGCACCACCATCGCCGTGATCCTTGAATCTGATTACGCCTGCGTGTGCGTGCTCGACGGCGTGGCGAGGGTGGGCGAGCCGAACGGCCAGCAGACGGAGCTGGCCACCGGAATGCGGCGCTTTTTCTACCGGGACCACAGCCCGAGCTTGCTCGAGCCCATCGACGACATGCAGCGGATGAAGCTCACCATGTTCCGCGACGCGGCTCGGCCCATCCTGAAGCATGAGCCGTGAACTGGATGGGGCACGTGATCGGCTGCCGCGCGATGAACGCAATGGCGTGAACGCCTACCCCAGGAAGCTCACATCCGCTTCGAGAACGAATCGGACTTCACGCTCTCGTCCAGGGTAGCGGCGACCCGCGCGCCCGCCTCACCCCGCTCGCAAGCAATCGTGCAGGTGCAGCACGCCGAGTGCGCGGCGCTGCTCATCCACCACGACGAGCGCGGTGATGGGACCCCGCGGGCGGTCCTCCATGATGCGCACGGCGCTCGCCACCAGTTCGTCCGCGCCGATGGTCGTGGGCGTACGCGACATCACGTCGCCGGCGGTGAGCGCCCACGGGTCGGGTGTGCGGAGCAGGATGCGCTTGAAGTCGCCGTCGCTCACCACGCCGGCGAGCGTGCCGTCGGCCGAGAGCACGGAGGTGATGCCAAGGCGCTTGTCCATGATCTCGAGCATGACGTCGCGCAGCTTCGTCTCGCTTCGCACCTGCGGCAACGCATCGCCCGCATGCATGAGCTCGCGCACGGGTCGCGACGCGGCGCGGCCGATGACGCCGCCCGGGTGCAGGTAGCGAAAGTCTTCCGGTTTGAACCCGTGATGCTCCATCAGTGCGATGGCGAGGCAGTCGCCCACGACCTGCATGAGCGTGACGCTCGTGGTGGGCGTCAAGTCCATGGGGCACGCCTCGACGACCGGGCCCAGCACGATCGCGGCCGCGCTCTTCTGGGCGAGCGGCGAGCCGCTCTGCACCACCACCGAGACGAGCGGGATGCCGAGCCGTTCCAGATAGGGCAGCAGCGCCAGCAGCTCGTCCGAAGCGCCGCTCTTCGACAGGAACAACGCCACGTCTGCGCGCGCGAACAGGCCGGCGTCGCCATGCAGCGCGTCGGTCGGGTGCAGGAACACGGCGGGCGTGCCGGTGCTGGTGAGCGTGGCGGCGATCTTCTGGCCGATCAGGCCGCTCTTCCCCACGCCGGCCACGACCAGCTTGCCGCGGCAGGCGGCGATGATCTCGACCGCGTGCGTGAACGTCGGGCCGAGACGCGTCTCCAGCGCCGCGACCGCTCCGGCCTCGGTGCGCACCACCTCGCGCGCCAGCGCAAGCGGATCCTGCTTCATCGCCACGCCGCGCTTCGCGTCCGCCATGACCACCTCCCTCTCACCCCTGTCACACCGCCTCGTAGCGCTCGAGCACTTTCTGCCAGGTGCCGTTATGGCGCAACACGCGTTCCACCGCCTCGCGCACCGCGCCGAAGCCGGCGCGCGCCTCGGTGACGGTGCGCACCACGCGGATCACCTCGGGGGCCGCATCGGCCACCGCGATGGGCCAACCCACGCGCTTCAGGAGCGGCACATCGGGCAGGTCGTCGCCCACCATGGCGCATTCCTCCCAGCGCGCGCCTTCGCGCGCGAGCACCTGCTCGGCCACGGCCACCTTGTCGCCCGCCCCGAGGTAGTGCTCCAGGCGCAGGTCGTGCATGCGCGCTTCCACCGCGAGCGAGGCGCGACCGCTGATCACGACGGGCCGCACGCCCAGGTCGCGCGCCCACTCCAGCGCCAGGCCATCGCGCACGAAGAAATTGCGCGAGTCGCCCTCGCGCGTGAAGCCTATGACACCGTCGGTGAGCGTGCCGTCCACGTCCAGGAACAGCACGCGGATCGGCGAGGCGTCAGCGGCGCCGGGCACTGGTCGGGGCCTCCTGGATGGCCTCGTGCACCCGCAACGCCTCGTCGAGGAACGCCGCCGCCTGCGCCAGCGGCAACTGCGTGGCGGCGTCGGACAGCGCCTGCGCGGGATCGGGGTGCGTCTCAAAGAACACGCCGTCCACGCCGCACGCGACCGCGGCGCGCATGAGTGGGAACGCAAATCTGCTATCGCCGCGCGTCTCGGCCCCGCCCGGTCTCTGCAGGCTGTGCGTGGCATCGAACAGCACGGGCCAGCCCAACTCGCGCATGGTCACGAGTCCGCGCATGTCCACCACCAGGTCGCCGTAGCCGAACGTGGTGCCGCGCTCGGTGAGCAACACGCGCTGGCCGCCCGCGGCGACCAGCTTGTCCGCCACCTGCTTCATGTCGCCGGGTGCCAGGAACTGGCCCTTCTTCACATTCACGGCTCGCCCGGTCTTCGCGGCCGCTTGGAGCAGCTCGGTCTGTCTGCAAAGAAAAGCTGGGATCTGCAGCACGTCTGCGACTTCGGCCGCGGCGGCCACTTCCGCCACGTCGTGCACGTCGGTGAGCACAAGAACACCCAGCTCACGTTTGACGCGCGCGAGTGCTTCGAGGCCCTCGTCGCCGGGCAGCCCCGCGAACGACGCGCCGCTCGAGCGGTTGGCCTTGCGATAGCTGGCCTTGAACACGAAAGGCAGACCGCGCGCCGCGGTCAACTCCTGCAGCTTCGCCGCCACGGTCAGGCAGAGCTCGACGCTCTCCACCACGCACGGGCCCGCCACGATCAGCAGGGCGCCCTCCCCCACGCGCGCGTCCCCGATCGCGAACTTGTTCACGCCTGCGAGGCCTGTTCGGCGGCTGACGGCAACGCCGCCGGCGGCACGTAGTCGCTGTTCCCCAGGCGCGCGGCACGGCGCTCGAGGGCGGCGCGCACGAAGTCGCGGAACAGTGGATGCGGCTCGTGCGGCCGGCTGCGCAACTCGGGATGGAACTGCACCGCCAGGAACCACGGATGGTCGGGCAGCTCCACGATCTCCACCAACTCGCGGCCGACACATTTGCCCGACAGCACCAGGCCGCGCGAGGTGAGCTGCTGCGCGTAGCGGTTGTTGAGTTCGTAGCGGTGACGGTGGCGCTCGCTCACCTCGGCCACGCCGTAGGCGCGCGCCGCGAGGCTGCCCGGGCGCAGCGCGCACTTGTAGGCCCCGAGGCGCATGGTGCCGCCCTTCTCGGTCACACCTGCCTGGTCGGCGAGCAGGTCGATCACCTTGTGCTCGCTCGCGGGATCGAACTCGCTCGAGTTGGCGTCCGCCCAGCCCACGACGTGGCGGGCGAACTCGATGGTGGCCACCTGCATGCCGAGACACAGGCCGAAATAGGGCACACTCTTCTCGCGCGCGAACTGCACCGTCGCGATCTTTCCCTCGACGCCGCGCTCGCCGAAGCCGCCCGGCACCAGGATGCCGTCCACGTCGCCCAGCAGCGCCGCGGCGCCGCGCGTCTCGACGTCGGTGCTCTCCACCCAGCGAAGTTGGACTCTCGCTTTGTTTGCTGCACCAGCATGCACAAAGGCTTCAATAATGCTCTTGTAGGCGTCGCGCACGTGCGTGTACTTGCCGACGATGGCGATCTCGCACTGCTTCTCGGGCCGCGTGACGCGGCGCACGAACTCATTCCAGGCGTTCAGGTCGGGCGGCTGCACGCTCCGATCCGGCAGCCCGAGCATGTCCACCACCAGATCGTCGAGCCCGCCGTCGTGGAACACGCCCGGCACCTCGTAGATGCTGCCCACGTCAGTGGCGGCGATGACGGCTTCGGTCGGCACGTTGCAGAACAACGCGATCTTCTCGCGCACGTCGCTACTGAGCGGCGTCTCGCTGCGGCAGAGCAAGATGTCGGCCTGGATGCCGATCTCGCGCAGCTCCTTCACCGAATGCTGCGTGGGCTTGGTCTTCACCTCGCCCGCCGCCTTGATGAACGGCACCAGCGTCACGTGCACGAACAGCACGTCCTTCCGCAACTCGAGCTTCAACTGGCGCACGGCCTCCAAGAACGGCAATGACTCGATGTCGCCCACGGTGCCGCCGATCTCCACGATGTGCACGTCCGCCTGGGTGGTGAGCGACAGCGAGTGGATGCGCTTCTTGATCTCGTCGGTGACGTGCGGGATGACCTGCACGGTGCGACCCAGGTAGTCGCCGCGTCGCTCGCGCGACAGGATCGAGTCGTAGATCTGGCCGGCGGTCACGTTGTGGCTCCGCGTGACCGACTGGTGGATGAAGCGTTCGTAGTGGCCCAGGTCCAGGTCGGTCTCGGCGCCGTCGTCGGTGACGAAGACTTCGCCATGCTGGAACGGGCTCATCGTGCCCGGGTCGATGTTCAGGTAGGGGTCGAGCTTCTGGATGGTGACCCGGAAGCCGCGCGTCTTGAGCAGCAATCCCAAAGACGCCGCGGCGATTCCCTTGCCGAGCGACGACACAACGCCTCCGGTCACGACGACGATCTTGGCCATGGCCTCTCCTTAGGGTCCGGCCTGCGGACTCGAGCTACGAGATCAGTGGAAGTGAGCTATACAAGTTAGTGAAACAAAATGGCTTACTGTATGCGCTAGGGACGGCCACCCACCGTCACCGGCGGCGGACCGCGGCGTTCGAGCGCCGCCAACTGCTCGGGTGTGTCCACGCCCGCGAACGGCCGCTCGCCGAGCACCACCTTGATACGCACTCCGCGCTCGACCGCGCGCAGCTGTTCGAGCCGCTCGGCCAGCTCCAGCCGACCCGGCGGCCACGACGCGAACTCCAGCAGCAGCTCGCGCCGGAAAGCATACACGCCCGCGTGGCGGAGCGCCGGGCCGCCGCGCGAGCCACCCGCGAGGTCGGCGCGGCTGAAGTAGAGCGCGAAGCCCGCGTCGTCCACCACCACCTTCACTACGTTCTCGGAAGCCATCGCCGCCAGGTCGGGCTCGTGGTGCGCCAACGTGCCCATGCGCACGGATGCGTCGGCGCGCATAGCTTCCACCAGCCGCGTGACGGCACCCGTCTCCAACTCCGGCTCGTCGCCTTGTAGGTTCAGCACGATCTGCGCGGCAGGGTGCCGGCGCGCGACTTCGGCGACGCGATCAGTGCCGCTCTCACACTCGGGCGAAGTCATCTCCACCGTGGCGCCCCAGCCGCGCGCCGCCGACGCGATGCGCTCGTCATCGGTGGCCACCACCAACTCGTCCAGCCCGCGGGCGGCACGCGCGCGCTCCCAGACGTGCTGCAGCATGGGTTTCCCCCACAGCACGGCCAGCGGCTTGCCCGGAAAACGAGACGCGCCGTAGCGGGCGGGGATCACACCCAGAACGGCGCGGCGAGATTCGGCAGGTCCCGTGAGCACGGGACGGCAAGTTAGCACGAGCGTATGGCCCCGTCGAACGCCGGACGGGCGCGCGGTGCGAGGCGAACGGCGCTCGCCTGGCGTCAAGCCTGGAGAACAGCCGGGCGCCGTGATTTCCTGCTTGACGCCCTGCGGGCTCTCTAGAGTCAGTCCCCGAGACTCTGTTCGCAGCGCACGCGTGAACGCGCGCACCGGCTCGCACGCGGCATGTAGCACATCGCGTCACGCGCCGTTTGAACCTGACCTGAGTCGTGCGTTCTGGACGCAGCTACGGCTTCCGAAAACCCATCTGTTAGGCTCAAGTACCGCCCTCGTGATCACTCTGCCCCCGAAGCGGAGTCGGTTCATGCTCTACTTCGAGATGCTGAGGTTGGACGCGGATGTGCTCCTGCGGGAGACGAGCGAGTTCACGAAGCAGGAGCGCTGGGTCACGGCCCGGCTGCTGGTGCGACTCGCGGCGGTGGAATCGCGCGGGCTCTACGCCCCGTGCGGCTACTCGTCGATGTGGGAGTATTGCCTCGGCGATCTGGAGATGTCTGACGACGCGGCGGGACGCAGGCTGTGGGCTGCGCGGAAGTGCCGAGAGTTCCCCGCTCTGTTCGACGCCCTCACGGACGGCCGCATCCACCTGACCGCCATCCACACGCTCGCGACGCACCTGCGACCCGACAACGTGGACGAGTTGATCGCCGCGGCCACCGGGCGCAGCAAGTCGCAGCTCAGGGACTGGCTGGCTTGCCGGTTCCCGCGACCGGCCGTGCCGACCGAGATCCGACCCGTGGCTGCTCCGGCGACCTCCATCCAGCCGGTGTCAGCGCCGGCGCTGTCCGCAGCGGCGGTGCCCGTGATCGAGATCTTTCAGGCTCCGACGACCGACGATGGGATCGATTCACACGCGCTAGCGCGTGTGCCTGTCCCATCGACTCACCGGAATACGCCCACTCCGCCGGTACCACTTCGTGACCGCGCGCATGTAGACCCACTCAACGCCGAGCAGGTGAAGCTGCAGTTCACGATGTCCCGACGCGTCCTCGCGAAGATGCAGCGCGCGATGGACCTGCTCGGGCTCAGGGTGCCACGAGACGACGTCGCCGCGCTGTTCGAGCGGCTGCTCGACATGGCGCTGCCCACGCTCGAGAAGCAGAAGTTCGCGGCCACGGATCGCCCGCGAGTGCCGCGTGCGCAGCCGCCCGCGAACGCGCGCACAGTGCCCGCGCACGTGAAGCGCGAGGTCTGGAATCGAGACGGCGGCCGGTGCACGTTCGTGAGCGCGACAGGAAGGCGCTGCGAAGCCTGCCGCGGACTGGAATTTGATCACATGAAGCCCGTGGCACTTGGCGGCGAGGCCACGACCGAGAATGTGCGACTGCTGTGCCGGAAGCACAATCAGCTGGAGGCCGAGCGGCGGCTGGGGGTTGATCTCATGAAGTCCCGGCGCGATGCCGCGAAGCACAGGCGTGCAGCCGCAAGCACCACGCCGCCCCCGCCGTCTCTCGCGAGGGCGGCGCCTGGTCCTGCTGCCATGCCGACGGCCTGCTAGCCCCTCAACTCCCCGATCATGTCCGCCACGTCCTTCGCGGACTTGGCGAGTGCCGCCTGGTCGGCGTCCGAGAGCTTCAGCTGCACGATGCGCTCGACCCCGCCGGCCCCGAGGATGATGGGCACGCCAATGAACAGGTCGCGAAGGCCATACTCGCCGTTCAGGCTCACCGAGCACGGCACAAGCCTTTTCTGATCCAAAAGTATGGCCTCGACCATCTCCACCGCCGACATGGCCGGCGCGTAGTAGGCCGAGCCGGTCTTCAGCAACTTCACGATCTCGGCGCCGCCGTCGCGCGTGCGCTGCACGATCTGCGCCAGCCGCTCGGGGGCGATCAGCTCCTCCACCGGGATGCCGCCCGCCACCGTGTAGCGCGTCACCGGCACCATGGAGTCGCCGTGCCCGCCCAGCACCATGGCCTGGATGTCCGCGCCCGAGATGCCCAGCTCCATCGCCAGGAACGCGCGGAAGCGCGCGCTGTCCAGGATGCCGGCCATGCCAAGCACGCGGTGCTTCGGAAAGCCCGACACGTGCGAGAAGTACCAGGTCATCACGTCGAGCGGGTTCGTGACCACTACCACCGTGGCGTTCGGCGCGTGCTGCTTCACCGCCTCGGCCGCGGGCTTGACGATGTCGGCGTTGGCTCGCAAGAGGTCCGAGCGCGACATGCCGGGCTTGCGCGGGAATCCGGCCGTCATGACCACGACGTCGGCGCCCTTCACTGCGGCCAAGTCGGTGGCGCCGGTCATGTGCACGCCCTTGTGCCACAGGGGTGCCGCTTCCTCCATGTCGAGCGATTTGCCCTGCGGCATGCCCTCCATCTCGGGGCGATCGATCAACGTCACGTCCGCCAAGCCGCGCTCGGCGATGAACAGCGCAGCACTCGCGCCCACGTTTCCAGCGCCGATCACGGCGACCTTGTTCTTCACGGGTTCCCTCCGGTCCAGTGCTGCGGATTGCCAAGAAAACGCCGCCACCGGTCGCGGACGACCGACGGCGGCGGAGTGTTCAGGGTGCGGCGTAGCTTCAGACGGTCTCGGCCACCGCCGGCATGACGTGGACCTTCTTGCGCGTGCGACCGAAGCGCGCGAACTCCACCTTGCCGTCGATGAGCGCAAACAGCGTGTCGTCCTTGCCTCGCCCGACGTTTTGCCCGGCGAAGATCACCGTGCCGCGCTGGCGCACGATGATGCTGCCCGCGGTCACCTGCTCGCCGCCGAACTTCTTGACGCCAAGCCGCTTGGCATTGGAGTCACGGCCGTTCTTGGTCGAGGACTGGCCTTTTTTGTGTGCCATGGGATTCTCTCTCTCAGCCCGAGATGGCGGTCACGCGGATGCGCGTGAGCTCGCTGCGATAGCCACGGCGGCGGCGGTAGGCGCGCCGGCGCTTGAACTTGAAGATACGGAGCTTGTCGCCGCGGAAGTGCTCGACGATCTCGGCCGAGACGGAGGCGCCCTTCACGTTGGGGCGGCCCACGGAGATCTTGTCGCCGTCGCCCAGCAGCAGCACCTGGTCGAACTTGAGGCTGGCGCCGGGCTCGCCGGACAGCAGGGCCACGTTGAGCACCTCGTCCGGGGTGACCCGCGTCTGGATGCCAGCGATGTTCACGATCGCGTACATGGAACGGTTGACTCCCTGGCGGCCACGGGACGTCGTCCCGGAGCATTCGGATGCGCCCGCCGACGGAGGCCGGCACGGGCTGCCCCCCGCGCCGGTCGGCCGGAGGGTGGAGCAAGAACGGGACTTTCTATCATGCGGCGTGAGAGGCTGTCAATCTCACACCCTACAGCGGCTTCCGGGCCGCACGCCGCTTCAGGCCGATGCCTGTGATCCGCCCCCGAACCGCACGGAGACCACACCATGCTCGCACGTTCCGCCGCCGCCGTCCCTTCGGCGCTCCTCTTCTTCCTGCTCGCCTGCGCGCCCGGCGCCCCCGCGGGCGGCCCCGCCACGGCCGCGGCACCACCCGCCGCACCGGCACCCGCGGCACCGCGTGAGGCCAACCCGGACGACCCGCTGTGCGCCCCGCTCCTGCTTGAGGCCGACCCCGGCTTCGGCACACATGTGGTGTTGCGACGGCTGCCGAACGCCGCCGACCTCGAGGACCTGCGCTTCATCTCGGGCCTGCGTCAGGTCGTGGTGGCGCTCCCGGAGTGGCCGGCCACGTACGCCGAGCTGCGCCCGATGCAGCAGTCCATCCTGCCGGAAGGTGCCGAGTTGGTGATCCTGCTGCCGGGCTGGCCGCCCACGCGCGAAGCGCTCGGCGCGTGGAACCTGGTGGGCGGCGCGCTGCGGCTGATCCTCGTCGTGGACGGGCCGCCGGCCGATCGTGCGCTGATCGCGGAGTTGAACCGCGTACGGTCGCTTGAGCGGGTGATCGCCCAGATGGAGCACCCGTCACGCAGCGGGTTCGAACGCCTGCAGCGTCCGCTGTCGTTTCGCGTGCTCAGGCCCTAGCTGGACCGCCATGCCAGCGGGAGCTTACCGAATGACCATCACCCTTGCTGACGGACCCTTGCGGCTCCCGTCACTTGCAGCGAAATACAACCCGGGAGGCACGGGCAGACCGTGGCCGTCACGACCGTCCCAGAGGAATCGCGTCCGGGAGCGCTCTGCACCTAGAGCAGCCTCGAGCTTACGCACGAGTCGTCCGTTGATGTCTCGGATCGACGCGCGCGCAGCTCCATCGACGTCCCCTTCGAACTGGATGGTTTGGCCGGACCGTGCTGGATTCGGCGTGGCGCGCCAGCCCGGGGAGCCGGAGCGCGATGCGTCAGGGCCCGCATCGAGGACCACGCCGGTCAGGTAGACGCTCATGATCTCGTCCGCCGTGAGCGCACGATCGTAGAAGTACACGTCGTCGATCGCGCCATCGTAGAAGTAGTTGGTTCCCCCCGTGTTGCCGCCCTTTCGTCCGAAGGTCATCGGCCCGGACACGTAAACCATCGGTCCGCCGGTCCCTGCGTAGACTCCCCCGTCATCCACACCGTTTACATACAGGTCCATGTCTGTTGCACCGCGGAGCACAGCCGCGACGTGGTACCAGACGCCCGGCACGAAAGTGGTCGTGCCTAGCTTAGATCTGCGTGACGCTGGCCCCGGACTACCTCCGTCCCCGAAGCTGGCCCCTAGTGTCAACGGAGGGGTCTGGGAAGTACCAGAAATGTTCAACCACACTCCTGTGTATCGATTCGGCACGTATTCATTCGTGAACAGAACCCACGGATCGACATCGGTGTCCAACCGGATCCACGCCGAGACGGTGATCGGCAGCTGTGGTTTCAGGCGTGGGCTCGAGGGCACGTCGATGTAGTCGTTGATGCCGTCGAACTGATAGGCGTGATTCGGCACGCCATGTCGATCGGTGATCAGCAGGGGCCCGAAGACGGCGCCGTGGTGGCCCCCAGGGGAAAAATCGGAGGCGTCGCCAGCGAAGGGCCAGTAGGCCACGCGTCCGTCGTGTGGGGCCTCGGCCATGGCCTTCGGCGTGTGAGTCGCGAGAGTGAGGAGCAGCAGGCGGAGAACCCAGCGCGAGTACAGAGTCATGGGCAGCCTCCCTAATGGTGTCGGGGGCAGGCGGTCGAGCCTCGAGTGGCTTCACGCAGACCGGACTGATAGGAAGTGACAACCTGGTCTTTCCTGCAGCCACTTCCCAGCAGCCGCTTCGTTCACAGCCTCGTGTACCGCCACAGCGCGTGCGCGAACATGATCAGGCCCACTACCCACGGCAGCGCACCCACGGCGAACAGCCACGGGTAGTCCGGCGCGCGCAGCGCCCACGCGAAGATGAGCGTGCCGAGCACTGCGAGCAGGCTCGCGCTCACCATGCTGCCCACGGCAGTCTCGCGGGCCTTGGATTGCTCCGCGGTCGGGGGTGACGACGACTTTGATTCGGGACGATCTTCGGGATTCGTGCGTCGGGTCACGCGCGGTCTCCCACGGGCGGGGGATCCCGAGTCGGTGGAAGTCAGAGTTCGAGCTCCGGCAGGGGGGAGACCGGATGAACACGAATATCAGAGAGGCTACGCCCCGGCGCGGTTTTCCGACAAGGGCAATCGCGCGGGGCGCGCTATTACCGGGAGCAGTTTGTAGTTGACACCCGTCATGCGGCCGCATAGCGAACGTGGCGCTCCTGGAAGTAGCGACGCACGAGGGCCGGCTGCTTCTGCGTGCTGCGCAGGTACGCCCGAGCGTCGTCCATCATCTCGG
>CAYQNV010000118.1:0-3094 GCA_964418975.1 uncultured bacterium | reverse complement strand
CGTGCGCCGGGAGTCGTACGCACCGCAGCAACCCGCGTGACGCACGCGGGCGGTGGAGGTTTGCGGATCCAGGCAGTGGTCAGCCGAATCACTGAAGCTCGGCTAGCCCTCCACGAATCGCGCGATCTCCCCCAGCCCCTTCCGCTTGATGTCGGGCACCTGCACGCCTTCCGCCGGATAGCCCGCCACCACCAGCATCACCGCGCGCTCGTTGGCGGGCCGGCCGAGCCGCGGGATGACGCGCGTGAGCAGTAGCTCCTGCCTGCCACCGCCGGCATGAGGTCGCGCTCATTGAAGTACGCCTCGTCCGGCTTCCAGCCGACCAGCCCTCGCCTCAAGGGATCCTCCCTCTTGTGCGTAACCTCGGCGCGGGCAGCGCCACGCCGGCCACCTGCAGCCCGGCCACCAGGGCGGCGAACATGATGATCATCCGGAACGCGGCCTGGATGCCGTCCAGCACTTCGCTTTCGAGCAGCAACGCGAGGCTCCGGAAGCCCACGCTTCCCGGCACCAGCAGAAGCAGCGACGGCGATAGCGTGACGAGCGCAGGGAGCCCGCGCCAACGGGCGAGCAGGTTGCTCGCGAGCGCCGCCACGAACGCCCCGGCGAACACGCCCAGTTCGGGCCCGAGCAGCCTCGCGCCGGCGCGTCCGCCGAAAAAAGCCAACCCACACACGCCGAGGATAGGCAGCGCATCCGCGGGACGAGCGCGCATGAGCACGGTGAACGCCAGTGGGGCCAGCGCCAGCGCCAGCCACTCGGTCCAGTCGGGGAGGGGAGCCGCGGTGGCACGCACGGCCACGCCGAACGCCAGTTCCGCCACGCGCGCCCCGAGCGCCACACCGAACGCCAGCCCAAGGAAGCGCACGATGGCGCCGGTCAACCGGGCCGTGCCCGAGACCAGGTGCTGCGAGTTGAGTTCGGCGATGGCGGCGGACAGCGTCAGGCTCGGCAAGAGCACGATGAGCCCGCCGAGCGTGGCGACGTAGGTGGAGAGCGGGAAGCGCGTCGCGAGCACCGAGACCAGCGCCGAGACGAGGAACGCGGCCAGGGGTTCAAAGAATGCCCGCGCGCTCGCGGGCAGGACGTGCGAGATGGCGAGCCAGCCGGTGAGCATGGCCATCGCCGCGGCCGTCGCGACCTCGGGGAGACCTCCGCCCAGGAACCGCGCCGCCGCCGCGCCGGAGACGCCGAACGCGAGCAACGTGATGCCGGCGCCCCAGGGGGCCGGCTCGCGTTCCATAGCGTCCAGCGCGAGCAGGGCGTCACGGGGCGAGAGGCGTCCGTCGAGCACGTCGTGCGTCACCGCCTGCACGCGCCCGAGACGCTCGAGGTGCAGATCGCCGGGCTCCACACGCGAGAGGTACGTGCGCTGGTTCTCCTGCGTGCCGAACGCGGCGAAGATGGAGGTGGGGGTGGTGAAGAACTGGCCCACGAGGCCCAGGCGGCCGGCGACGTCACCCAGCATCTCCTCCACGCGATGCGAGGAGTGCCCGAGCGCATGCAGCGATCGGCCGAGCCGGAGCAGGAACGCGATCGCGGCGTCTTCGTCGTCGGGGTGAGCCGCGGGGGGCGACGGGGTGGGGGGCGGCATGCTCACAGCAGCGTGCGGATCCAGCCGCCATCCACGGGAATGGACGTGCCGGTGATGTAACTGGCGCGTTCCGAGGCGAGGAATGCGGCGAGCGCTGCGAACTCGCGCACGTCGCCCAGGCGCCCCATGGGGATCTCGCGCTCCCATCGGCCGTACGCCTGTTCCGCAGTGATGGACTCGCGTCGCGCCATCGCCTGCGCCAGCTCTTCGACGCGTTGCGTGCGCGTGTAGCCGGGCATCAGGTTGTTGACGGTGATGCCGTGCGACGCCACCTCGTTCGCCAGCGTGCGCGCCCAGCCGGTGACGGCGGCACGCAGGCTGTTGGAGAGCATCAGGCTGTCGATGGGTTGCTTCACGGCGATGGACGTCACATTGAGGATGCGGCCCCAGCGGCGCTCCTTCATGCCGGGCAGCACGCGGCGCGCGAACTCGAGCGGGGCGAACAGTGTGAGCTCGACGGCCTGCTGCCATGCCGCCGCGTCGTGCGCCTCGAAGGTACCCGGCGGCGGCCCGCCGCTGTTGGTGACCAATATGTCCACGCGGCCCCAGCGCTCGAGCGTGGCGTCCACCAGCGCGGCGATGTCCGCCGGACGCGACACGTCGGCGGCCATCGCCAGCACCTCGGTGCCGGTGGCCGCGACCAACTCGCGCCCGGCGGCCGTGATGCCCTGCGCGTCGCGCGAGCAAATCGCCAGCCTCGCGCCCTCGGCCGCGAGCTCGTGCGCGACGGCGCGGCCGAGACCCTTGGACGAGGCGGCGACGAGCGCGACCTTGCCCTTGAGCCCCAGATCCATGGCGCTACTTCTGAGGCTCGCGCAGGTAGGCATCGGTCCGGTTCACCCAGTCCCAGCGGGGCGGGCTGAACACGTCGATGCACGCCACGTCGTCGAGCGCCTCGGCCCGGTGCGACACGTTGGCCGGCAAGTGCAGCACTTCGCCGGCCTTCACGTCGATCACGGTCTCCTCGTCGCCCACCCAGAAGCGCAACGTACCCTTGGTGACGCAGGTGAACTGCTCGTTCACGTGATGATGTTTCGGGGCACCCCCGCCGGGGGCCAGGAACACCTGCGCGATCGTGACGTGCTCCCCGCTCACCAGCCGACGGTCGAACGTGGCGTTCACGTGGTCGAGCGGCAGGTCTTCCCAACGCGTGTGCGTGACGGGCTTCACAGCCTCCATGTCAGGTTCCTCCGGGAGGGCGGCTCCCTACGGTTCGGGCCGGCTCAGACCACTTCGAAATCCGGCGCCTTGTCGATGGCACCGCATGCGAGGGCGCGGTCGTAGAGAAGCCGCAATCCGGCTCGGCCGCGCTCGCCCATGTCGAGCGTGAGATCGTTCACGTACATGTGCACGAACTGTTTGCCCTGCGCGGTGTCCAGTCCGCGGCCGAACTGGAGCGCGTAACGGATGGCCTCGTCCTCGTGCGCGAACGCCGCTTCGATGCTGGCGCGGAACCCGGCGCTGCACGCCCGCATGAGCGGTGCGCCGAGATCGCGGCGC
>CAYQNV010000117.1:0-9891 GCA_964418975.1 uncultured bacterium | reverse complement strand
GGCGCGGTCGCGCCCCCGCTCGGCAGGGCGGTGTTGGTGAAGGTCGTCAGCGTGCTGGTGAACGAGATCCAGCCGTTCGTGCACACGTTCACCGTCGAGAAAGTGCCCCCGTAGTACGGGAAGTTGAATCCGATCGGGATGGATTGGGCGTTGTTGTCGTCGCCAGAAGTGAACGGCACCGGCGTACCGATGGCGGTGATGTCCACCCAGTCGAACGCGGGGCCGCCCGGGTCATCGCTGTCGATCCAGCGATAGCCGAACAGGTCGGGGCCGCCACTGCCCAGCACGCCGGGCCGCGGATCGGGCTCCTCCTTGTCCAGATCGAGCGCCTCGTACACCGGCACCGAGCTCGCCGTGAGCAGCGTCCCGACGACGAAGTTGAGGTCGCTCCCGCCCAGGTTGTGCAGCATGAGCGACTGCGTCGACGTGCCCGGGATCGGCAGCGACTCGTTGAGTGCCGCCGGCTGGGGATCCACGTCGGGTGCGACGAGACCGCTTCCGTCGAGCGTCACGACGCTCTGGGGCGAGTCCGGGTCGTTGCTCGAGATGGTCAGCGTCGCCGGAAAAGCGCTCGCGCTCGTCGGGTTGAAAGTGACAAACACCAGCGCCTGGCCCAATGCGGGCACGGTGAATGCGGTCTGGTCCACGCCGAACGTCGGATCGCTAGGCTGGATGTTGGTCACGACCAGCGCATCCGTGCCGGTGTTCAAGATGCGCAACTCGCGAAGCTGCGGGAAGCCGATGAACACGCTGCCGAACCCGATCGAACCCGGATTCGCGGCAATGTCCGGCACGCCCGTGACGTGCAGTGTGGCCGGCACGTTGACTTGCGGACGGACCGGGTCGTTGCCCACGACCTTCACCTGGCCGTCATAGGTGCCGCCGAACAGCCCGCCGGCGTTGAACCCGACGGTCAGGTCGAGGAAGTTGCCCGGCGTGAGGGTGCCACTCGGCGGGCTGACCGTGAGGAACCGCGCCGGCGGACGGAACCGGATCGCGAGATTGTTCTTCACGTAGGTGGCGTTGAACACCACCTGCAACCCGTCATTCTTCGCGGCGTTCTGCATGCCGATGGTGGCGCTGGTCTTCAGCACCGCGTTCATGGTGAGGTACTGGTACACGACCTCGCCCGTGGGGTAGAAGATCACCTCGAAGTCATTCGTCGCGGTCGTGCCGTTCTCGCTGCGACGCGGCACGCCCTTGTACTGCACGATCGTCCGCGTCCCGTCGTACAGGTAGTACGCGCGAGCGTTGGGCGCCAGCGTCGGGCGGAAATCGAGGTCGTCCCAGAACGCCGCGAACAAGCTGGGCGGTGCCGATGCGCCCGTGTTCGGCAGCGCGGTGTTCGTAAACGTCGTCTGGGTGTTTGTGGCATTCAGCGTTAGCCAGCCGTTCGAGGTGACCCGGAAAGACGGGAAGTTCACCCCGTAGTGCGGGAACGAGAACCCGAGCGGGAACGGTCCCAGGTTCTGGTCGTCACCGTTCAGGGGGATCGCCGTGCCCGTCGCACTGATGTCCACCCACGCGAACGTGGGACCTCCGGGCGCGTCGCTATCCTGGAACGTGTAGCCGAACACGTCCGGACCGCCCGCCGCCAGCGGCGCCGGGCCGAACTGCGAATCCGGCTCGCCCTTCGCGAGCTCGACGTTGTCGGCGTCCCCGAACACGGTCACGGTTCCGCTCTGACCGAGGATCTCGGCGGCGGCGGTGAAGTTGTAGTTGCTGCCGCCCGTGTTCGTGAGCCGCAACGGCCGCGACGTCGTGGTGTTGGTGAGCAGCGTCTCGTCGAACGACTCCGGCGACACCAGCACGATCGGCGCCGGCGTCGATTCGCCGATCATGTTCACCGAGAGCGAGGGCGTGTCCGGGTCGCTGCTCACCACCGTGATCGAGCCGGCCAGACTCCGCGCGGTGGCGGGCGCGAACGTGAGCACCACGTTGCGCGTCTGGTGCGGATTGAGCGTGAACGCGGTCTCGCTCGGAATCACGTCGGCGTCACTGCTCGTGATGTTCGTCACGAACAGCGCGTCGGTGCCCGGATTGTTCACCGCCAGCGTCCGCGTCGGGTTGGCGCCGACGAAAAACGTCCCGAAGTCGACGGGATTCGGCGAAAGCGCGATGTCCGGCGCGCCGAGCACGTGCAGCTGCGCCGGAAGCAGCGTCGGATCTTCGTCCGGGTCGTTGTTGTCGATGCGGATGGTGCCGTCGAAGATGCCGCCCTCGACCCCGAGCGCATTGAAGTTGACGCTCAGGTTGTGGCTCTGGCCCGCCGGGATGCGGCCGGCGGTGGGCGTGACGGTCAGCCACTGGCGTAGCGGCAGGATGCGCACCGCGAGGTTGTTCGCGACGTAGTTCGCATTGAACGCGGTGGTGAGGCCGATGTTCCGGGTCGCGTTCTGGATGCCGACGGTGGCGCTGTTGAGCGGCTCGGCCACGGACAGGTACTGGTAGCGGATCTCGCCCGTCGCGTAGATCAGCACTTGGAACGTGTAGGGCCCGAGCGGCGGGGTCGTCCCGAAGTGCGGAACCCCCACCCAGGAGACCACGAAGTGCGACGCGTCGCCGTAGGTGTAGACGCGCGGGGTGGTGCCGAAGTCCAGGTCGTCCCAGAACGGTGCCAGCAGGTTCTCGGGCGCGCCGGCGTTCGGCAGCGGCTGGTTCTCGAAGGAGGTGGACGCACTGGTGAACGACAGCCACCCGTTCGTGCACACGCGCACGCTGCCGAACATGCCACCGTAAAACGGGAAGTCGAACCCGATCGGGACGGCCGCCGCGGTCGCGTCGTCGCCGGTGAGCGCCAGCAGTGTGCCGGTGGCGGTGATGTCCTCCCAGGCGAATGCCGGGCCGCCGGGCTCGTTGCTGTCGATCCAACGGTAGCCGAAGCCATCCGGGCCACCCTGGCCGTCCATGACGGGTTGGCCGATGCGGATATCGTCGGCGCCCTTGACGAGCGGTTGGTACTCGTAGAGCACCGGCTGCGAGAACATCAGCTCGGGCGTCGGGATCGTGTAATCGAGCGTGCCCTGACCGACATTGCTCAGCGTGAGCGACTGCGTCTCGGTGGCACCGGTGAGCAGCGTGGCCGAAAACGTTCCGGGCGAGGCCGCCAGGTCCGGTGGTCCCGCCGTGGTGCCGGTGGCGACGTTCGAGAGCGCGCCCCGGTTGCCGAACTCGTCGAGCGCCTTGAGCGCGACGAAGTAGCCGGTGCTGTGCGACAGGCCGCCGATCTCGTGGCTCTCGGCCTGCCCTGCGGGCAGCGGATCCGGGCCCGCGGCCGGCGTGGCCGCGGCGAACGAGGCATCGTCCAGTATCGGAGAGGTCGAGTAGCGCAGGTCGTATGACGAAGCGCGACCCGTGTTCCCGTCGTCGCCGGTCGCCGTCCACGCCAGTCGCAGGTGGCTCGACCCGGTCTCGGTCACTGCCAGATCGGTCACCGCACCGGGGTTCGTGACGTCGGGATCGGCGATCGCCAGGAAGGCGTTCAGCCGGGCGCCGGTCAAGCACCTGCCCGCGAGCTGCGGCTTGACGTCGGCTCCAGTCAGGATGAGCTGCTTGATGAACAGGTTCGACGCGCTCGGGAACCGTCCCATCGCCAGGCCGACTACGCCCGCGACATGCGGCGTCGCCATCGACGTGCCGGAGAGCAGCTGGTATCCGCCGCCCGGCTGGCACGAGAGGATCGCCACGCCCGGCGCCGCCAGGTCCACGGTGGTCGCGCCGAAGTTCGAGAACGACGCGAGGTTGTCGTTGTGGTCGGTGGCCGCCACCGAGATGATGTAGGGCGAATCGTAGGCCGACGGGTAGTGTGGATTCACGTCGGTGTTCGCCGAAGAGTTGCCCGCCGCCGCGACGAACAGCTGCCCCGCGGCGCCGGCCTGGTTGATCACGTCCAGCAGCGCCTGCGAAAAGCCGCCGCCGCCCCACGAGTTGCTCGTGAGCTTGCAGCCGATGACGATCGCGTACTGCACGCTGGAGATCGCGCCCGCGGTCGAGCCGGAACCCGCACCGCTCAAGAACTTGATGCCGACGACCTTGGCATTCCAGTTGACGCCAGTGACGCCGACATTGTTGTCGCCCACGCCGGCGATCGTCCCGGCGCAGTGCGAGCCGTGGCCATTGTCGTCGAACGGGTCGCCGTCGTTGTTGGAGAAGTCGTAGCCGTGCACGTCATCGACGTAGCCGTTGACGTCGTCGTCGATGCTGTTGCCGGGGATCTCGCCCGGATTCGTCCACACGTTCGCCGCAAGGTCCGGGTGGTTGTAGTCCACGCCGGTGTCGATCACGCCGATCTTGAGGTTGGGGTCGCCGGTGAACACGTCCCAGGCATTGCTCGCCTTGATGTCGGCGCCGGGCGTGCCGCCCGTCTGCCCGGTATTGCGCATGCCGTAGAGCTCGGAGAAGCGCGGGTCGTTCGGGATGGCGTCGAGCGTGATCTCGTAGTTCGGCTCGACGTACTCGACGGCCGGATCGTTCGCGAAGCGGCGGATCGCCGCATCGGTGGACATGCCGCGCAGCCGCACGTGCTCCATCTGGAAGGTGCGGAACTCGCGCACGAGGGAGGCATTGAGACGTGCGCGGAAGTTGGCGCGGGCATTGGGCGCGACGCTCTGCTTGTAGCGAATGATCAACTCGCCGGGAATGATGCGCGGCGGAGCGGCGAACGCCAGCACCGGGAGCAGAAGGGCCAGCGCTGCGGCGAATGCGAGGATGCGTGAGATCCCCGGTCGATGCGACATGCTCAACCTCCAGTGTGCTGGGGAAGCACCGGGTCGACGGTGCCGTTTACCGGAGAGCGGCGATGCACCTGCTCATGAACGCTTCAAGGAGCGTTGGGAGGAATCGGGAGGAGTGGCCTCCTTTGCGAAATTCAGGTTCGTGGCCAAAAAAAACGATCGCGGGCCGTGAGCTAACTCCTCGCCGCGCCGAAGGTCAACGAAAAGTTACGTCGAGGTCGGGCGCAAGCACGTGGCCGAGTGCGATTCCTGATCGACTGGCTGCGCGAGTGGTCGGCTCGCATTCTCCGCTTGGAAAACGCGCCGGCGAAACTCGCTAGTCGATCTGGATGGTGTACGGCATGAGTGCCAGCAGCGCGCCCGCGCGCGTGCCGGCGAGCCGGTACCAGCGACCCAACTCGGCCAGGACGGGAACGATCGCCTCCTCCTGCTGAGGCTCCTCGAACACACCACCCAGCCACTTCTGCACCAGCGATTTCCGTGGGCGCGGGTACACCTCGACGACGATGTCCTGGTCGGCGCCGATCTTCGCCCGGGCGCGCGCCAGCTCGAACGCCTCGTGCAATCCGCCGAGCGTGTCCACCAGGCCGTAGCGTTTCGCCGCGACCCCCGACCACACGCGCCCCTGCCCCACCGAGTCCACGTCGGCCGCGTCCATGCCGCGTCCCTCCGCGACGCGGGACACGAACACCCGGTAGAACTGGTCGAGGCTCCGCTGGTAGAGCGCGCGCTCCTCGGCGTCGAAGTCTCGCCAGGGCGACCACATGTCGGCGTGCCGGCCGCGCCGCACGGTCACTACGTTCAGGCCCAGCTTGCGGTAGAGGCCCAGCACATTGAGCTTGCCGCCGAACACGCCGATCGAGCCGGTGATCGTGGCGGGTCCCGCCACGATGGCGTCGCCGGCACAGGCCAGGTAATACCCGCCTGAAGCCGCCACGTCACCCATGCTCACCACGACCGGCTTCTCGCGGCGCAGCCGCCGCAGCTCCTGCCACACCGCGTCCGAGGCGTCGCCCGAGCCACCGGGGCTGTCGATGCGCAGCACCACCGCGCGGATGCCGCGTCGACCGCGGATGTCGCGCAACGCCTCGACCAACGTGCGGTCGCCCACCGAGCGGCCGCCGAACGCGCTCTCGCGGCTTCGGCCATCCACGATCTCGCCCTCGGCCACGACCAGCGCGATGCGCTCACCAGTGCCGTCGCCGCCCTCCGCGGCATAACGTAGGAACGACGCGGTGGGGTGGCGCTCGTCGCCCTCGTGCGCCGCCAGCGAATCCACGTCCGCTTCGGCGATGAGCGTGTCGAGCAGGCCGTGCGCGAATGCTTCGGACGCGGTCCACGGGCCCTCGTCGATCAGCCGTCGTACGCTGTCGGTGGACAGGTCGCGCGCCTCGGCCAGCGCCTGCACCAGCAGCGTGAACTCGTCCTCGAGCAGCTCCTCCATGGACAACCGCGCGTCGGCGGACAGCGAGTCCCGCGTGTACTGCTCCACCGCCGACTTGAACCGGCCCACGTGCGCGAAGTTGGGGCGGATGCCGAGCTTCTCGTAGCCGCCGTGCAGGAACAGCGCCGACGCCGAAAGCCCGTCGAGTTGCAGCGAGGACACGGGGGGCATGCCGAGCCGGCTGGCGGCCGATGCGAGCAGGTACTCCCGCTCGCCGCCGCCGTTCAGGCTGGCATACACGGGCTTGCCCGCCTCGCGGAACGCGAGCACGGCCGCGCGCATCTCGTACACGCGCGCCCAGCCCCAGTCGAGGCCGTCCACGTGCAGCACCAAGCCCGCGACCGAGCGGTCCTCGGCGGCGTTTCGCACCGCGAACAGCAGTTCGTGGAAGCTGGGGCGCTCGCGACGCAGGAAGTCCAACGACGGCGACGGCGGCGCCGGGCCCTCGTCGACCTGTGAGGGCACGTCGAACACCAGAACGCGCGGCGCCATCGTGCCGTGCAGCGGTCGGCGCGCACGGATGGCCAGGTTGAGCGTGACCGCGCCCACGGCGATGCAGACCAGCGTGACGATCACCGCGCGACGGCGAGACGGCATGCACATCCTCCGAAAGGGTGACGAGAGGACCGCAGGATGCCACAGCCGGGCGCGCGACGCAGGGTGCGGGCAAGCGCCGCGCCCCGGGCCCCATTGGCGGTCGTGTCGCGCTCGTGGGAGCGCCGGCCGCGGCTAGAAACGCCGTCGCAAGTCGAGCGAGCAGTACATGCTGCTCGCGTCCTGCGAGGGGTCCTCGTGACTTTCGTAGCGGCCGCTCCCCGACAGGCGCAAGCGCACGTGGCCTGCCAGCGCCACGTCCGCGAACACCTCGCCTTCCAGAAACAGATACGACGAGTGGAGGTCCGGGTTCGCCAACGACAGCGTGGCCGCCGAGTTCTGGTACTGGCGCCAGCCGGCCGCGGGCGCGAACGACCACCAGTCGCCGCCGTGCAGGCGCTCCACCTCGAGCACGGCCGCGATCTGGCGGTAGCGCTCGGCCGGCACACCCGGCGCCGTGAGCCACTCGAAGCGCGGGCCCGCGCGCAGGCCCCAGTCCGAGGCCAGGCTCCAGCGAAACGCGGGGCGCGCGGTCCACAGCCGGTAGTCGAAGTAGACACTCGTGTCGGGCCGGTCATAGCGATAGCCGTCGGCCGATAGCCACAGCTCGGCGGTCAGCGACTCGTGCAGGTGAACGAAGGCACTCGCATCCGCACGGCCACTCCAGAAGTGGTCGCGCGTGGAGGGCGCGTCGTACAGCGTGCCGCGCCGGTCGAGCTGCACCTCGAGCGCCGCCGAACCGCCGCCCGGCAGCAAGCGGCGCAGGCTCACGGCGCCGTGTTGCTCCACGTGATCGCGCACCACCGAGTCGGGGAACGCACGCACGTCGGCGCCGTAGCCCAATTCGGTCTCCCACAGCGCGTCGAGCGGGCTGTGCATCCAGCGCAGCCACGCGCGACCCGCGTTGCGGTCGAGCGTGATTACCTCGGAAGTGCCCGCCGTGCGCAGCCAGTCGCCGCCCAGCAACAGCTCCCATGCGTCGGAGCGGTCGACTGTCGAAAAGCGCAGGCGGCCGTTGGGCCGCAGGCGAAGCTCGCGGTGGTCGGCGCCGAACGAACGGTCGCGGCGCATATCGAGCTCGGGCGTGAGCAGCAGCCGATAGCCCTCGGCCGGCTCGGCACGCAGTTCCAGTCGCGTGTAGCTGCGCAACAGTCGGTCGCCCGCCGTGGCCTCCTGACGGAGCCGGAACCGGCTGCCCCGCGCGAATGCCCCCGCCGCATCGAGCGCCGCAACGCCCGCGCTCCGGTACTCGGGCGTGCCCGAGAGACGCCGCCCGGTGAACGTGGTGTCGTCGAACGTGTCATGGTAGAAGCGCTCGTTCGTCACGTCGGAGGAGCCGCCTAGCTCGAAATGTACGAAGTTCGTGTCCGGCACCTGAGCGCGTGCGACTGTGGAAGTGAGCACCACCAGCGCCGCCGCGAGAACCGCGCCCGGGGCAGTGTGGGAACGGCTCCGGGCGCGGCAGGTCACGATCGGCATTCGGGAATGGCGGATCAGCGTCGCTCCCCGGACTCCGTTCCGCGCATGGCGCGCACGGCCTGTTCGCGCGCCTGGCGCGTGAGCCGGAGCGCCAATCTCAAATGCCCGGCCTCGGCCTCCGCGCGGGCGCGCGCTTGCAGGCTGTCGGCGTTCGCCAACAGTCGGCGGGCGCGATCGCTGCCGTTGGCGTCCACAGACTCGTGGGCGCGTGCCAGCACGTCGTCGGTGCGCTGGAGCGCGCTCGTGACCGTCTCCTCGAGGGACTCGCTCGCGTGACACAGCTGCAGCGCACGCAGCGCGCGCTCCCGGGCGCTCATGGTGAGCTGCAGCGCCGCCAGGTAGCGCGTCTCGCGGTACGACAGCTCGGCGCGGGCCTGCATGTCGAGCGCCGTGCGCAGCAGGTCGCGCGCCCCCGGCAGGTTGCAGCTGGCGAGCCGGTCGCGGGCGCGATCCAGGAGTTCGCGCGTGCGCTGGAGCTGTTCTTCGACGCGGCCCGGGTCGGGCAGGCCACGCAGCAGTGCGATGGCGCGGTCCGCGTGGATGCGGGCGTCGAACGTCGCCCGGCCCGAAGCGGCGAAGCGGCCTTCGACGAACGCCACCTTGGCCATGGCCTGGAGCACGACCGCCTGGTCCACCTCGGCCGCGGCCTGCGGGTGGCGAGCCGTGGCGAGCAGATCCTGCGCGAGTTGGATGCGCCGATCGGTCAGGTCCAGCGCGTCTTGAAGCCGCTGCACGTCCACCTGGGCGGACGCCGGGAGCGCGACGAATGCACCCAGGACGAACGCGAGGATCGTCGAGACAGTACGAATGCGGTTCAACATATCGGGAGACCTCCTGCGGCAGGCGGGGTGACCTGGGCCGGGCAAGGAAGCGGGTGTCGTCGCACGGCTAGGGTAGCACCCGTCATGCCCCGCGGACCCAGTGGGGGGCTGGCCGAGGAGCCGTTTGCGGGACAACGGGTTGGCGCGGGAGGGTGCGCAGCCCCAGATCCATTTCGAAGCTCGGATGGACCTGGCGGTACAGCCGAGCGGCGGCCCGCTGCCCCCGCGGGAACAGTCGGTCCCTGCCAGAAACGCGAAAGCCCCGGCCGGTTTCCCGGTCGGGGCTGCGCAAGAAATAAGGGGCGGCGACCTACTCTCCCACCCAGTCTCCCGGGCAGTACCATCGGCGCTGGAGGGCTTAACTTCTCTGTTCGGAATGGGAAGAGGTGTTTCCCCTCCGCTAGCGCCACCCCAATAAGGAATGACAATCGAATGAGACGCTGGAATACACGTTGAAGCGCCTAAGAAATACCGGCCAAGCCTCTCGGGTAATTAGTACGGGTCGGCTGAAATCCTTACGGACCTTACACCTCCCGCCTATCAACGTCGTAATCTCCGACGACCCTTACAGACATATAGTCTGGGATCCCTCATCTTAGGGTGTGTTTCGCGCTTAGAGGCTTTCAGCGCTTATCACTTCCGAACATAGCTACTCGGCAATGCCCTTGGCAGAACAGCCGATACACTAGAGGTTCGTTCGCTCCGGTCCTCTCGTACTAGGAGCAACTCCCCGCAAGGATCCTACGCCCACGATGGATAGGGACCGAACTGTCTCACGACGTTCTGAACCCAGCTCACGTACCGCTTTAATGGGCGAACA
>CAYQNV010000116.1:0-10803 GCA_964418975.1 uncultured bacterium | reverse complement strand
GTTCGTCAGCCCGCCGGTTCGTTCCCCGCTTCCTTCGGACGTTCCCTCGCGGTCACGCCCTTGCGGTTCCCTTGAGTCCCTGTGACCAAGTCCTCGGAGGACTTCCACCTCCAAGTCAGCGCCCATGCTGGGCGTACATCGGAGTAGGGATGGCCCGTTTGGGCCACCCCCTCCACAGATCCGGACGTGCGGTATTACCGCATCCGGCTCCTGCCTCAGGTAATAACGCCCAGCCGACGCAGAGGATAGGGATGACAGATTCGCGCAGGAGGGAGCCAGAGGCGGATCAGGCGGGTCATGCGGTCCCAGCGCACGCGTCCGGTCTGACTGCGACGAGACAGGGTGCGATGCCACAGCCAGCCCACTTGGAATCGGAACCGATGCAGCGCGGCGGAGTTCATGGGCACCCCGTAATAGCGGATGTGCCCACCGACCACCGAGCTCAACCAAGCTCCGACCTCCGGCACGGGATCGTGCATGCGTCGCTGGAGCTCGGCTTTCACCTCGCTCAGCTTGGCCTGCAACCTCTTTCGGATCGTATGCCGCAGCACCGTGTACCTCCCGTTCCGCTTCTTCCCGCAGATGTGCGTAAAGCCGAGGAAGTCGAAGGTCTCGGGCTTACCCTCGCCACGCCGCCGCCGGTGCCCGGCCGCGAACGGCCCGTACTCCAGCAGGCGAGTCTTGTCGGGGTGTAGCTCCAGTGCGAACTTCCGAAACCGCTCGGCCAGCTCGTTCCGGAACCGCTCGGCATCCGATCGGTACTGGAAGCCCAAGATGATGTCGTCCGCGTACCGCACGACGATCATGTCGCCGCGCGCCTGCGTCCGTCGCCATCGTTGGGCCCAGAGGTCGAACACGTAGTGCAGGTACACGTTCGCCAACAGCGGCGAGGCACTGCCGCCTTGGGGCGTCCCCGTCTCACTCCGTGTCCGCGTCCCATCCTCCAGCACGCCAGCATTGAGCCATTTCTGGATCAACCGCACGACGCGCCGGTCCGCGCTCCGGTGCTCGACGAACTTCACCAGCCAGCCGTGGTCGATGGCATCGAAGAACCCACGGATGTCGGTGTCGAGCACCCAGTTCACCTGCTTCGTCAGCAGTCCGGTGTAGAGCGCATCCAGCGCCTGATGCTGGCTGCGCCGTGGCCGGAAGCCATACGAGAAGCCGAGAAAGTCCGTTTCATAGATGGCGTTCAGCACCGCGACCGTGGCCCGTTGGACGAGCTTGTCCTCCAGCGCCGGTACCCCGAGCGGTCGCTGCCGCCCGTCGGTCTTCGGGATGTACACCCTACGCACCGGCTTGGCTCGATACGCTCCCCGCTTCAGCCGTTCGGACAGGTCCTGGAGGTTCGCTTCCAGCGCCTCGCCGTAGTGCCGCCATGTCTCGCCGTCCACGCCGGGTGCGGCGCCGGGTTTGAGTGCCCCGTACGCCATCCGCAGCGTCTCGGATCGATAGACATGGTGCAGGAGCGCGGTGAACCGCAACCGTTTGTCTCTGTGTGCTGCGTGACGTACCCGCTCCAGCGCGCTGTGCGCGCCGATCCGGCTCGGTGTCCGGGGCGCGTCTTGCTGGCTCGGGTTCCCTTTGGCCAGACCCCTTCCCTCCGTCCCTTCCGCCACCGGCATGCCGGCTTTGTTCAGGGCTCTCCTTGGTACTACGGGTCTGTCTGACTTCCCGGGTCCGTTCATCGTCGGCGTGTGTCCTTGGACTTCCCGACGCGTCCCGCCGCGCCATCCGCGGCGGGCGAACCCGGGATCTCCCGGTTCCCGTGCGAGGTGTGTCCGTGCGTGTTCGGGGTCTTCGACCGCGCGGGGTCCTGACGTATCTCGCGTTGGCGATACGCCCGGTGTGGCCTTCCGCTTTCTCCGACAGCGTCGGCACCCCGAAGGAACTTTCTTTCGCGGCTCAATACCCGCCCCGCACGTTCCCCTGTCAACGCTTCGTATCGGTCCTTGCGGGCCGCCACGCATGACTCGGGGCCGATGTGGGTCGCTAGCCCTTCACCGTGTGACTCTTTCATTCACGCCACCTCGCCGGTTTGGCCGGCGCACCGGAGTCCTGCCATGAAGAGCTTCTCGCTGTCGCATCTCGCGGACCACGTGCTGTTGCGCGATCTCACTGCGCTCGTGTCTCAGGAACGCACTACGACCGCCACGCTGCTGGCCCACTTGGCCGAAGTGGACGCACGTAAGCTCTACTTGCCGGCGGCCTACGCCTCGATGCACGCCTGGTGCGTGGGCGAGCTGCACCTGTCCGAGGACGCGGCTTCCAAGCGCATCCACGCGGCCCGCGCTGCGAGGGAGTTCCCGGCCATCTTCCCAGCGCTGGCCGACGGCCGGTTGCACCTGAGCGCCGTCGTCCTCCTGGCACCGCATCTCACCGAGGGAACGGCCGACGAACTGTTGGCCGCCGCCACACACAGGACCAAGGCGGAGATCGAGGTGCTGATCGCGCAACGCTTTCCGCGGCCGGATGTCCCGAGCCGGGTGCAGCCCCTCGCACCGCCGCAGCTCACCGACGAACATGCCCCGGGGCATGTTGAAGGCTCCACCGAGCATGCCCCGGGGCATGTTGAGCCTCCCGCCCCGCGAGCCAGAGTCGCGCCGCTCTCGCCCGAGCGGTTCGCACTTCAGATGACCATCGGACAGGTCACGCACGACAAGTTGCGCCGCGCGCAGGAGCTACTCGGGCACGCCGTCCCTTCCGGCGATGTCGCCCAAGTGCTCGACCGCGCGTTGGACGCGCTGCTCGCCCAACTCGAGAAGCGCAAGTTCGCCGCCACCTCCCGCCCGGGCCCGCGGCGGCGGTCCAAGAACGAGCGGCATGTCCCTGCCGACGTCCGGCGCAAGGTCTGGCAGCGTGATGGCGGGCAATGCACGTTCGTCAGCGATCGCGGGAAGCGGTGCGAGGCGCGCACGCGCTTGGAATTCGATCACGTGGAAGCTGTGGCACGTGGCGGCCAGTCGACGACAGACGGAATCCGGCTCCGGTGCCGGGCGCACAACCAATACACGGCCGAGCAAACGTACGGGTCCGACTTCATGCGCCACAAGCGAGAAGAAGCGAGGCGAAAGGCGGATCAAGCGCGGGCTCGGAAACCAGCCGCGCAGGAGCAGGCCGATGACCAAGATGTGACCCCGTGGCTGCGTGCCCTGGGCTTCCGGGCCGACGAAGCACGTCGTGCGGCCGCGCTCTGTGATGAGAAACTTCCCGACGCTTCGCTCGAGGAGCAGGTCAAGTTCGCGTGTTCGAGCTTCGGTGCGAAAGGCGTGCGCCGGGAGTCGAACGGCCCGAGAACCCCGGCGTAACGCACCTGGACAGAGCTTCCGCGGGCCTCGACCGGAATCCTGCATCGAGCGGCTTCTCGACCCACCCCGAAGTCAAAAGTGGCCACAGAGAATTGAATGAGTCCGGGCGCCCCAGCTGAGTCATGCCCGCGGCCGCCAGCCCGGCAGCATGCTCGGCACGCGAACCTTGTAGGCCGTCCACGCGTCGCCGAAGTGCGCGGCGAACATCTGCTCCTCGATGGCGGCGTGCAGCGCGAACGGCACCGCGATCAGCAGCACGAAGCCCACGCTCAGCCAGC
Source organism: uncultured bacterium (assembly GCA_964418975.1). Taxonomy (GTDB): domain Bacteria; phylum Eisenbacteria; class RBG-16-71-46; order RBG-16-71-46; family RBG-16-71-46; genus JAIOPA01. Next base: position 7,217 of record CAYQNV010000116.1, on the reverse strand, counting down.
TGTCCCAGGCGACGGCGATGCCCGCGCCCATCACCAGCGTTCCGGTGTAGATGGGGTGCCGCACCACGGCGTAGGGGCCATGCGTGACGAGTTCGTGTCCTGGCTTGACGCCGAAGCTCGCCGAGAACCAGCGCCCGAGCGTGAGCTTGGCCCAAAGCGCGAACAGCGCCCCCGCCCACGCCAGCCCGGCGCCCGCGCCGGCGAATGCGGCAGCCATGCCGTCTGGCGCGATGGCGGCGTCGCGCCCCACCAGCACCTTGGTCAGCACCCACAACAACACAAGGTTCAACTCGATCGAGAACAGCACCATGCGTTCGGCCCAGCGATGCGCGACGAAGCTCTGGCGGAACGTCTTCCATGGCGCGTCCGCGAACGCGACCAGCACCGGCACGAGGGCCGCGAGTGCCACCAGTCGCAAGGTCGAGGGGTTCACGGGCGCTCCTTGTAGAGGGAGCCGTGGCGGGGCTAACGTCCACGCTCCATGGCCCACTGGCTGTTCAAAACCGAACCCTCGGAATACTCCTACGCCGACCTCGTGCGCGACAAGCGCGTTGTGTGGGAAGGCGTGTCCAACGCTGCCGCCCTCATCCACCTGCGCGCGGTGAAGAAGGGCGATTCGGTGGTGCTCTATCACACCGGACAGGAGAAGTCGGCGATCGGCCTGGCCCAAGTGGTGCGCGGCCCCTACCCCGACCCGAAGCTGGGCGAGCCGAAGCGCGTGGTCGTGGACTTGAAGCCGGTGCGGGCGTTCGCGGCGAGCGTGCCGCTCGTGGATTTTCGCGCGGACGCCGTGCTCAAGACCACCGAGCTGGTTCGTTTCACACGACTGTCGGTGATGCCGCTCACGCCCGCGCACTTCGCACGCGTCCTGGAACTCGCCGGGAGCCTGGCGTGAGCAAGGCCGAGGCGAAGCAGCGCGTGGCGACGCTCTCGGACGAGATCCGCGAACACGACCACCGCTACTACGTTCTGGACAAACCCGCCATCTCGGATGCCGCCTACGACAAGTTGCTTCGTGAGCTCCAGGCGCTCGAGACGGAGCATCCAGACCTGCGCGCGCTGGACTCCCCCACCCAACGCGTGGCCGGGGGCTTGCGCGAGGGCTTCAAGAAGGTGAAGCACGTGCGGCCGCTCCTGTCGCTCGACTCGCTCATGCAGGAGGCAGAAGTCCGCGAGTTCGACGAGCGCGTACGCAAGGGACTGGGGCTCGATGAAGGTCTGTTCGCCGAGGAAGTGACCTACATGGCCGAGCCCAAGTTCGACGGGCTCTCCGTGGAACTGGTGTACGAGGATGGCGTGCTCGCGCGCGGCTCGACGCGCGGCGACGGCGAGGTTGGCGAGGAGGTGACCGAGAACCTGCGCACCATCCGCGCCATTCCGCTGCGCCTGCGCGAGGAAGGCCCGCCGGCGCGCGGCACGGTCGCCATCCGCGGCGAGGTGCTCATCCCGCTCGCGGCGTTCGCCGAACTGAATCGGCGCCTACTCGAGGCCGACGAGGAACCTTTCGCGAGCGCGCGCAACGCGGCTGCCGGGACCGTGCGCCAACTCGACGTGAGCATCACCGCCAGCCGCCGGCTCGATTGCTACGCGTACGAGATCATCAGTTACGACGCCCCCGCGCGTGGGCCGCACCCGTTCCCCACGCAAAACGCCATGCTGGAGACGCTGCGCGCCTGGGGCTTTCACGTCGAGGACGACGTGCAGCAGTGTCATGGGCTAGCGGACGCGCTCGCGTTCCACGCCAAGCTCCGCGACCGGCGCGACCAGCTTCCGTACGAGGTGGACGGCGTGGTGATGAAGGTGGACGAGCGTGCGGCGCAGACACGGCTGGGTATGCGCTCGCGTTCGCCGCGATGGGCGGTGGCGTTCAAGTTCCCACCGCGCGAGGAGGTCACGCAGATCCTCGACATCGTGGTGCAGGTAGGTCGCACCGGGAAGCTCACGCCCGTGGCGCAGCTTCGGCCGGTGGACGTGTCCGGCGTCACCGTGAGCCGCGCCACGCTCCACAACCAGGACGAGATCGATCGCAAGGACGTTCGCATCGGCGATACCGTGCGCGTACGTCGCGCGGGCGACGTGATCCCCGAGGTGGTGGAAGTGCTGCTGGACCAGCGGCCCTCGGGCGCCAAACGATTCGAGCTGCCCGGCAAGTGCCCGGTGTGTGGCTCGGAGGTGGTGCGCGATGGCGCGGCGCACTTGTGCACGAATGGCCTCGCCTGCCCGGCGCAGCTCGAGCGCCACGTCGCCCACTTCACCATGCGCGGCGCCATGGACATCGCCGGCCTCGGCGGAAAGACGGTCAAGCAGTTGCTCGAGCGAGGCCTGGTGAAGGACCTGGCCGATCTCTACCACCTGACGCCCATCCATCTCGTACAGCTCGAGGGGTTCGCCGAGAAGAGCATCGAGAACCTGCTCGCCGCGATCGAGGCCAGCAAGCGGCCGCGCTTCGACCGTTTTCTGTTCGCGCTCGGCATCGAGCACGTGGGCGACACCGTGGCTCGCCTGCTGGCGGATCACTTCGCATCGCTGGCCGAGCTCCGCGAGGCCTCCCAAGAATCTTTGCAGCACATCCGCGGCATCGGGCCCGAGGTCGCCACCAGCGTGCACCATTTCTTCGCGAATCCCCGCAACCGGCGCGTGCTGGACCGGCTCGCGAAGGCCGGCGTGAAGCCGGTGATGGAAGCGCGCCCCGTGGGCCCGCGCGCGCTGGACGGGCAGGTGGTGGTGTTCACCGGCGGACTCGAGACCATGCCGCGCCCCGACGCCCAGCGCCTCGCCGAACGCCACGGCGCGCGCATCGCGGGGACCCTGTCCCGCAAGGTCACGCTCGTCGTGGCCGGCCCCGGTGCCGGCTCCAAGCTGGAGGAAGCACGCCGACTGGGAATCAAGGTCATCGACGAGCGCGCATTCCTGAAGCTCGTGGGCGAGAAAGGCTGAATCGCGCCATGACCAACGCCGACATCGCCCGCTCGCTCGCTCGTATCGGCACGATGCTCGAGATCGACGGCGCCAATACGTTCCGCGTGCGCGCCTACAAGGAAGGCGCTCGCGTCGTGGAGAACCACGCCGAGTCGCTGGCGGCGATCGTGGGCGAGCCCGGCGCGCTCGAGGCGCTGCCCGGCATAGGCAAGGGGATCGCCCAGAATATCCGCGAGCTCGTGGCCTCGGGACACACCGCCATCATGGACGAACTGCTCGCCAAGTATCCGGGCGAGGTTGTGGGATTCACCGAGCTACAGGGACTGGGGCCCAAGCGCGTGAAAGTCCTATTCGACACGCTCGGCATCCGTACCCGCGAGGCCCTGGAGAAGGCGGCCAAGGGCGGAAAGCTCCGCGACCTGCCGGGCTTCGGCGAGAAGGTGGAGCAGAACGTCCTGAAGGCGCTCGCCACCGCGTCCCAGTGGTCGGGTCGCATGCTGCTCGCGGAGGCGTGGCCGCTGGCGTTGGCACTCGCCGACCGTGTGCGCGCGCTCCCCGGCGTGCGCCAGGTGGAGCTCGCCGGCTCGTTCCGCCGCCGCAAGGAGACCGTGGGCGACCTTGACGTGCTCGTATCCGGCGGCGACGCGGAGCAGGTGATGAACGCGTTCACGCGGCACGAGTCGGTGGCCGACGTGCTGGGGCACGGCGATACCAAGTCGAGCGTGCGTCTCTCGGCGGGGCTGCAGGCGGACCTGCGCCTGGTGCCCGAGGAGAGCTTCGGCGCGGCGCTGCTCTACTTCACCGGCTCCAAGGAGCACAACATCGAGCTCCGCCGCATGGCGATCGACAAGGGCATGAGTTTGAACGAGTACGGTCTCACGAAGGGCGAGCGAGTCGTGGCGGCGCGCACCGAGGAGGACGTGTATCGCGCGCTCGGGATGCCGTGGGTGCCGCCCGAACTGCGCGAGAGCCGAGGCGAGATCGCGCTGGCGCTCGCCGGAAAGCTGCCGCGCCTCGTGGAACTCGCGGACTTGCGCGCCGACCTGCACATGCACACCACGCGCAGCGACGGCCGCGACTCCATCGACGCCATGGTCGAGGCGGCGATCGCGCGCGGCTACGAGTACATGGCGATCACCGAGCACAGCAAGGCGCTCGCCATGGCGAACGGTTTCGACTCCGCGCGCGTGCGCAAGTCGGTGGGCGAGATCGAGGCCGCACGCAAGCGGCACGGCGGCATCCACATCCTGCACGGCCTTGAAGTGGACATCTTGAGCGACGGCGAGCTGGACCTGGACGACGAAACGCTGGCACTGCTCGACTGGGTGGTGGTCTCCATTCATTCGCGATTCGAGCAGAGCCCCGACGTGGCCACCGCTCGCGCGCTGCGCGCCGTATCGCACCCCGCCGTGCATGCGTTCGGGCATCCGACCGGCCGGTTGATCGGCTCACGCGAGCCGGTGGCGTTCGACATGGAACGCGTCGCCGCGGAGGCGGCCGCGCGCGGCGTGGCCATGGAGATCAACGCTTCGCCCGACCGTCTGGACCTTTCCGATGTGAACGCACGGCTGGCACTCGAGAAGGGCTGCCGGTTCGTGATCGACACCGACGCGCATGCGACCGGCCAGTTGGATAACCTGCGCTACGGCGTGTTCCAGGCTCGCCGCGCGGGGCTCACTCGCGAGCACGTGTGGAACACGCGGGCATGGCCGGAGTTCGACACATGGCGGCGCGGCCGGCGGGGCAAAGCGAAGGGCGGGGCGACCGGGTCGGCGCCCGCCTCCAAGCCGGTGCGCGACAAGGCGAAGCTCGCGGCGGCGCCTCGCAGCCGCTCGGCCGCCCAGGCCAAGGGTGCGCGCAAGAAAACCTGAGCGCAGCCGCACTCTTCGATCCCGGAACGCGCTTCACGGCTGCTAGGATTGGCGAGTCGTCCGAAGCGCCCGCATCCGTCCCGGAGGCTGCCATGGTCCCCCGCACCCTTGCTCCGCTCGCCTTGTTGCTCCTCGTCGCGACCACGGCGGTCACGCCCGCAACCGCCGCAGTGCCCGCGCCCCCGCCCTATTCGAGCGTCCCCGCGTGTTTCGCTCCGTGCCCGTTTGGCGACGTCCACATGATCGTCATCGTTCGCGACTTTGCATCCAATCCGATCGCGGGATCCTCGGTGGTGCTCGATTTTTCGGGATGCGCGAGCGCGTTCGTGTGTACGGGCACCTCTCAGGACCCCTATGAATACGATCCCCAAACGCGCCAGGTGCGCATGTTCACCAACGCCCAGGGCCAGGTGGACTTCCCGCTCCGCGTCGGTGGTGTGTGCGGCACGGGCGGCGTCACGATCTACGCTGACGGAGTGCAGTTCGCGAGCTACGCGCTCGCCTCACCCGACCAGACGGGCAACGGCGTCGTGATCAACATCGTGGACACGGACGACACGGTGTTCGCCGCCAAGCTCGGTACCGACGACCCGACCGCCGATTTCGATTGCGACGGAGACGTGGATACCGATGACGAGCAGTATCTTTACCTCCACTTCTCGCACTCGTGCATTGGCTTCGTGGATCCCGTGCGGCGTAGCACGTGGGGCCGGGTCAAGACCTACTACCGGTGATGTGAAGCGGTGTCAGCCGATCTTCTCGGCGACGCTCTTGCCTTGTAGGAACAGCAGCAAGTAGTCGCGACCGCCTGCCTTGCTGTCGGTGCCGCTCATGTTGAAGCCGCCGAACGGGTGACAGCCGACCATGGCGCCGGTGCACTTGCGGTTCAGGTACAGGTTGCCCACGAAGAACTCCTCGCGCGCGCGCTCCAGCTTGGCCGGGTTCTTCGTGAACACGGCGCCGGTCAGCCCGAACTCGGTGCCGTTGGCGACGCGCAGCGCGTCGTCGTAGTCCTTGGCACGGATGATCGCGAGCACCGGCCCGAAGATCTCCTCCTGGGCGATCTTCGCGGTGGGCGCCACGTCGTCGAACACCGTGGGCTGCACGAACCAGCCCGCCTCGCCCGGCACGCGGCCACCGCCCAGCAGCAGTGTGCCCTCCTGCTTCCCGGCCTCGATGTAGCGCAGGATGCCGTTCATGGCGCGCTCGCTCGCCACCGGGCCCAGGTAGGTGCCGTACTGGGCCGGGTCGCCCTGCTTCATGATCTGGGCGATCGCCGGCAGGAGCTTGGCCACGAACGCGTCGTGCACGGAGTCCACCACGATCGCGCGCGAGCAGGCCGAGCACTTCTGACCGCCAAAGCCGAAAGCGCTCTGCGCCACCCCCAATGCCGCCGCGTCCAGGTCGGCTTCGTCGTCCACGACGATGCCGTCCTTGCCGCCCATCTCGACCACCACGCGCTTGAGCCACTTCTGGCCCGGTTGCACCTCGGCCGCGAGTTTATTGATGCCGATGCCCACGTCCTTCGAACCCGTGAACGACACGAAGCGCGTCTTCGCGTGTCGCACGAGCTGGTCGCCCACCACGCTGCCGTCACCGGTGACGAAGTTCAGGACGCCCGCGGGCAGCCCGACCTCCTCCATGAGTGCCACGAACTGCCATGCGATGCCGGGGGTGTCGCTCGCCGGCTTCACCACCACGGTGTTGCCCGTGACGATGGCGGCAGTGGCCATGCCCACGCAGATCGCGAGCGGGAAGTTCCACGGTGGGATGATCGCGCCCACTCCGAGCGGCAGGTAGACCAGGCTGTCCTTCTCGCCTGGCATCTGATGCAGCGGCTGCGGTGCCGCGTAGCGCAGCATCTCGCGCGCGTAGTACTCCATGAAGTCGATGGCCTCGGCGGTGTCGGCATCGGCCTCGTTCCAGCTCTTGCCGATCTCCAGCGTCATCCACGCCGAGAAGTGGTGGCGGCGCTCCTTCATGCGCTTGGCCGCTTCGATGAGGTAGGCGGCTCGCTCGGCGGCGGGCACGCGCGACCAGCTCTTGAATGTCTCGTACGCCGTCTCGACCGCCCGCGCCGCCTGCTCCTTGGTGCCGAGCTGGAATCGGCCGAGCACTTCGGAGGGCTTGGCCGGGTTCGTGCTGTCGAACGTCTTGCCGCCGGTCAGGCGCTGGGCACCGATGACGATGGGGTACTCCTGCCCGGCGCTGGCCCGGATCGCGGCGATCGCCTTCTCGTACGCGGCGCGGGGCTCGGGCTTGGAGAAGTCCACGTAGGTCGTGGGCGAGTACTCGGGCAGCGAGGTCGCGGCGACGGGTGCGATGCGACCGGCGATGGTGGTGGTCATGCGAAGCCTCCGGCGTTGGGACGCGCGGGCGTTGACGCCGCGCGGGATGTTCGAGGTGATCGGGCGCAGTGTAGCGCAG
>CAYQNV010000115.1:0-5600 GCA_964418975.1 uncultured bacterium | reverse complement strand
TTTGCGGTACCACTCGGTCTCCATGGTCTGGCCGTCGGGATTGAGCGACGGCACGAGCAACAGCACCACCTGGTCGAGGCGGCGCAACGTCTCGGCATCCTCGGCCGATGCGAGCGCGTGCGCCCACTCCATCGCCATCTGCGAGGCGCCGATCTCGGTGGAGTGGATGTTGCACGTGATGAGCAGGAATGAACGTCCCTCGTTCACGAGTCCGGCGACTTCGGCATCGCTCAGGCCTCGTGGGTCCGCGAGCTTCTTAGAGATCTCCTTGAGCCGCGGCAGGTTCGCCATGTTCGCGTCCGACGAGATGACCGCCATGACCAGGTCCTCGCCAAGCGTCGTCTTACCGAGGTTCTCCACCTGGACGCGTGGTGAGAGCCGATCCAGCTCCGCGAAGTAGCTACGGATCTGCCGGTAGTCGGCGAGCACGCGGTCGGCGCCGATGTCGAGCTTGAGGAACGCGCTCGGACCGGGGATCGCCGCGGCGTGCGCGGCGGTGGCGGCAAGGCATAGCAGCACGGACGACGCGAACGCGGCAGCAAGACGCACGGCACGGCCTCCTTGGGCTCGAGGGAACCGGCATGGTGCCACGACCGGGGCGCGGCGGACAGCGAGAATGTTTCGCGCTTGCTTTAGCATGGTAGCCGGGCTAACATGTTACACGTGATTCAGCGTTTCAGGGATCGAGGCGCCTCCGACCTGTTTCATGGCATCGACAGCCGGGCGGCTCGGGCCACTTGTCCTGTCGCGCTATGGTCAGTTGCTTGCAGAAAGCTTGACTACCTGGACTCAGCAGCGACGCTTGAGGAGCTGCGCCGCCCGCCGGGCAACCGGCTCGAGTCGCTGAAGGGCCGGCGCAAGGGTCAACATAGCATTCGCATCAACGATCAATGTCGAATCTGCTTCATCTGGACCGCGCTCGGTCCCGATCAGGTAGAAGTCGTCGACTACCACTGAGGTGACAACCTTGCGCATTCCAAGTCATCGATCGCCCACCCATCCCGGCGAGATGCTGTTGCGAGAGTTTCTTGAACCCATGGGCTTGACGCAGCGCGACATCGCCACGGGGATCGCAGTCCCCTATCAACGGGTGAACGAGCTTGTAAACGGTCGCAGGGGTGTCACTCCATCGACTGCGTTGCGTCTCGCTCGCTTCCTGGGCACGACTCCGGAGATCTGGCTGAATCTGCAGCTGCGGTGGGATCTGTTCCACGCAGAGCGCGCGGAGGCGACTTCGCTGGGACGGATCCGACGGGCGCGTCGATCGAGGCGCGCAGCGTGAGTCGCTGGCCGAGCGCGAAATTCAGCAGCGTGCCCACCACTCGATCCGCGGCCGTAGTCCCTCTGTACTTCTGACGCCCGGCGGCACTCGGCAAACCCTACGCGTGTCCCGCCCGCATCGGCGCGTCGGTGCGTTCCGCAAGCCCCAGTGCGTTCGCGATGCTCCGGGCCGCACGCTTTCCGTCCTGCACGGCCGTCACCACCAGCTCGCCGCCGGTGGCGTCACCGCCCACCCACAGCTTGGGGTTCGCGGTGCGACCCGTGCCCGCCTCGGCCTCGACGCGACCCTTGCCGTCGGTGGTGACGCCAGGAAAAGAACGCGCCAACGAGCCCAGCGAGCCCTGGCCGATGGCCAGCACCGCCAGTTCGCACGGAAACTCGCGGCTGTCGGCGAGCCGCACCGCCTTGAGCACACCGCCGTCGCGCACGAACGCCGCGGGCGTGGCGCGTTCGATCAGGCGCACGCCCTCGCCGCGGGCGTGCTCCAGCTCGTGCGCGTAGCCGCTCATGTCGGCCTCGGTACGGCGGTAGAGCATGGCCACGTCGCGCACGCCCAGCCGCGCCAGTTCGCGCGCGGCGTCGATGGCGGTGTTGCCACCGCCGATCACCACGGCATGCGACACGCCGTCGAGTCTGAAGTCGGGCTCCAGCTTCATGCGCTCGATCCAACCCACGGCCCCGACCACGCCGTCGCCCTGCGCGCCCGCGATCTCGAGCGCCGTGTCGGTGCCGAGGCCGCAGCCGAGGAATGCGGCGTCGTGGTCGGCAAGCAGCTGCGCGGGGGTCACGTCCTTCCCCACCTCCACGCCGGTCCGGATGTTCACACCCAGCGAGCGGATGAACTCCACCTCGGCTGCCCCCGCCTCGGCGTGCATCTTGTAGGGCGCCACGCCGGTGACGTTCAAGCCGCCGGCCACGGCGCGCTTCTCGTACACCGTGACGCTGCAGCCCTCGAGCGCCAGGTAGCCCGCGCACGCCAGCGACGCGGGACCCGCGCCGACGCAGGCCACGCGCTTTCCGTTCGCGGGTGCCTTCGATAGCAGCGCCGCGGCGCCGCCCGAGGCGAGTAGCGTCTCGGTGGCGAAACGCTGCAGTCGGCCGATGGCGATGGGCGTGCGATGCCAGGCGTTGTACACGCAGGCGCCGGCGCACAACACCTCGACGGGGCACACGCGCGCGCACGAGTAGCCGAGCAGGTTGGCGGACAGGATCGTCCGCGCGGATCCCCGCACGTTCTCGGTGCCGATCTTCCGGATGAACGTGGGGATGTCGATGCCGGTGGGGCAGGCCGTCACGCACGGTGCGTCGTGGCAGTAGAGACAGCGGTTGGCCTCGGCGATCGCCTCGCCGTCGCTGTAGAGCGGTTTCAGGTCCGCGAGGCTCGACTCGAGCCGGCCGTCGGGCAATAGCCTCACATCGGGCGTGGCGCTCATGACCGCACTTCGGGCCGATGCACAAAGTGCGACGGCTTGCGCGCAATGAATCGGCCCGCGCCGCGCTCCGCCATGAGCTTGCCTTTGTCGAACGCGACGCGTCCGCCGACGATGGTCTTCTCCACCCGGCCACGCACCTCGAAGCCTTCGAAGATGTTGCGGTCGGACTTGCTGAAGTGCGTCTTCGCGCTGCGCACCGACTTGGCACCGGCGTCGAAGATCACCAGGTCCGCGTCCATGCCCACCGCCACCGCGCCCTTTTTTTCGAGCCCAAATATACGAGCGGGTGCGCTGGACCCCAGCTCGACCAGTCGCTCGAGCGAGAAGTGCCCGCCCACCACACCGTGCGTGTGCAGCAGGGCGAGCCGGTCCTCGATACCCGCGGCGCCGTTCGGGATCTTCGTGAAATCGCTGGCACCCATCCGCTTCTGTTCGTGTGTGAACGGACAGTGGTCGGTGCCGATGGAATCGAGCATGCCGTTCGAGAGCCCCGACCACAGCGCGTCGTGGTGGCCCAGGTGGAGCGGCCGGATGGGCGGGCTCATCACGTAGGCCGAACCGCCGAAGTCCGGCGCTTCGAACACGCGGTCATCGAGCAGCAGGTACTGCGGACAGGTCTCGCCGTAGCACCGCTGGCCCGCGAGCTTGGCGCGCTCGAGGGCGTGCACCGACTCCTTGCACGTCATGTGCACGATGTAAGCCGTGGCGCCGTGCAGCCGCGCCAGGGTGAGCGCGCGCTCGGTGGCTTCGCCTTCGATCGCGCTCGGGCGCGACACGGGGTGGTACTCGGGCCCGGTGAGGCCCTTGGCCAGCAGCTCTTTCTGGAGATTCCACACCACGTCGCCGTTCTCGGCGTGCACGGTGACCACGGCGCCGGTCTCGGCCGCCACCTTCATGACGTGGTAGAGCGCGTGGTCGTCCACCATGATCGCGCCTTTGTAGGCCATGAACACCTTGAAGCTGGTGACGCCGTGGTCGCGCACGACCGCGCGCATCTCGTCGGCGGTGCGCTCGCCCCAGCCGGTGATCGCCATGTGGAACGAGTAGTCCGTGGTGGCCTTGGCCGCGCGCGCGCGCCACATCTCGAGTCCGTCGAGGAGCGAGGTGCCGGGCGCTGGGATGCAGAAGTCGATGATGCTGGTGGTGCCGCCGGCGATGCCCGACGCCGTGCCCGTCTCGAAGTCGTCGGCGCTCACCGTGCCCATGAACGGCAGCTCCATGTGCACGTGCGGGTCGACGAAGCCCGGCAGCACGTAGCGGCCGGCCGCGTCGATCTCGGTGTCGCCCGAGCCCTTCGGCAGGTTCGTGCCGATGCCGGTGATGCTGCGGCCCTCCACCTTCACGTCGGCCTCGAAGCGCCCGCCCGCGTTCACCACCGTGCCGCCGCGAATCACCAAACCCATAAGACTCCTCCCCTGCACCGAGCCTGACGCTTCAACCCCGGTGGTACTCCTCGAGCCGCATCCACGGCTCCTCGGAGTGCGTGTCCTCGTACGACTCGAGCACCACGTCGTGCTCGTCGATCCACGCCGCGAACGCCGGCACCGCGCCGTGCGGGTCGCTCACCTCGATGCGGCGCGCGGCCACGTCGCCGTGCGGCGCGTGCCGCGTACCTGCCGCCGTGCACACGAGCCGCTGTCGCCCGGGCTCCGCCGCGAACCACGGCGGGCCGATCATGAGCGAGGGGAACTCGTGTTCGGCACCCGGTGCAAGCACGTAGCGATGGAACATGACGGTGTGCAGCACGTGCGAGCCCACCACCACTTCGGCGAACGCCGGGAAGTCTCCCTCCTGCTCGCGCGTGTGCCCGCCGTAGAGGATGCGCGCACGCCACAGGTCGCCGTCGGCGGAGTGCTCGGCGCGCAGCGTGCGAGTGCCCACGCGCCACGACGCCTCGAACGCGGTGACGCGCCCGAGCGGCGAGAGCCGCGCGCGCCATTCCAGTTCGCTCGGCATGGGGTGCGGAGCCGCCACCGCCTGCTCGCCGCGCGCCACCGCACCACCGTCGGGCGCCGGGGTGATCGACCAGCGCTCATCGCCCACCGGAACTCCGGCGTGGAAGATGGCGTAGCGGCCCGTGGCCACCAGCGACGTCGCCCCGATGGTCGCGGTCATCGGCGTTCCCGACCGCTCGCGCGGCCTCGGCAGCCGCGGAGTCTCACAGCTTCACCATGTCCCCGTACGTCTCAGGCCGGCGGTCGCGGAAGAACTGCCACACGTTCCGCACCTCGTCGATCATGTCGAGGTCCATCTCGGCCACGACCACTGCGTCGTCCGTCTCGTTCGCCTGCGCGAGGAAGTTGCCGCGCGGGTCCACGAAGTAGGACGAGCCGTAGAACTTGCCCACGTTCCACGGCGCTTCGGTGCCGACGCGGTTGATCGCACCCACGAAATACCCGTTCGCCACCGCATGCGCCGGCTGCTCCAACTTCCACAGGTACTGGGACAACCCGGCCACGGTCGCACTCGGGTTGAACACGATCTCGGCGCCGTTTAAGCCCAGCAGTCGCGCGCCCTCTGGGAAGTGCCGGTCGTAGCAGATGTACACGCCCACCTTGGCGTAGCGCGTCTGGAACACGGGATAGCCCATGTTGCCCGGCTTGAAGAAGAACTTCTCCCAGAAGCCCGAGGTGTGAGGGATGTGGTTCTTGCGATATTTGCCCAGGTAGCTGCCGTCGGCGTCGTACACGGCGGCGGTGTTGTAAAGCACACCCGGCATGTCCTTCTCGTACACCGGTACGACCACCGCCATCTGGTAGCGCGCGGCGATTTTCGCGACCGCATCCGTGGTGGGACCGGGCACGCTCTCGGCGGCGTCGTACCAGCGCTTGTCCTGGCCGGGGCAGAAGTAAGGCCCATTGAAGATCTCTTGAAGACACAGCACCT
>CAYQNV010000114.1:0-20761 GCA_964418975.1 uncultured bacterium | reverse complement strand
CTCGCCGCTGGTGGGCAACGGCTGCACACGGAGGACTTCAGACCGCGCTGCCCACTTCGTACTTCGACCGACTCGGCGTACCCCGCCTTGCAGGTCGCTGAACCATCGAACCGCCGGATGCGGACCCGCATGTCCGGTGGTATGGGAGGGGAGTAGCGGGACGAACCCGCTACCCCCTATCCCGATTCACCCGCCGGTCTCGTGAGCCGCCGCCGCGCGAGTGATCCGCGCCAGTGCGCTACAAGCGCGCAGCTCGAGTTCGGTGGAGTCTTCTCATCGCAGGTGCACGAGCGAACGCGTCAGAGTACCCGCGTGCGAGCTGAGCTTGACGACGTAGTAGCCGCTCGACATCTCTCGTCCCCCGTCGTCGCGTCCGTCCCAGACCAGCGTGCGCGAACCCGCCGGGACGTCCCCGTCGAGCAGCACGCGCTGGCAGCGCCCGGCGATGTCGTAGAGCGCCAGCGTACAGCGCGAGGCCCCCGGCAGGGAGAAGGTCAGTCGTGCTCCGCCCCTCGAGGGGCTGGTGAGCGTGAGACGGAATCCCTCCGTGGTCGTGGGCACGTCGAGCGGAATGGGCCCGGTCGTGCCCTGCCAGAACGCGATCGAGTTCTCGCTTTGTCGCATGAGGAAGTCGGAAAGCGGGCTGCCCGGGTCGGGAAGGGAACAGCCCACCGAAGCCACGCCAGACTGTCGCAGCTTCACCCAGTCGAGCATCAGCATGACGGGTTCGGCACACCCGGCGCACGAGCCTGCCCCTATGGTCTTCGCGTGCGGAATGTTCACCGTGAAGAGCGCGTACTCCTCCCCCGCGACGAGTGGTTGGGCCGGTTCACTCAGTGCACCAGTGACTCGCAGCACTATCACGTTTGGGAACTCCCCGATCAGCCCCGGGTACTCGGCCTGTCGGAATGCCGTCCACGTGAGTCCCGACGGGTCGAACGCAAGGCATGTCGCGGCGCCGCCCGTGATCGTGGGCAGCGAAGCACTCCGGCAGGCGGCCTGGTCGTACCGCCACCAGCTGGCGATGTCCGAGCCGGGTGCACCCACGATCCAGAGCTGCGCATCGAAGCCCGACAGCGACAGAACGCCCGCCGGTGCGACGAAGGATGCCACCAGGGTCTCGGACCCGCTGTTGGTGCCGCACGCGAACACCCGCCCAGTCGTGCCGCCATCCGCGGCGCAGGCTCCCCAAGCGAGGCGCAGCGGTGTTCCCGCGACCGCCACCTGCGGCGTGCTCGCCGGCGACTCGCCACAGTGAGCCGCCGAACGGGCGTTGCCCTTTGCGGACAAGTACTTCTGTATCCAGAGCGTGAGGTCATTGATGCCCACGTCGCCGGTCGCGTCGTAGTCGGTGCGGGCGTAGGGGAATGCCTCGCCAAAGTCGCACATGAACATCGCCAGGTCGTTGGCGGTCAGGCCATTCACGCCGTCCAGGTCGAACGTGACGGCCGATGCGAACCCGAGCAGGACCGCCGGTCGGCCTGCGTAGACCGCGACACAGCCCACGTCGGTGATCATCGGGGTTCGCTGCACCATCGAGCCGTAAACCAGGAAGTTCGCCACGCCGGCTTCGTCGGTGAGGACCCGGAGGGTCTCGGCCGCACAGTCGATCGCGAGGAGATGCGAGAACTCCTGTTCCGCCGCGAACATCACATGACTGCACGGGGCGAAATCGAGAAAGACCGGCACCTCGGGTATCGGTATCCCGAACTCGTCATTCACGATCACCGTGTAGACGTCACCGATCGCTGGGCCGTAGGGCTGCGCGGTCAACAGTCGGATCACCGGCGGAACAACGGAGGTGACGGGTGACGGGTCGCTGCGTGCCGCGGTCGGCAGGAGCACCATCGCCGCAATCAGGATGAAGCGCACGAGTCGCCACACTTGAGCCTCCACCGCCGTACGCGGTCTCGTGCGGTCGGAAGCTCGCCGAGCCGGGACTCAACCGGCGCCGGTCTCGGAACGTCTGACACCGCACAGGAGGCCACGCGCGGCTCTGGCGAAATCGTACTGCCGCGCGACTCGAGCAAGAAGTAAAGAACCAGCTCGGCGCGCATCCGCCTGGTCAGCGGGTCACTTCCACCCTTCTCGCACCGCGCGCTCGTAGGCCGGCCACCAGGGATCCGGCCGTGGCGCGTCGTGCGTGGTGACGCGGCCGTCGGACTCGGCCACCCACAGCTTGCCGTGGCCGGCGAGCACTTCGCCCACCACCGCCGCGGCGATGCCGTCTTCCTGGAGCTCGTGCAGCACGAGCGACGCGCGCTCGGGTGCCGCGCACGCGATGAGCGTGCCTTCGGACAGGCTCCAGTAGGGGTCCACGCCCAACATCTCGCACGCTGCGGCCACCGCGGGATGGAGCGGCAGGCGCGAGCGCTCGACGCGCACGTCGTGTCCGCAGGCTTTCGCCAGCTCCACCAGCCCGCCCAGCACGCCACCCTCGGTGGCGTCGTGCAACGCCGTGACGCCGCGCTCGCGCACGCCGGCGCGGAGTGCCGCCCGACAGTCCGACACCACGCTCACATCGCGTTCGAGCGCCTGCAGCCAGGCGAGCGCGTCCTCGTCCACGTGCTGTCGCAATCGCACCGGTGCCAACCACGCCGCGACCGCCGCCGTCTCGATCGCACAGCCCTTGGTGACGATCACCCGATCGCCGGGCTTCGCCATGCCGGGGGCCACATAGCGGCCCTCGTCGCCAAAGCCCATGAGCGTGGCCGCGCCGAGGATGTTCTCGCCGCAGCCCGCGTAGCGGCCGGTGTGCCCCGTGACCACCGCCACACCCAGTTCGGCCCACGTGTCGCTCATCGCGCGCCAGTAGCGGCCGAACGCGTCGTCGCTAAAGCCGGGCGAGAGATTGAAGTCCACGCTCACGTAGGCCGGCGGGATGCCTGTGGTCCAGAGATCCGAGGCCACGAGGTGGCAGGCGAGTCGCGCCGAGCGCTCGAGCCCCAGCGCGGAGATCACCGACAGCGGGTCGGTGGTCACCGCCATCACGCGCCCCGCGCCGATCCTCACGATGGCGGCGTCATGCCCCGCGCGTGGGCCCACCGCCACCTCGGCGCGCGTCGCCCCCAGGTGCGGCGCGATCAACCGCGCGAACGCGTCGGGCGAGAGCTTGCCAAGCGGGGAGCCGGCGGCCATGGGCTCGAGCGAGCCTCTCATGGCGTCAATCCAAAGCCGGGGCGTAGAGCAGCGCGTTGGTGAGCAGTCGTTCGGTGTTGCGCCAGTAGGAGCGGAACAGCACCGGACCCGCCAGCATGACGACGTGGCCGGCGCCGTTCGGCTCATCCACCGCGAACGCCGAGTGCGCCAGCCGACGCTCGGTCTCGGGCCAGGTCCAGCCGGTCACCGTGAGCGGCACGCGGTCGAAGCGCAGCGCGTTGGCACCTTCCTTGGTGGGCGTGAGCATGGTGCTGCCCTGCACCATCACCGGGATGCGCCCCTCGCCGTAGCCCCACGTGAGCCACTGGCGCGGGTCGGGCGTGGCCCAGAACACCGTGCCCGGCACGAACTGCGGCCGGCGCGTGGCCTCGGCCGCCGAGCTGTCTGGGTGCGGGATCTCCTCGTCGTCCTTGCGTGGTTTGGCGGGCACGCCCACCACCTTGCTGCTCGAGAGCCCGACGCTCGCGAGCGTGGGCAACTCGGCCGCGTCATCGAGGCACACGAGCGTGCCGCCACGCGACACCCAATCTTTAAGAGACGCTAGGCCTCCGGCCAGCGCAGATGCCACGCCGGGGCCGCCGTCGGGCACCACGACGATGTTGTAGCGGTCGAGCTCGATGCTGCCGAGGCGATCGGCGCGCACGGCGGTGAAGCGCACGCCGAGTCGACGCTCGAGCAGGAACCACAGCCAGCCGTAAGCCTCGGGCGACACCGGGCCGTCCACGACCACCGCGATCGAGGGCTTCTTCAAGCTCACGATGTTCTCCGAGCCCACACCCGTATCGCCCCGATCGGTGAACGCGCTGTTCACCGCCAGCACGCTCACGCCACTGGTGCGCGCGAGCTGTGCGACGCGCGCGTGCAATGAAACTTCATTGCGTTCCACGCGGGCGATGAATGAACCGCGCGGGAAGTCACGCCCGGCGGCGCGCAGTGGCCGTGCGGCGGTGGCCACACGATAGCCTTCCTGGAGTAATCGCAGCGCCAGTCGCGCTGCGCCGTCGCTGGCGCACGACCACACGTATGCCGTGGTCGCCTCGCCGCCCGCCACAGCTCCGCGCGCGTCGAACACCGCCGCGCCCGAACGGTCCCGCAGCACGAGCGGCCCCACGCGCGAGGTGCGTGCGGTGACCGGCACGCCCACCGCGAGCGAATCCGGCAGCGGGTCCGCCGAGTCGTCCACGGCGTTTGGGTCGGGATCGGCGAGCAGTACGCCCCCGGACGGCACTTCGTTCACGGCGTACGTACGCACGCCGTAGGAGAGCGGCAGCGCCCACGAGGTGATGTCGTAGAAATTGTATCCCTCGCCGGGCGCGCGGCGGCCGCGGCGCACGTTGCGCGCATACTTCTCCAGTTCCACGCGCGCGAACGCCGAGTCCACCGAGCGGTCCTCCTCGATCAAGGCGCGCGCCACGCGACTGCCCGGCTGCGCCAGGTCCACGACGAACGCTCCCGAAGCGAACGTCCTGGCCGCCGGCGGCTGCGCAGGGGCCAGCACCACACCCGCGCGGGCGAGACCCTTGCCGTCCGCGGGGGCCGGCTTCGAGCCCGGGTCGGCCCACAGTACCCGCGCATTCTTCACGTTGAGCGAGCGGTCCACCCACTGCACCTCGACGCCCGCGTACTGGAGGTTCTCGACCAGCGCGGCCGCGCGCACCGGGTCGTCGGCCGGGTCCAGCACGTAGGCGCGCGGCGCGTTTGACTGCCGCGCGCACGAGACGTGCGCGAACGCCGCCATGTCGCGCAGCCGCTCTTCCCTGAAGCGCACCGCCGTCTCGAGCGTGGCCAGCGACGCGGTGAAATGCCGCGCCATGCCGTCCTTGAGCGTCACCACCGTCTCGTCGTCGCGCCGGAACGCCAGGTTGCCGCCGCCGTCGGTTTCGTAGGTCATGCCGATCGCACCCTGCAGCGTGGGCCACACATCCCAGTAGCCCGTGGCATGGAAGTCGAAGTAGTCGCGCACGTAGTAGTTCCAACCGTAGGGGTCGAACGCCGCGGCGTTGCCGCGACCGAAGCGCTCCACCCAGCGCCGGTAGTCGGCCAGTCCGAGCGTGTGGTTCGTGGGCTCGGACGTGGGCGGAAAGAAGAACGACGCCGTCTGCCCGTGGTGGTCCACGAACACCTGCGGCCGCCAGCGGCGGATCTCGCGCGACATCTGCCGCGACTCGGGCTGGCTCATGGCGAGCGCGTCGCGGTTCGGGTCGAACTGGTAGTGCGTGCGCCGGCCGCCGATACCCCATGGCTGCGAGCGCTGCTGCTCCAATGCCCAGTGCTCGGGGTTGCCCTGGCCGTGCGCGTTGATCCAGGTGACGAAGCGCTCGTGGCCATCGGGATTGTGCGCCGGGTTCACGAGCACGACGGCGTTCCGGAGCAGCGCGTTCGTGAGCGAGTCGTTTCCCGCCACCAGTTGGTAGGCCACCTGCATCATGGCCTCGAACGACGCCGACTCGTCCCCATGGATGCTGTAGTTGAGCCACACCGTCACCGGCAGCTCGCGTGCGAGGCGCGCCAGCTCGGCCGCGGACACGCCGCGCGGATCGGAGATCTTCGCGTTGCCCTCGCGGATGGCGTCGAGCTTGGCCAGGTTCTCGGGGGAGGACACGATGAACAGCGATCTCTCGCGCGCCTCGACCGTGCGACCGAACGGCTCGCGCCGCACGCGCTCGGGACGCGCGCGCTCGAGCCCGTCCAGCACGCGCTCCATGTTGCCCCACGTGGTGTGGAACGTGCCGGGCGCGTAGCCGAGGATGTCGGCGGGCCGGGGCACGCCCGACTGGTAGGGCCCGCGCGCGTAGAAGTCGAAGCGGGCCGGCACGGCCAAGGCCGCGAGCGCCGTGAAAGCGGCGAGCGCCGCGCCGACCACGGCGCCGCGCAGGACGGGAATGAGTCGGGGACGACGCACGCGGCGGCCTCCAGAGCGTGGGGAACAAGGTTCCGAACGAGCGAGCGGGGAGTGTACGCGACCTGCGGCGGCGGGTGCAGGGCCCGGAACACACACGGGACCGGATGCACCCGCGCCCGGCCGCTGCTTCGCGACCGGGCGCGTGGTCGGACTGGGGGTGTCCGCTGGACTCGGGCCCTCAGGCGCCCTTCGAGAACGTGATCAGGGCGAACACCGCACCCTGCGGGTCGGCGAGTACCGCGAAGCGACCGGTGTCGGGGATGTCCGTGGGCGGCACGTACGTCTGGCCGCCGAGCGACGCGGCCTTCTCTGCCGAGGCATCCACGCTCGTCACCGCGAAGTAGGGCAGCCAGTGCGACGGCATCGGGCCGGCGCCGGGGGGCATCGCCATCATGCCGCCGGCAGGCCCGTCGGCCTTGAGCCACGTGGTGTAGAAGCCGCCGCCCATCGCGTCCGGCATG
The DNA here is from genome assembly GCA_964418975.1 of uncultured bacterium. GTDB lineage: Bacteria > Eisenbacteria > RBG-16-71-46 > RBG-16-71-46 > RBG-16-71-46 > JAIOPA01. The sequence goes on along the minus strand of CAYQNV010000114.1, from coordinate 14,239 downwards.
GGATCGTCCTGCACCTTCCAGCCGAACAGCGCGGGATAGAACTTCTTGGCAGCCTCGGTGTCCTTGGCATTCAACTGCGTCCAGCCGAGCGAATTGGGCTCGCCCAGGACGAGCACGCCGATGTTCTTCTTGGCCTGCCACAAGCAACAGGTTGCGCCCTGTGGGTCGGTGATCACCGCCATGCGGCCATGCTCCATCACATCGAACGGTTCCATGATCACCGTGCCACCCAGCGACTTGGCCTTGGCGGCGGCCGCGTCGGCGTTCTCAACGGTGACATATGAGGCCCAGTTTGGCGGTACGCCATTCTTCACCATGTCGGGCTGCAATGTGTAGAGGGCGGCCACGTCCACGCCGTCGCGCGTGAAGATGGTGTAGATCATCTGCGGCCCCATATCCTGGTCCTTGAACTGCCAACCGAACAGCGACGAGTAGAACTTCTTGGCGGCGTCCTGGTCGCTGGTGGCGAGCTCGGGCCAGCAGAACGTGCCGGGCGCGTGCGTGGTGACGGTGGGCATGTCGCGGTCTCCTGTGAGGCCGGCCGCGCGGGCGCGCGGGCCGGTGTGTGAAGGGCGTCGTGGCCCCGAACCTTCCGTGGTGGGATCGCGATCGGTTCCGGCCCGCGACTTGGTCGCGAGGCACCCCGGGACCGATCGAACGAGGCCAGCCTAGGTGGGCGCCGCGCGAACCGAAGGCCGCGCCCGCCCAACGCTGGCGGTCACCCGACCAGCGCGGGTCGGCGCTACGGAACTACCCCTCGACCCCCCGGAGCGGCGCTCTGGAATCCCACCCGCGTGTGGGAACCATCGCAGAACGGCTTGTTGCCGGACTGGCCGCAGCGGCACAGGACCGCGCGGGTGCCGGCGAGCGTCGTGGCGCGGTCGGCGCTGGCCAGCGCGAATGGCCCTGACAGCTCGAGCGGGCCGCCGGCCTTGGGCAGCACGCGCAGTTTCGCGTCCCTTGCTCCCGGATCCTGCACCGTGCCCGGTCCGCCCACGGCGCCGGCGTCGCGAAACCCCACGGCGTGATGCGCGTTGTCGCACAGCGGCTTGGTGCGCGACTGGCCGCACCGGCAGAGCGCCACGCGCGTGTCGCGCAACATCACCTGCCCGGCTTCATCCAGCACTTCGATGTCGCCGCGGAGCAACACGGGGCCGTGTATCGAGACGAGCATGGTGTTCGTTTCGGGCGCGGCTTCGCGCGTCGAGCCGTCGTGCGGCTCGAAGTGCAGCGCGCCGGTGGGGCAGCGCATCACGGCGCGGGCGATGGCCTCGGGTGAACCCTGCGTGGCGTCCACCCACGGAACGCGCCCCGGCTCGAATACGGTGGGCAGGCGCATCACGCACTCGGCGGCGTGGGTGCACCGCCTGCGAGACCAGGTCACCGTGATGCCGGGGGCGCGGAACGCGTGTACGCGATCGCCGCGCGCCACGCCGGCGTTCGCGGATGGCGTGGGCTGGTGGGATCCCGGGTCGCGCGGGTCGTCCATCCGCGGATGATGGCTACGACGATCACCTTCACGCAAGCGCAAGCAAGAAGGCTCCGGAGGGAGGGTCCGGAGCCTCTTGCCATGTCCCGACACCCGTGGGGAGAGAAAGTGTCGGTCCTGTAACCCTGATCTGCGCGTCCCGTGCCCACCCGTCTGCCGGTTGGGGGGCGATCGAGCCGTCTATGACATTGCCCGACTACTCAGAATGCACGACGTGTGCCATGAACTTTCGAGCGCGAGTGGCGCGCGCGCAGGCCTCGAGGCCCAGCGTTTGCGACCATCGAACTTCGCGCGGCGAGACGCCGCGGCGCGCGCCTTGCGCGTTGGGCTGCGCGGAATTCCCCGCAAGGTGCGCAACGTTGCGGCATCCCACCCAGTTGCCGCCGAGGTCAGCCCGCGCGCAGCGTCAGCGCTTGCGCGCCTTGGCGCCGCGCGGGCGGCCGTCGTACTTCTTGAAGAGGTGCGTCTGCCGCGACTCCATCGGCATGAGCTGACCGGACACCACCACCTGCTGGCAGCGGGTCGCCACCTCGAGCGGGTCGCCATCGGTGATCTGAAGATCCGCGAGCTTGCCCACCTCGATCGAACCCACGCGGTCGGCCGCGCCGAGGATCCGCGCCGGATAGAGCGTCACCGCCTTCAACGCCTCGTCGCGGTCCAGGCCGAACGCCGACGCCATGGCCGCGTGCTGCGGCAGGTTGCGGGCGTTGGCGGCCGAGAACGAGCCGCCCTCGTCCGCGATGCAGAACCGTACGCCGGCGCGGGCGAGCTTGCCCGCCACGGTGAACGCCGCGTCATACGCCTCGTCGCCGCGGCGCGGCATGCTCAGCACGCCCGCCACGATCACGGCGATGTCGCGGCGCTTCAACTCGTCCGCCACGCGCCAACTGTCGTGGCCGCCCAGCAACACCACTTTCGTGAGCTTCTGCGTGTCGCAGAACTTGAGCACGGCCTGGATCTGGTTCAACCCATCACAATGAAACACCACCGGGATCTCGCCCTGGAGCGCCTTCCGCATGCCATCCCAGCGCACGTCGCCGTCATGCCGCGGTACGCCGGCGCCCTTCTCGGCATCGCGGGCCTTGCCGTACGCCCGCGCATCGTCGAACGCATCGGCGATGACGCGGATGGCCTCGTCGCGCGCCTTGGCCTGCTCCTCGTCGCTCCGCGTCTCGAAGAACGCTCGCACCGACGTCATGTTGGGCCACTGGACGTGCAGCGCCACCGGCGCGCGCACGGCGATGTCCTCCTGCGTCCAGCCGCTCAGGTGCATCAGCGCCGATGTGCCACGCACGCTGCCGCCACCGGGCACACTCAGTGCGCTGGTGATGCCGTTCAGTCGCGCCACCGCCAGGAAGTCACTGTCGGGGTTGTACATGACCTCCGCGCGCTGGTTGGGGTTCACCGGGCCGCTCTCCTGCGTGTCGTCGGCGCCCTGGACCGTAGACACTTCGTGCAGTCCCAGCGTGGTGTTCGCGTGCACGAACCCGGGATACACGTGCTTGCCGGCGCAGTCCACCACGCGCGCCCCGGCGGGCACGGCGAGTCCGGTGCCCACGGCGGTGATGCGCGCGCCCTCCACCAGTACGGTGCCGTTGGGAATGGCCGGGCCGCTCACGGGGTGCACGGTGCCGCCCGTCAGGGCCAGCACTTCGGCGTGTGCGAGCGGCGCGTTGGCGGCTGCTCCGATCGCTGCAAACGCCAGCGCGCTTGCCAGCAGCAGTCGGGTGTTGCGGGTCGCGCGGTTCATCGCGAACCCTCCTCTCCCGCCTGCTTCGCCTTGCGGTCGCTCTCGGAGAGGAACGGCATGCCCTGGCCCGTGTGCCCGCCGCAGTCATTGCCGCTCTCGTCGGTGTCCTCGAGATAGCGTGGCGGCCAATTGCCGCGGCCGCCCACGGCCAGGCCGCCCTCCTTCTTGGCGGCTCGCGCTGCCGCCACGAGTGCGACGCGCTCCTTCGTGAGCTCCTCGCGTCCCGCGAGGTCTGCGGCACGGTCGAAGTACTTGCGGCCCTCGACCCAGGTCTGCTCGCATACCGAGAACGGCGACAGCGGCTCGCCGCTCCAGATGGCGAAGTCCGCGTCCTTGCCGGGTTCCAACGAGCCTACGTACTGCTCGATCTTCAGCGACTTCGCGGGATTCAGCGTGACCATCTTGATGGCTTCCTCGCGCGGCACGCCGCCATACTTGATGGCCTTGGCGGCCTCGGTGTTGAGCCTTCGCGCCAGCTCGTCGCTGTCCGAGTTGAAGCCCACGTTCACGCCCCGGTCCCACATCAGGTAACCGTTCCAGGGAATGGCGTCGATGACCTCCTGCTTGTAGCCCCACCAGTCGCTGAAGCCCATTCCGGACGAGCCGTGCGCCGCCATCTCATCGGCCACCTTGTAGCCCTCGAGGATGTGCGTGAACGTGTTCACGCGAAAGCCGAATGCCTCGGTGAGCCGCATGAGCATGAGGATCTCGTCCTGCCGGTAGCTGTGGGCGTGTATCAGCCGCTTGCCCGCCACGATCTCGGACAGCGCGTCCAACTGGAGGTCGCGTCGAGGCGGCAGCGCGCGGCGGCCGGAGCGGAACTCCGCGAAAGCGCGGTCGTAGTCCTGCGCGCGCATGAACGCCTCGCGGATCGTCTGTTCCACGCCGGCGCGCGTCTTGGGATAGCGGGTCGTGCGGTCCGCGCCGAAGTTCGCCTGCTTCGGGTTCTCGCCCAGCGCGAACTTCACCGTGGCCGGCGCCAGCGTGTAGAAAAGCTCGTCGGGTGGCGCGCCCCACTTGCCCTTGATCACCGCGCACTGGCCACCGATCGCGTTACACGAGCCGTGCAACAGGTGCATCATGGTCGTGCCGCCGGCCAGCTGGCGGTAGAGGTTCGTGCTCTCCGAGTTGATGACGTCCTGGATGCGCACCTCGCACGTCAGGCTGTTCGTACACTCGTTGACATTGCCGAGGATGGCGGCGTGGCTGTGCTCGTCGATGATGCCGGGCGCCACGTGCTTGCCCGTGCCATCCACGATCACCGCGCCCGCGGGTGCGGCGAGCTTCCGGCCCACGGCCGCGACCTTCCCGCCGCGCACGAGTAGGTCGGCGTTTTCCAGGATCCCCGCCGGGCCCGACGTCCACACCGTGGCGTTTCGCACCAGCACGGCCGCCGGTTGCGCCGGACGCGCCATGCGCCACGCTTCGGTGTTGCCCATCACCACCGGCACTGCTACTGGCGCCGCGTCCGGTTTGGCCGGCTTCTTCTCCTCCGCCTTCGCGCGAGCGCTCACCGCCTGGCCCGGTTGCCCGCCCGCGACCCGTGTGCCGGTGAGCGCATCGTTGCGTGCGGTCAAGTCCCACGCACCGTCGCCGAGCGTGAACCTGATGCGAGTCCCTTCGAGCCGCACGTCGCGGCCGCGCACCGTGTCTGCGCCCATCACCATGCTCACGGTGGTCTCGGCGTCAACGGCCACCTTGAGCGTGCGGGGCGAAGCGCCGCCCGCGCTCATCGTCCACTCGCCCTTGGGCGTCGTCTCGTCCTTGGCCACTTCGTATCGCGCGCCGTCCACCCACACCTCGCGCACTTTCGAACCCTCGGCGAACAATGCGCCGCGCGTCACGGTGAGGTTGGCGATCGCGCCCGGCGCGATCACGCCCAGGCGCCCCGAAACGCCGAGCATGCGCGCCGACGTGGTGGTGACGGCCGCGAGCGCAGCGTCCTCCGAGAGCCCGCGCGCGATGGCCCTGGCCACCATGCTGCGGAAGTTCTTCACGTCTTTTAAACCGTTCGCGCTCAGCGCGAACGTGACGCCTGCGCGCGCGAGCACTCCCGGATTCGTGGGGGCCGCCTGCCAGTGACGCAACTCCTCGGTGCGCACCTCGAGCGCGTTGGCCTCATCGGACACATCGGGCGCGTCGGGGAAGTTGACGGGCACCACCAGCGCGCGGCCAGTGGCCGTCACCTGCGCGATGCGTTTGTACTCGTCGCCGGCGGTCACGATGCTGGCCGGCACACCGGCCTCGGCCGCGAGCTTCGAGGCCTGCAACACTTCGAGCATCTCGTCTGCCACCATGAGGACCGGCTGTTCGCCGGCGATGACGGGCTGGAGTGCCGCCCAGGTGAGGTTCTCGGGCACGCGCTCGACACCGGTCCGTCGCGCCGCCGCGGTGCGCGCGTCGCGATACCACTTGGCATCCAGGAACACCTGGCGCAGCACCGAGATGGCACCCATCAGCGAGCCCGGATACTGGTTGCCGCGGTTGGGCTCGAGCGCCATCACTTGGGCCGCGTCGGCGCGCACCACGCTGGCGTTGGCGCCCGCACTTCCCAATCCCACCACCGCGCTGCTGCCGCGCACGATCCCCTGGCGCGGCGCCACCTGCGCTGCGGCGAAGCCGGCCGCGCGCAACGACTCGAGCTGCGTTGCTTCGAGCGGAAGGTTCTGCACCACGCGGTACTCGGCGCGCAAGCCTGCCAGCTCGTGCACCGCGCCTTTGGGAGCTTCCGGCGCCGCTGGCGCCGGCCTTGCGGCGCCGAACGGTCCGCCGACGGGGGCGCCCGCGGGGGCTGCCGGCATAACGAACGCGTCGATCAACCCCGCGTACACCGTGAGGCTGTCGCCTTCCCACACGCGCGCGTCGGCCGGGATGGCGACATTTGCGCCGACCGCGGTGATGATGCCATCGCGCATCACCACCGTGCCGCGCGCGATCAACTGGCCGGGCGCGGGCACGATGCGCGCATTGCGAATGGCGTGCACGCGCGGCGTGGCCGCGAGCGACGGGGCGGCGCAGAAGAGCGCCGCGGTCGCGCTGGCGACCGCGAGGCCCGCAAGCGCGGCGCTGCCACGAAGCGAACGGGGAGTGCGACGGAACGGTTCAGCCGGTCGGGACATCGGAGTCACCTCGGGTCTGCGAGCGAGAAGGCGCGGCGAGCGACGGGGTGCGCACGACAGCGCGAGCCTCGGAGCGTAAAGGGCAGACCGCGAAGGTTAGGTGCGCGTGAAATGCCGCTCAAGACCGGACCGGGCGGACGCCCCGAGCGCCGGACCGGCGCGCCGATTCCCGCCACGAATGCGGCCCGGCAGGTGTTTGCCCGAGCGCCGCGTGCGGTCCGCGCGGGGTGAGGCCTCATTGCGAACTGCATGCTGCACGACACCTGTGGCGAGTCGGCACCGTCGCACGCTCGGGGGCATTCGCCCAGACCTGCCCGCCGCAACGACTTGGACGCACCCGCGCCGTGGCACATGGCCTGCATGGTATTGAAGCAGGACCCGGTGGAACGGGCCCCGCGAAGGGCTGCAAGGCTCCCGGTCACCCGACGGAGGGACCCATGAGACGCTATTGGATCTTCGCGGCCGCGCTGCTGGCATTGAGCCACGCGCAGCCGCTGCATGCCGAGACGCAGACCTGGTTCGGTTTCCAGGTAGGCATCAGTGGTGGCAATGCGCCGCCGCCGCCGGTGGTGTTCCGCAGCGAACCCCACGTCGTGTACGTGAACGATGTCTACGTGGTGGACGACGACCGCTGTGACGACGACGTGTTCCGCGCGAACAACGCGTGGTGGCGCCTGCGCAGCGGTTACTGGTATCGCGCCAACACCTGGCGTGGCCCGTGGGTGGGCGTGGACGTGCGCCGCGTGCCGGAGCGCGTGCTGGTCGTGCCCGCGAGTCACTGGAAGCACCACCCGCGCCACAGCGGCCGCACGGTGTTCGTGTCTGACGACCACGATCGTGGTCGCCACCGCGGACATGGCAAGCACGGCAAGCACCGTCACGGTCGCGGCGACTGACGATTCGCGGAATCAACCGACGCCCCCGCGGGCCCAAGGCTCGCGGGGGCGTCGTGTTTCGGGACGTATCCCAGCGTGCTAGCTTCGTCTAGGTATCTCGGAATCGCCCAGCCGTCTGCAACCCGGAAGCTCTTGCACGGAGGGCGGATCGCGCAATGTCTGGCGCTTTGCGCGGTTGGTTATCTGGACGAGCTCAAGTGAGATATCGGGATGTACGGAACTGCATAATTGTCGTTAGGCAGCCGGCACCCAGCAGTTCCCGGCAGTCGATCGAAGGGAGGAATCCATGTTCCACAACCCCTCTTGCCTGCTCCTGCCGTTGACGCTCGCCGCTACCGTCACTGCAGGTAGCGTATCGCCCGCTACGGTGCGCGATGCTGTCGCCTCGAGCCGCTCCGAGCTTCGGGCGAGATGGATCATCAAGCGTCACCTCGCCCGCCGCGAGTTTCCGGGCGCCGTGTTGACGCTGCGTGAACCCTCGGGCTTGACGTTCACCGTCACGGCGGGGGTCGCCGACCCCAGCCAGGGGAGCGCCCCGCTGGACCCGAACACGCCGTGGATCATCGGAAGCACCACCAAGACGTTCGTCGCGGTCGTCGTGCTGCAGCTGGCGCAGGAAGCGAAGCTCGATCTGGACGCGACAATCCAGAGCTTCCTCCCGGACCTTCCAGCCGCGTCGCGCATCACGACGCGACAGCTCCTGCAACACACCGGCGGCTTGAACGAGTACCTCCACACCGACGCGGTAGACCGTGACGCTCGTCGGGAGTGGAGCGCAAAGGAGCTGATCGCCGTCGCCGTCGCCCGCGGCCCGGTGGCCGAGCCGGGAGCCGCATATAACTACGCGAACACCAACTACCTGGTGCTCGGCGAGATCATCGAGAAGGTGACCTCCCGGCCCTGGTATGCCGAGGTCCGCAGCCGGATCCTCGAGCCGCTCGGGCTCCAGCACACCGGTTACGCCGGTGAGCCCTCGGGACCACGGCTCGGGGCCGGATACAGCATCGAGGGTGGGAGGTTCGTCGAGGCGACCGACCGATGGCACCCTTCGGTCGGCGGCGCCGCGGGCGCGATGTACTCGACTGCGGCCGACCTGTTGGCCTTCACGCTGGCGCTGTTCGAGGGCCATCTGCTCGACGCCAGCCGCACGGCCGAGATGCGGACCTTCATCCCGGGCGAGGATATCGGCCGCGTCGGCCATGCCTATGGTCTGGGGCTCGAGAAGTACATGATGAACGACCTCACGGTCCTCGGGCACATGGGGAGCGGGAGTGCCCATGGCTCCTTCATCGGGTACGACCCGGCCAATCGCGCGGCCGTAGCTGTGCAGACCAACTCCGACATTCCGGGACCGCCGGCCGTCATGGCCGCCGAGGCGCTCGCCGAGGTGGCCGGCAAGGACATCTCCCCGCCGCCGATGCCGTCCGTCTCGGCCGGCTACTCCCTCTACCCCTACCGGACACTCAGTCGCGTGGGAACTGGCGAGCGCATCGGCGAGGCTCGCGTCACCACGCAGCAGGCGAACCTCTCGTACCCGATCGTCGCCAACGGGGGACGGACGCGGCTCGACCTCTCCGTCGGATACCAGCGCATGAAGTTCGACTACCGGGACTTCACCCATCCGCTGAAGAGCGTGCAGGCGATCACCGCCACGGCGTTCTTGAGGCAGAAGCTGACCGACACCTGGGGCCTCATCCTCGTCGCAGCGCCCGGGTACGCCGACGACTTCGCGGGCAAGGCGTCACTGGACGCCGTCACCTCGACGTTCATCGCTGCCGGCAGCTACCGGTTCAGCGACGACCTCGAGGTCGGTTTCGGAACGGCGATCCAGAACGTCTTCGGCGAGCCGCTGCCGCTGCCGGTCGCCTCGGTCGACTGGACGATCACCGACAGGGTCCGGCTCAAGTCGATCCTGCCGGTCAACGCCGAGCTGACTTGGCTGCCGATCAATGCGCTCGGCCTGCGCGCCTCTCTGCTGGTCAACGGCGGCAACTATCACGGAGCCGAAAACGTCTACCATGTCAACAACCCGCAGTTGAACTACTCCGCCGTGGAGGCCGATCTCGGTGCGCGTTGGTTCGTCCTTCCGTTCCTGCACCTGACGGCCCACGCCGGCTACACCCTTCACCGGCGCTTCGAGTTCTCCCAGGGGCGCGACCCGGTACCGGGCGGTGAGTACGAGCTGAGCAACGGGATGGTCTTCGGCGTCGACCTCGGCGTCGGCCGTTGACGTCTCTGGGGGAGAAGTCGGCGAGGACATCTTGGGCTCGGAGCATGCGTTCACCCTAGGTTCAGTGAGTGGCGGCCTAACAACACGATGCACCGGCCGGTCCGCTCTGCGGCCCGCCGCTGATCGTGAGCGTTAGACAGCACAGGTGAGCCTGACGCTTTCGGGATCGAATCAAGGGCGATCGGAATGGAGATTCGGGTAGGCGATCCGTCGGATCGGGCTTTTCTCGAAGAGATGTTGTTTGAGGCATTCTTCTGGCACGAGCGTGCCGTGCGACCTTCCCTAAGCCGTTTCCGAGAGCAGCCCGAGTTCGCTCAGATCTTCAACGGCTGGGGTCGCGCCGGCGATCGAGCGCTCGTTGCGACCACGCCCGAAGGTGAGAAACTTGGAGCTGCGTGGTTCCGCCTATGGACGCTGGAAGTCCACTCCTATGGGTTCGTAAGCGCTGACGTACCTGAGATCGGAATAGGTGTTGTCGCTGCGCATCGATCGCGCGGCATCGGTCGAGCGCTGCTTCGGGCACTCGTCGAGACGGCACACACCCAGGGTGTTCCGGCCCTGAGTCTCAGCGTAAGCCCCGAGAATCGGGCGAGGTGTTTGTATGAGACGGAAGGGTTTCGAAAAGTCGGAGAGTCGGGCACGTCATGGACGTTGCTCTGTCGCCTTCGTCCAGATACCGGGCGTGCTGTCTAACAGCGGCTGCACCTGACGGCGGCCGCGCGGCGAACGAGCCGACTCAAAGTCCTTGCGTGCGGCCTCCCCAGGTGGGCCGCAATCCGTTAGCCCGCTTCAGGAGCACGTAATGCGACCCCTTCGGTATTCCATCAACGTCACATTGGACGGCTGCTGCGACCACCGGGCAATCATCCCGGACGAAGAGTTGCATCGTCACGCGGTCGAGAACCTCAACCGGGCCGATGCCCTCCTGTTTGGACGAGTGACCTACGAAATGATGGAGGCCGGCTTCCGGTCTCCGGCGGCGAAGGGAGCGATGCCCGACTGGATGCAACCCTTCGCCCGCACAATCGACGCGGCCAAGAAGTACGTCGTGTCGAGCACCTTGAACCGAGTCGATTGGAACGCGGAGCTCGTGCGCGGGGATCTGGGGAAGGCCGTTGAGCAGCTCAAGCAGGAGCCGGGTAAAGGACTGTTCGTGGGAGGCGTGAAGCTCCCGCAGGCGTTGGCGGAGCTGGGGTTGATCGATGAGTACGAGTTCGTCGTGCACCCCAGGCTAGCGGGCCATGGGCCGACGTTGTTCGCGGGCTTATCGAAGCATGTCGACTTGAAGCTCGTGAGCCGGCTGGAGTTCGGCTCGGGGGCGGTGGCGATGCGGTATGAGCCAAGAAGGTAGCCGTCGGGACTGAAACGGGCTAACGCCCAGCATGCAGCGGACGGCGCTACGCGCCGCCGCTGATGCTGGGCGTTAGACAGCACCGGAGCAAGAATGCCGACAGCGAACATATAGTGGGTGGAAGACCTGCTCGAGAGGCCACAAGTACAGGGGTCCTGGCGGATGCCCGACCTGATGGAAGGGTAATCGCGCCACCGGGGGTGTGCGGAAGAAGGGTAAACGGATTCGTTCGCGAGGTTCGAACCACCCGGAACCATCTCGCCCCCGCCGCACCGGCCTCACGGCCGAGGCCGCCTCATGCGCCACACCAGCAGCGGCGGCGTGACGAGCGTGGTGATCGCCACCATCACCACCACCGCCGAATAGACCATGTCGTTCACCACGCGCTCGCCGCCGATCGTCAACGTGCGACCGATGCTCGCGAAGATCAGGCCCACTTCGCCGCGCGGGATCATTCCGAGCCCCACGGCAAAGCGGTCCACGCCCTTGCCGAGCACGCCGAGCGAGCAGACCTGCTTGCCGGCCACCGCCACCACGGTGAGCGCCGCGGCGAAGCCCAGCACGCCCGGCTGGCCGAACACGGACAGGTCCACGCCCATGCCCATCAACACAAAGAACACCGGCACCAGGAAGCCCGCGAGCGGTTGCATCAGGTGGTGCAGGTCGCGCTTCTCGACGTCGCGCTCGCGCAACTCCCGGTAGTGCACGTCCTCCAGCACCAGCCCTGCGGCGAATGCGCCCACGATGGGCGCGAGGCCCGCCAGGCCGGCCACGTAGGAGACGAAGAAGCAAAACGCCAACGCGAACGACAACAACATGCCCTCGCCGGGAAGCCGCGCGGCAAGGCGGAACGTGACGCGCGAGAGCCAGCGACCCACCACGACCGCCACCACCAGGAACCCGAGCGCCTTCCCCACGATGACGAGCAGACCCATGGCGTCGAACGCACGACCGGCATCGGCCGCCTGGATCAGGCCCGTGACCACCGCGAGCACCACCAATCCCAGCACGTCGTCGATGACCGCCGCGCCGAGGATGATGCGTCCCTCGACGCTCGCCGAGCGCCCCAGGTCGCCCAGCACGCGCGCCGTGATGCCCACGCTGGTGGCGGCGAGGGTCGCGCCCACGAACCAGTGCGACAGCACGTGTTGGTCGTGCAGGAACCACTGCGACACGCCGAGCCCGAGCAGCATGGGCGCGACAACACCCAGCACCGCGACGAGCGAGGCGGAGGTGCCCACCGCCGCCATCTTCGCCACGTCGGACTCGAGCCCCACCTGGAACAACAGGAACAGCACTCCGAGTTGCGCCAGGGCTTCGACGACCGGAAGCGAGCGCAGCGCGTCGAAGCCGTGAAACCCTACAAGCCCCAAGTTGCCGAGGACGATGCCCGCCGCCAGCTCGCCCAGCACCGCGGGTAGTTTGAAGCGCTCGAACAGCGCGCCGCCTAGCCGTGCGAGCACCAAGATGAGCGCAAGCGCCTCGAGCACCGGCAGTATGTCGATTGAGCCGTGGCTGCCTCCGGCAGCCAGCGCGACGTGGGCGAGCAGCGCGCCGAGCGCGGCGAGGATCAGCGTGGGGCGGACGCGGTCCACGGAGAGCATGGCGGGGAGGTATAACCGCGGTGGCTCGGTGGCGTCGAGGAGGGCCTTCGCTAACTTGCGGCTGGATCGAGCCGTGGGAACACCGGCTCGCCGAGGAGTTCAGCCCAGCGCCACCGTCGGCCGCGGCTGGCCACGGCCCGCGCCATTCACCGGGGGCACGTGGGGCACCACACGCCCGACTTGACCACCGGACCGAGTGCGTGGAAACGGTGTCCGTGGGCGCATTCAAAGTGGAGCGGGCGACGATGGTCGTCCCACGTCCGCGTCAGGCACCGCCCGCCGCGCTCGACGGCGAGTGCGCGCATGCCTTCCACGGTGCCACGCGCCAACATGGAACACACCGCGCACCAACTTCCCTGTCGCACGCGATTCGGGTGGGCCCACCACCGGTGTCCGCGCGCGCACCTCCAGCGGAGCCGGACTCTGTTGCCGTGATACGTGCGAGAGAGGCATGCACCGCCCCTTTCCGACGCCGTGTGGTGCATGTCCGCGATGCTCAGCCGAGCGCGACTGTGGCTTGACCATCTCGCGCATTCCGGACACCAATGGCCCCTCACGGTGTCCGCAGGAGACATCCGCCACTCGTGGCGCTGGTGGCAACGCCAGCGAAGCTTGGGCTCGCAACCGTCGTATTCGGAGGACAGGCATTCACCGCCCCTCTCCCGGGCGAGCCGGCGCATTCGGGCGAGGTCGCCGGTGCCAACTCCGCGGCACTTCGGGCACCAGATGCCGCGCTTGAGCTCGTGTCCGCGCCGCTGGAAGCGGTGTCCCACGGCGCACTGGTAGCGCAACAGCACCTTGCCGCTTCGACAGCACTTCGACAGGCAGGTGCCGCCCAAGCGCTCGGCCTGCGCACGCAGCACGGCCAGAAGGTCCTCCTCACGACAGCGCGGGCACCAGGCGCCGTCCTGGATGCCTTGCACAGGAGAGGCCCAGGTGTGGCCTCGGGCGCAACGAACGCGCATGGGGTGACGGCAATCCACGAAGCCGGGCGCGACGACCTCCCCGCCGCGGGCCTCGACGATTCGCGCGAGCCTGTGGATCACAACCAGCTTTCGCCCGGCGTGGTGTCGCGCGCGGCTCGCCTTCGCGCACTGTGGGCACCAGCGGCCCGCGCTGATATTCTGAGGCGCGGCCTCCCACTCGTGCCCCTCGCCGCAGCGATACCGCAGTCGAGTCCGATTATTGACGTATACGGGCGAGAGAAGTATTCCGCCTCGCTCGGAAACGATTCGACGAAGACGGATCGCCGCAGGGCCGGTCCGTGCGCCGGCGCTCCGGGTTCGCCCGCATCTTGGGCACCAGCTTCCCTGATTGATATCGCTCGGTGACGTACGCCACACATGCCCCTCGGCGCATCGAAAGCGCAGTTTGCCGCGGTCTCCGGCGTACTTCGCGGAGAGTAGCGCGCCTCCTCTTTGGCCCGCGATGCGGTGCAGGCGTTCGAGGTAGAAGCTCGGCGGTCTCGCTATCATTGGTAGATTCTACAGGACACCGTGAACATCGCGGTGCGGGGTAGAACCCCCTTTCAAACCGTGCGTGCGGGTTTCCCGCACACGGCTTACGGGTGAGATTTCAGTCCCTGGCGTGCGCGGCTTACCCGGATACTGGACGGTCCCGCGCAGGCGGTGCAGCCCGTGCTGATGGAAGAACACGCGCGTCCAACCCTCGGCCTCGCCCGCGCGGCCCCGGTGGCCACCTCAAAATCCCCCACCTGTGGCCGGGTCAAACTCCCCCACCCGGTCGGCGGCGGAACGATGGGATGCTAGGTCTGGGTGGTTCTCCTGGCAACTCGGGCCG
>CAYQNV010000113.1:0-12922 GCA_964418975.1 uncultured bacterium | reverse complement strand
ACCATTACCCTGATCCCCGAGGAGTTCCTCGAGCGCCCGGTGCGACTCGCCCGCATCGTGGACACGCTCGTGGGCGCCCACTTGAAGCGCTTGGCCGACGGCCGCCGCGACGGCGTGGCGGTGATCGCCGAGGGCGTGGCGCTCGACGTGGACCTGCGCGACCTGGACGCGCTCGCGAACCTCGAGCGCGACGACCACGGTCATGTGCGCCTGGACGAGATCAACTTCGGCGATGTGCTGAAGCACGCGGTACAGGAGCGGCTGCGCGACTTCGGCATCCAGTCCACCATCGGCACCAAGAACATCGGCTACGAGCTGCGCTGCACCGACCCGATCCCCTACGACATGGAGTACACGCGCGACCTGGGCTACTGCGCCGCCAAGTACCTGCTGGGAGGTGGCGACGCGGCCATGGTGTCGCTGCAGGGTGGAGAGTTCGTGCCGGTGCCGTTCGAGGCGCTGCTCGATCCGAACACCGGGCGCGCCCGGGTGCGCCTGGTGGACGTGAACACCACGCGCTACGCCATCGCGCGTCGCTACATGCTGCGGCTGCGTCGCGACGATTTCGAGGCGGACGAACGACTCGAGGCGCTGGCCGAGGTGGCGCGCATCTCGGTGGGGGAGTTCCGCCGGCAGTTCGAGTACCTAGTAGAGGACGAGCCGCCCGCGCTTCGTCTGGCCGAGACGGGGCGGGCCGAATGACGCGCCCGCGAGTCGCTCACGCGAGCTTGACGCGACTTCGCCCGCGGGGTTAACTCCTCGGCTCGCGGGCGATTAGCTCAGCTGGTAGAGCACTTGCTCGACAAGCAAGGGGTCACTGGTTCAAGTCCAGTATCGCCCACCATCTTCGAGAGGGGCGTGCACGCGCGGTCGAACCCGCCTTCCGGACGGGACGCCGCCCCGCCGCCCCGTTCGTGTCTCAAGGGCAGGCGGCCGCCGCGGGCCGCGAGTGAGGCCTACAGCATGTCCGCCACCGCCAAGCCGTCGTCCGGTCCCGACCTGTCCGCCTACCCAGGCGGCGAGGCGCTTTACCGCCTGCGACACTCGGCCGCGCACGTGCTCGCCACCGCGGTCACCGAGCTCTACCCCGACGTGTTGGTGGCAGGCGGCCCGCCCGTGGAGGGCGGTTTCTACTACGACTTCGCCAAGGCCACGCCATTCATGCCCGAAGACCTCGTGCGCATCGAGGCGCGCATGCGCGAGATCATCGCCGCCGACCAGCCGTTCGAACACGGCGAGATGACCCGGGACGAGGCGCGCACGCACTGGGAGGAGCTGGGGGAGAAGTACAAGCTCCACTTCCTGTCGCAGATCCCGGACGGCACTCCCGTGACCACCTACCGGAACGGTCCATTTTTGGACCTTTGCCGCGGTCCGCACGTGCGCAGCACGGGCCAGCTGAGCGCATTCAAGCTTACGCACTTCGCCGGCGCCTACTGGCTGGGGAGCGAGCGGAACGAGATGCTCCAGCGCATCTACGGCACCGCGTTCGCCACGCAGGCCGAGCTGGACGAGCACTTGAAGCGCATCGAGGAATCCCTCAGGCGCGACCACCGGCGGCTCGGGCGCGAACTGGACCTTTTCTCGATCCACGAGGAGGTGGGAGCGGGGCTCATCCACTGGCACCCGCGCCTTGGCATGGTGCGGCACGTGCTCGAGACGTTCTGGAAGGACGAGCACCTGAAGCGCGGTTACCAGCTCGTGTACACCCCGCACATCGCGAGCGAGAAGCTCTACCAGATCTCGGGGCACCTCGAGAACTACGCCGACATCATGTACTCGCCCATGATCATCGACGAGCAGGCGTACCGGGCCAAACCTATGAATTGCCCCGGTCACATCATGATCTACAACTCGCGCAAGCACAGTTACCGCGAACTGCCGGTGCGGTTCGCCGAGCTTGGCACGGTGTACCGCTACGAGCGCTCGGGCGTGCTGCACGGCATGGAACGCGTGCGTGGGTTCACGCAGGACGACTCGCACATCTTCTGCACTCCCGACCAGTTGCAATCCGAGGTGCAGGGCGTCCTGGACCTGATGGACCACTTGCTCCGGACGTTCGGCTACGAGTACCGCTGCTACCTCGCCACGAAGCCGGTCGACAAGTACCTGGGCTCGGACGAGGAATGGGAGTTCGCCACGAACGCGTTGCGCGCGGCACTCGAGGCGAAGGGGCTGCCGTACGAGGTGGACGAGGGCGGCGGCGCGTTCTACGCGCCCAAGATCGACGTGAAGCTGCGCGACGCCCTGGGCAGGGAGTGGCAATGCCCCACGATCCAGGTGGACCTGAACCTGCCCAAGCGTTTCGGCGTGTACTACACCGGGCCGGACGGGCAGGACCACGAGGTCATCATGTTGCACCGGGCGCTTTACGGTTCACTCGAGCGCTTCGTGGGCATCTACATCGAGCACACGGGCGCCGAGTTCCCGGTGTGGGTGGCGCCCGTGCAGGCGCTGGTCGTGCCGGTGAACGCCAAAGCGCACGACTACGCGAACGCCACCCTCGCCGCACTCAAGGACGCCGGCGTCCGCGCCGATGTGGACCTGCGCGACGAGAAGCTGGGTGCGAAGATCCGCGATGCCGAGCTCTTGAAAGTCCCCTACATGCTGGTCGTGGGCCCTCGCGACGCCGAGGCTGGCACCGTGTCGGTGCGGCGGAAGGGCGAGGGCGACCTGGGTGCCATGCCGCTGCCCGCGTTCCTCGAGCGCGTCGCCCGGGAAGTGCGCGGGAAGACGCGGTGAGTGGCAGGGCGCAGCGCTAGCGACCCTGCCAGCCGATGCGCAGCGACCACGTCTGCAACCGATCCTGCGGCCGGTCCAACGTGCTCCAGCGCACCTCCGCCCCGAGCGTCGGACCGAACAGGTCGAAGTCGTAGCGAGCCCCTAGCGCGCCGATCCACGCCCAGCCCGACGAGCCGGGGAACTCCACGTCGAGCGTCTGGAACGGGTCGCGGAAGTGATACGCGCGCATGCCCGCCGCCAGATAGCCGCGGCCGACGCCGGCGATCAGCCAGGTGTGCGGCAGTGCTCGCCACTGGAGCTCGGCTCGCGCCGCCCCGAGCCAACCGCGGCCGCGCCAATCGAACGACAGCGTGTCCTTGAGCTGGCCGCCGTCGATGTCCTGGAACGTGACGAACTGGTAGCTGGCGCGCCCCACCGCCGGCAACACCTGGTACTCGCCATTGAAACGCACGCGCAGGCGTGGGCGGGGCCGCGCTTCGAGCCCGAACTCGAAGTCCTGTCCCGCCTCGTAGCGTTGGCGGATGAACACGGGCGACTGGATCCAGCCGAGCCCGATGCTGCCGTGCAGGTGGAGCCAGCGGGGCAGGAACGAGCCCGAGTCGGCGGCGGAGGCGAGGGCGGCAGGGGGCGCCGGCTCG
The DNA here is from genome assembly GCA_964418975.1 of uncultured bacterium. GTDB lineage: Bacteria > Eisenbacteria > RBG-16-71-46 > RBG-16-71-46 > RBG-16-71-46 > JAIOPA01. Next base: position 9,542 of record CAYQNV010000113.1, on the reverse strand, counting down.
GGCACGGCGGCGCGGGCTGGCGCCACGGACGAGAGGAGGAGCGCGAGAAGCACGAGCCGGCGGCGGGCGAGCCGGATTGCGGAAGGCATAAGGAAACCTCGAGGGGTCGCGCCACTGCCGGGCAGGGCGCGGTCATCGCCGCGGTCGACGACTCGCAGTGTAGCGCCGGATCACGGACCGTCGCATCCACGAAATCGAGAGGCCCCCGCGTGAGCGGGAGCCCCTCGAGACAGCGCAGCGGCAGCGGCGTCAGTTGCCGCCGAACGCGAACACCAAACCCCCCGAGGCGTCCATGCTGCTGGGCCACCACGTCGTCTTGGCGCCGGCCTCCTCGTAACTGGCGCGTCCCAGCTTGTGTCCGGCCTGGAGCGTGAACCCCCAGCTCTCGCCGATCATCATGTGCGCGCCGATCCGACCCGAGAGGCTGATGCGCGAGGTGGCCTCCGTCTCGTAGCTCGCGGCTGGTGGGGTCTCGTCCTCGAACTTGGCCTTGCCGGACCAGTACTCGATGCCCGGGCCGAAGAACAGCCAGGAGCGGTCGCCCAGCTTCACCACGCGATCGCCGCCCACACGGAAGTTCCAAGAGGTCTGCGAGTACCTGAACGTGCCGTCGCCGGGAGCGGCGTTGTCTCCGGCCTTGTTCTCCTCGCTGAACAGTCCGTAGCCGGCGGACGCATTGAAGGCGTACTCCTCGGACATCATGCTCCAGAACTCGGCCTTGAAGCCCAACTCCGAGTGGTCGTAGGCCGGAGCGAAGCCGATGAATGGAGGATTGGTGCTGAGTTGGGTCGCGAAGTCCGCCGTTCCCGAAGTCAGCTGCAGGCCGAGGAACGTGGTTCCCTGGTTGGCCGCGGCGACGGACGCGGTGGCGAGCATTGCGAGCATGGCGCCAGCGGTGAGGAAGCGCTTCATCAGTGAGCCTCCCGATTGGGTATGCGACCACGAGCCGGTCGTCGGACACGAGCGCCCCGGCGGGGTTCCATCGCCGGGGTACAGCTGCGAACTACCAATCGTCAGTTAAACGTAGCCGAGAAGCGTACGCCGAACGCCGGCCCTGACCAGTTCTCGTTGATGCCGATGATGGTGTCGTCCTTGGAGGAAAAGTACGAGACACCGCCATTGAGCCCCAAGCCCCAGGCGTCGCCCACCCACCATTCCTTGCCCAGGGTGGCGTCGAGCGCGAACCCCGGTTTGGTCTTGCCGTCCAGATCGCCGCTCGCCGAGAGCGAGCCCATGCCCACGGAACCCGTCATGTAGAAGTTGTAGGGCATGAAGTAGTAGGTGCCCCCGACCCCGAGCGCACCCATCGTGACCGTGCCGGCGAGCGAGCCCGAACCCGAGCCGATGCCGGCGATGGTGATCTTGCCGTCCGGATCGCTGAGGCTCCATCCCCAGATCGTGCCGTGCAGGGCGAAGTTGGGATTGACCATGCCTCCCACGGCGATGTTCACGTCCCCCGCAGTGCCGGACACTTCGAGGCTGCCGGTGGCGTCGCTGATGTCGGCATTGGCCGCGCCGAAGCCCGTGGAAAGTCGCAGGAAGAAGCCGTCGTGCGTCCGGGGCTCGCCCGCGGACGCGGGCATCGCGGCCAGCGCCAGGAGGATCCCGGCGACCGCGCAACACGTGATGAATGCGTGCTTGATCCTCATCGCATACCTCCGCTGACTCGATCGAAGGGGGCGGCTCGTTCGTCCCGGCGTGGGGGCTGGCCTCACGGGGCGATCGACCCCCGCGGGCGGCATAGTTAGGAAGGCGGGGAGGGGACGCAAATGAGGCGTGGTTCTCGGCGGGGCACGACCCGGCCGCGCGGCTTCCGCTCGCTTGTGCTGGGGAGGGGCCGTGGGCTAGGATGCCCCCCGTTCACAAGCAGGAGCCCCGCGCTTCTCACCCTAGCGGACCTCAAGTCTCGCAACGGGTTCGGCTGCAAACTCGGCCTCCTTCGTGGAGGTGCGGGTCCAGGCCATGCCGGAGCAGGGCCCACGGGCCCGGACGCCGGGCGGGGTTTCTCATGCCACCCCGCCCGGCGTCCATTTTTTTGGGAGCCGGCGGTGGGGCTCTGCCACAAGCCATGGGGAGGGAGACACCATTTCGATTCCGGGCAAGTCTCAGGAACCGCGCGTCAACGAGCGCATTCGCATCCCGCAGGTCCGCGTGATCGGCGATGACGGCTCGCAGGTCGGCATCCTCACCACGCGTGAGGCGATCGCGATGGCCCAGGCCAAGGGACTCGACCTCGTCGAGGTCGCTCCGACGGCACGACCGCCCGTCTGCAAGATCATGGACTACGGCAAGTTCAAGTACGAGACGAACCGTGCGGCGAAGGCGGCGAAGAAGAAGCAGCACCAGATGCAGCTCAAGGAAGTCAAGATGCGTCCGAAGATCGAGGACCACGACTACGACTTCAAGGTGAAGCATGCGCGCGAATTCCTCGAGCAGCGGGACAAGGTCAAGTTCACCGTGACGTTCCGCGGCCGCGAGATGGCTCACCAGGAGCTGGGATACAAGATCATCGAGCAGGTGCTGATCGACCTAGCCGACGTGGCGGTGGTGGAGCAGTCGCCTCGCGCCGAGGGACGCACCGTTTCGCTCGTGCTCTCGCCCAAGGCGCAGCAGCAGCAGCAGCAGGTGAAGCCCGCCACCAAGCCGAGTGCCGAGAAGGGCCCCGTGGACGCGGCGCCCCCGGCTGTTTAGCGAAAGGAACATCCGATGCCCAAGATGAAGACCAACCGCGCCGCGCGGAAGCGTTTCAAGCTGTCCGGCACCGGCAAGGCGATCCGTCGCTCGTCGAACCTGCGGCACGGCATGGTCGCGGACAGCCGCAATTCGAAGCGCAAGAAGGGATCCAACCTCGTGGTGGCCCAGGCGGACCAGGCGCGCGTGCGCAGGATGCTGGGGAGCTGACCCCGCACCGCTCGAACAATTCGAGAACCCGTCCCGCTTGAGCCGTCCGGCCGCGCGGGCAGGAGGATAGACCGATGCCCCGCTCCAAAACCGTCGTTCCCGGCCGCGCCCGGCGCAAGAAGGTCCTCAAGGCCGCCAAGGGTGGCTACTCGGGCCGCAGCAAGCTCTACAAGACCGCGCTCCAGACGCAGCAGCGCGCAGGCCAGTTCGCGTACGAACACCGCCGCCTGAAGAAGCGTGATTTCCGCCGGCTGTGGATAGTGCGCATCAACGCGGCCGCCCGCCTGAACGGTCTCTCCTACAGCACGCTCATCTCCGGGCTCAAGAAGGCGAGTGTGGACGTGAACCGCAAGCTGCTCGCCGACCTCGCCGTCCGCGACGCGGCTGCTTTCGCGAAGCTGGCGGAGGTGGCGAAGGGCGTGACGGCGTAGCGCCCGTGGCCGACGTCCTCGGCATCCTCGCGCGGCGGCTCGACGAGACCTGGCCTCGGGGCGAGCCGTCCGCGCTGCTCCCCGACTACCGCGAGCGCATGGCGGCTCTGCTGCTGGTGAGCGAGTCGATCGGCGCTGCCACGTCGCCCTACGCCGAGGCCATCGCCGGCGCCGCCGATGCCGCGGCCCTCCAGGCCGTGCGCAACGCGGCGCTGTCCCGCGAGCACGGCGCGTTCAGCGAGGCGCTCGCGCTCATGCCCGCACTGACCGTGGAGGAGAAGCGCGTCTCCGGCCGCGCGCTCAACCTGGGCAAGCAACTGCTCGAAGCCGCGGAACGAGCGAAGCGCGAAGCGCTGGAGCGAGCGGGTGAAGTCGCGAACGCGCTCGACGTGACGTTGCCGGGCCGACGCCCCTGGAGCGGTCGGCCGCACGTGCTGGCGCAGGTGCGCGACGAGTTGCTGGACCTGTTCCACGGTCTCGGCTTTTCGGTGTACACGAGCCCCGAGGTGGAGTTGGAGTCCTACAACTTTGGCAAGTTGAACTTCGCGCCCGACCATCCGGCGCGCGACGCGCACGACACCTACTTCGTGTGCCCCGACGTGGTGCTGCGCACGCACACGTCGCCGGGCTGGGTGCGCGCCATGGAGGAGGGGCCTCCGCCGCTCCGGCTGGTGTTCCCGGGGCGCGTCTACCGCGCGGAAGCGGTCGACGCGAGCCACATGGACCAGTTCCACCAGATCGACGGCCTGTCCGTGGGCAAGAACGTGTCCATGGCGGACTTGAAGGCCACGCTCAATACATTCGCGCGCGCCATCTACCGGCGTGATGTGCCCACGCGCATCATCCCCATCTACTTCCCGTTCGTGGAGCCCGGCGTGCAGATGGACGTGCAGTGCGCCACGTGCACGGGTACCGGCCGCACGTGCGACGAGACCGGCGAGCGGCGCTGCCCGGTGTGCAAGGGCACCCGATGGGTGGAGGTGCTGGGCGCCGGCATGGTGCACCCGAATGTCTTCCGCGCCGTGGGCTACGACCCCGAACAGGTGACTGGCTTTGCGTTCGGCATGGGGCTCGAACGCATCGCCATGGGCCGGCACGGCATCCACGAGATCCGGCAGTTCCTCGAGAACGACGTGCGCTTCCTTGAACAGTTCTAGAACCCGCAAGCCACGCCCGCGACTCGCTCGGCCGGAGGCCGGGCAACTCCCATGAAACTCCCGATCAGCTGGCTCAAGGAGTGGGTGGAATACGACGCCACGCCCGAGCAGGTCGCCGAGGCGCTCACCACGCGTGGGTTCTACGTGGAAGGCGTCGAGCAGCACGGGCGGCGTTACCCGGGCATCGTCGTCGGGCACGTGCTCGCTGCGGACAAGCACCCGAACGCCGACAAGTTGAAGCTCTGCCGCGTCGACGGCGGCGCGGGCGAGCTACGCGTGGTGTGCGGCGCACCGAACGTTGTGGCGGGCATGCGTGTGGCGCTCGCCACCGTCGGCACCACCATGCCAAACGGTCTGGTGATCAAGCAGGCGAAGATTCGCGGCGAGGAGAGCCAGGGCATGATCTGCTCGGCGCGCGAGCTGCTGATCTCCGAGGAGCACGACGGCATCCTGGATCTCGGCGCCTACCTCCATGGCGCGACGCTCGAGGTGGGCAAGCCGCTCGACAGCTACCTGCCCGAGCCGGACGCCGTGCTCGAGGTGGAGATACCCTTCAATCGCCCGGACGGCATGGGCGTGCTGGGACTGGCGCGCGAGGTGAAGGCCGCGCTCGGCGGCAAGTGGACGGAATGGGCCAAGGCGCGCCTGGCGGCGCAGCCGGCGAGCGCTTCGGCGCGCGTGACGTTCGACCTCGAGGTGGAGGATCCGGCGGACTGTCCGGCCTACCTTGCGCAACTCGTCGAGGGCGTGAAGGTGGGCGCTTCCCCGGGCTGGCTCGTCCGCAAGCTCGAAGTCATGGGGCAGCGCTCCATCAATAACCTTGTGGATCTCACCAACCTCGTGCTGTTCGAGTTGGGCCAGCCGCTGCACGCGTTCGATGCCGCCCGGCTGGAGGGCGGCGCCATCCGCGTGCGACGCGCGCGGACGGGGGAGAGCCTCACCACGCTCGACGGCAAGGCGCGCACGCTCGACCCCGACGTGCTGGTGATCGCCGACCGCACGAAGCCGGTGGCGCTCGCGGGCTTGATGGGCGGCGCCGACAGCGAGGTGACGGACGCCACCACCCAGATCCTTCTCGAATGCGCCGTGTTCCAGCCGCAGCGCGTGCGTCGCGGCGCCCGCAGCCTGGACCTCGGCACCGAGGCGAGCAGGCGCTACGAGCGCGGCGTGGATCCGGGCATCGGCATGGCGGCGGCAGCGCGCTTCTTGACGCTGCTGCTGGAAGTCTGCCCAGGTGCCCGCCTGGGGAACTGGCGGCGGAAGGCGGTGGAACTGCCGCCGCGCTCGCTGACGCTTCGCCCCGCGCGATGCGAGCGCTTGATCGGCCTGCCGTTCGGCGCGGGGCGCTGCGCCGATCTTTTGGAGTCGCTCGAGTTCGGCGTACAGCGCGCCGACTCGCTCACCGTGACGGTGCCGACCTGGCGGTCGGATTGCACGCTCGAGGACGACCTGGTGGAAGAGGTGGCGCGCGCGAACGGCTACGACAAGATCCCCGAGGCACCGCTCGAGACAGGCGGCGCCTACGCCACGCGCAGCGCGAACGAGCGTGTGGTGAGGCGCGCGCGCGAAGCCATGCTGGCGTTGGGCTTCCACGAGGCGTGGTGCTCGACGTTGGTGAGCGAGGTCGAGGCGTCGGCCGCGACGAAGCTCGTGGGCGAGGATCCCTCGCGGCTCGTGCGCCTGGTGAATCCCATGTCGCGCGAGAGCGACGTGCTGCGCCCGAACCTGGTGCCGGGCCTGCTGCGCGCCACCGCGCTCAACCTGCGCCAGGGTGCTGCGGGCGTGCGGCTGTTCGAAGTGGGCGTGGGATTCGTGGCCACGGGCGAACCCCTCCCGCGCGAGACGCTCATGCTGGCGGCGGTGCTGGCGGGCCCGCGCCTGCGTCACACGCACGACCCGGTGCCGACCGCGCCCGAAGGGGTGTACGACCCCCGCGCCGATGCCGATTTTCTCGACGCCAAGGGGCTGTGGCAGGCGTGGCTGGGCGAGATGCGCGTTGACGCGCCCGAATGGCGGGCCTATGCTGCCGACGGCTGGAAATCCGGTGCCAGTGCGGAAGTTGCGGTCGGGACTTCACGCATCGCGTGGGCCGGGAGACTCGCGCAGGACCTGCTCCGGTCCTGGGAAATCGAGGTGGGCGTGCACCTGTTCGTGGCGCTCCTCGAACCCCTCGCCGAAGGCGCCTCCGCGGTGATCCGCGCCCGCGTGCCCGGCCGTTTCCCGCCCGTGCGTCGTGATCTCGCGTTCTTCGTGCCGCGAGCCACGCCGCACGCCTCGGTCGAGCAACGCCTCACCGGGACAGCCGGTGACTGGCTGCGCTCGATCGAACTCTTCGACGTCTACGAAGGCCCTGGCACTCCGGCGGGCATGAAGAGCCTCGCGTACGCACTTCAGTTCCAGCACGCGGAGCGCACGCTCACGGAAGCCGAGGTCAGCGAACTGCAATCGCGCATGGTGACCGCTGTCGTGCAGGGATGCGGCGGTCGACTGAGGGAGCGAGCATGACCACCACCACCGCCGTTGCCAGCACCGATCTCGACCGTCTCGCGGAGCGCGTGGAGCGCGCCGCCACGCTCATCACCGAGTTGCGTCGCAAGAACGTCCAGCTCGAGCAGGAGCAGGTGCAGCTCCGCCAGCGGCTCGCGGACACGCAGTCCAAGCTCCAGGGCCAGGATCCCGTTGTGGTCCTCCACGAACTCGCCGCGCTCAAGAAGGAGCAGCGCGAGTGGTTGGCGGAACGCCGTGACGTGGCCACCCGCATCGAGGCAATCTCGGCCAAGCTCGAGCGCCTCGACTAGCAGCACCCCGGGCCGGGAGCGTCCGCGCGGCGGGCGATGCCGGCACGGGCTCATGAAACGATCAACCAACGCAGGAAGAAGCGGCGGGAGGACAGCGACGATGGATGCCCCTTCGGACACCGCCACCGGCACGTCTCGCGACGGCAAGAACGTCGTGCAGGTCCAGATCCTGGGCCATCAACTTCCGATCCGCGGCGAAGCCGACCCCAAGTACATCATGGAGTTGGCGGAGTACGTTGATCTGAAGATGCGCGAGGTGACGCAGAAGATGCCGGTGGCTGCCGTTTCCAAGGTGGCCATCCTCGCTTCGCTCAACATCGCCGATGAGCTGTTCAAGGAGCGCGCGAACAAGCAGCGCGTGGGAACCGACGTGCACGACCGAGCGGCCGACCTGACGCGGCGCCTGGACGAGATCCTGGACGAAGCGAGCCAGCCCGGCACGACGGCCTGACGCACTCCGGGCGCGCCCCCGGACACTCCGCCTTCCCGCTCCTCTCGAGCGGCCCGCCTCGGGCCGCGCGGGGCGTGCGGGGCTTCTTCTCCCTGCTCAGGTCCCGTGGCGCGGGATCCGGGGAGGACATCCCATGACGTTCGGAATGTGGATCGGCGCCCTCGCCGGGGGCGTCGTCGCGGCGTTCTCGCTGGGATGGTTCGTGCGCTCGCAGCTGGGCCGGGCCCGCCTGCGAAGCAGCGAGCAGCGGGCGGTGCAGGTGCTGTCCGACGCCCGCCGAGACGCCGACGCCGCCAAGCGCGACGCCGTGCTGGCGGGCCGCGAGGAAGCACTCGGGCTCAAGCAGGCGGTGGAGCGCGAGATGCTCCAGGCGCGCAACACGCAGCTCGAGACCGAGCGTGCGTTTCAGCAGAAGGAAGCCGCATTCAACCGTCGCGTCGAGCTGATCGACAAGAAGGAACGCGACTTGAAGAAGCTCGAGGGCGACGTCTCGGCGCGCGAGCAGACCACCCAGACCCGCCAGGGTGAGCTGGACAAGCTCGTGCAGGAGCAGAACTCCAAGCTGGCCCGTATCGCCGGACTGTCGCCGGAGCAGGCACGCGAGCAACTGGTGGCGTCCATCGAGAACGAGGCCCGCACCGAGGCGGTGCGCCGGACCGCCGAGATCCGCGAGACGGCCCAGAGGAACGCCGAGCGCGAAGCGCGCAAGGTCATCGCGCTCGCCATCCAGCGCTACGCCGGCGACCACGCCAGCGAGACGAGCGTGTCGGTGGTGCAACTTCCGAGCGACGACATGAAGGGCCGCATCATCGGCCGCGAGGGACGCAACATCCGCTCGTTCGAGGTCATCACCGGCGTGGACGTGATCATCGACGACACGCCCGAGGCCGTGATCCTGTCGGCGTTCGATCCGGTGCGGCGCGAGATCGCGCGCCTGTCGCTGGAACGGCTCGTCGCCGATGGCCGCATTCATCCGGCTCGCATCGAGGAAGTGGTCGGGAAAGTGCGCGAGGAGGTGGAGCGGAAGATCGTCGAGTTGGGCGAGATGGCCTGCCTCGAGGTGGGAGCGCACGGCGTGCACGCGGAACTGCAGAAGCTCATGGGCCGGCTCCACTACCGCACCAGCTACGGGCAGAACATCCTGCGCCACTCGGTGGAGGTGGCGCACCTGTGCGGCATGATGGCGGTGGAGATCGGCATGGACCAGGCCGTGGCCAAGCGCTGCGGCCTGTTGCACGACATCGGCAAGGCCATCGACCACGATCAGGAAGGCACGCACCCGGCCCTCGGCATGGAGGTGGCCGCGCGTTACGGCGAACCACAGCCGGTGCTCGAGGCGATCGGCTACCACCACGACGACTACGCCAACGGCAGCCTGTGGCCGGTGCTGGTGAGCGCGGCCGACGCCATCAGTGGCGCTCGCCCGGGCGCCCGGCGCGAGAGCATCGAGGCCTACATCAAGCGGCTCGAGTCGCTGGAGCGCATCGCCAACTCGTTCCCGGGCGTGGAGAAGAGCTACGCCATCCAGGCCGGGCGCGAAGTGCGCATCATGGTCGAGCATCACCGCGTGGATGACGCGCGCGCGCACGGGCTCGCGGCCGACATCGCGCGCCGCATCGAGAAGGAACTCCAGTACCCCGGGCAGATCCGGGTCACCGTCATCCGCTCGACGGATTCGCGACCGTGATCGCGTAGCGATTCGGTGCCAGACTCGTGTTCGGCCAATAGAACCGCACCGCCCCGGAACTCGTGAAGACAAATGGGGTCGCCGCCGTGGCCACGGTGCCGCTCACGGTCACGCCCG
>CAYQNV010000112.1:0-118216 GCA_964418975.1 uncultured bacterium | reverse complement strand
GTTCACTTTGGGTTCGTCCCGATCGGGATCCTGGACCTCAAACGGGCTACCGAGCGCCGCGCTCGCCAGTTCGGGCGACTCATTCCCCTCGTCGACCCTTCACGCAGACGCCGCCGCCCACCCTACGGGCGGTGAAAAGTGTTACCCATGTGCCCGGTCTGAAGTGTGGACCATGTGCCCGGTTGCACCTAGCCCCCGGCTCTCACGCCACGACCGCGCCCGCTTCCGGGTGCAGCGCCACCAGCTCGAGCATGCGTGCGTGGAGCGCTGTGTTCGCCGTTACCATGCGGCGGCCGTCCAACCGGAACGCCTCGCCAGCGTAGCCCGTGACCACGCCGCCCGCCTCGCGCACGATCAACGTGCCGGCCGCCACGTCCCATGGCGACAGGTTGCCTTCCCACATGCCGTCGAAGCGCCCCGTCGCCACGTAGCAGAGATTCAACGCGGCCGAGCCGTCACGGCGAACGCCCTGCGCGCGCAACAGGAACTCCTGGAAGAGCGGCAGGTGGCGCTCGGGATGCTCGCGTACGTCATAGGGGAAGCCGGTCACGAACAACGCATCTTCCACATGCTCGCACGGCGTCACGCGAACGCGGCGGCCGTTCAGCGTGGCACCGTGGCCGGCGGCTGCGGCGAACAGCTCGTCGCGCACCGGGTCGTAGACAGCGCCCGCGGCCATCTCGCCGCGCACCTCGACGCCTACCGAGACGCAGAAGAACGGGTAGTTGTGCGCGAAGTTCGTGGTGCCATCCAAGGGGTCGCAGAGCCAGCGGATGTCCGGGCGAGGGCCCGTGCCGCCGGCATGCGCGCCCGATTCCTCGGCGAGGATGCCGTGCGCGGGGAAGCGCTCGCGGATGAGCGAGAGGAGCAGCGCTTCGGAGCGCCTGTCGTACTCGGTCACGAGGTCGATGCGGCCCTTCTTCTCGGGCGCGTGTACACGGCCGTAGCCCTCGAGCAGGATCGCGCCCGCGGCGCGCGCGAACTCTCCCGCCGCGTCGCGGAGTACTGCCGCGTCCGGCTCGCTCACGTGCGCCTTGCGGCCGAGTGGGCGCAGAACAGCCGGTAGGAGCAGTAGCCGCAGTTTCGTTGGTCGGGCCGCGGCGGGAACTGCGCGGCGCGAATGCCGGCGGCGGCCGCTCGTACGCGGTCGCGGGCACGGTCCAGGTGGTCGGGCTCCACCTCGGCGGAGCCGGTCACGCCGGTGCCCACGAACTGCAGCTCGACACGCGCCGGCGTGACCTGACGGGACTCGTGGTAGGCGAGCGCGTAGAGCCCGAGCTGGCCGCTCTTCAACGATTCCTTCGCACGCGCGGCGGCCTGTTCGGGATCCTCCACCTCGGAGCTCTTGTAGTCCACCAACACGATGCCCTCGGCGCGCTCGTCGATGCGGTCCCATCGCCCGATCACCACGTCGTCGCCGACCCTGAACTTGAACTCCGTCTCCACCGCCATTGGCGCGGCACTGGCGGCCACGTCGCGCGCCACGAACCGGCGCAGCGCTTCGCGGCCCTGCGCCAACATGCGCTCCTCGTGCTCGCGCGTGAGGAATCCCTCCGACGACCACGCCGATTCGAACGCCCCGACCACGTCGTCCGCGTGCACGGGCAGTCCCTTGATGCGGTGCTGGTGCCAGATCTTGATGGCGTGGTGCACGGCGTTGCCGTACATGAACGCCGGGTCGCCCGCGAGCGGCACGTGTGCGACGTGTGCGAACTGGTACTTGAGCGGACAGGTGAGGTAATCGTCCACCTGCGCGTGCGAAAGTGTCAGCGGCTGGCCCGCGGGCACGGGCGCCACCGGCGCGGGCGCCGGCTCGGCCACGGGGGCATAGCGCGCGATGGACTCTAGCGCCGAAGCACCCCGGGCGCCCTTGGGCGGCGCGGGCAAGTCCAGCGCCTCGGCCACGAAGCGCGACATCTTGGTCGCACGCTTGCCGCCGTAATCCTGGGCGTGCGTCAGCACCAGCCGGTCCTTCGCGCGTGTCATGCCCACATAGAACAGTCGGCGCTCCTCGCGGTAGTGGTCGTCGGAGGGGTCGCTCGGGGCGAGCGCCAGGTGCGAGGCCGGTCGCAGCTCGGGCGGGAACTCCATCTCCTCGGCGCGGCGGTAGGGCGGGAAGCGCTGTTCCACCAGGTTGACGAGGAAGACGACCGGATACTCGAGCCCCTTGGCGCCATGCGTGGTGAGCAGGCTCACCACGTCCTCGTCGGTCTCCAACTCGGCGGCGGCCGGGTCGTCGCCCATCTCGATCAGCAGGTCAAGGTGTTCGATGAACGCCGGCACGCGGTCCTGCCTGAGCAGTGGCCCCACCCGCGACACGATGCCGAACAACTTGTTCAGGTTTTGCACGCGCTCGAGTGACTCGGCACTCTCCTCCGTCGTGAGCGCGGTCAAGAGCCCGCTCTCGGTGACGAACTGGTAGAGCACCTCGCTCGTGGGCCGGCGCACCGCGGTGTCGCACAGCTTCGCGTGCAGCGCGGCGAAACGCCGCACCGCCTCCTTCGTGGCGTCGGCGAGCTCGCCCACGTGACTTTTGCGGCCCGCGGCCGCGCTCACCGCCAGCCGCAGCATGCCGCGATTCGTGCGCTTGGCGCGCTGCCCCAGGCGGGCCAGGTCCACGGCGTCGGCGCCGAACAACGGATCGCCCAGCACCTGATGCACCGAGCCACCGTCGGGGTCGGCCACGCTCCGCAGCAGGTTCAGGCACAACAGCACCTCGGGGCGCGTGTAGAGGCCGCGCGTGCCCACGCGGCGGAAGCGCACGCCGCGCGCCTGGAGTGCAAGGGCAAACGCGTCCAAGTGGCTGTGCGCTCGCGCGAGCACCGCGAAGTCGCGTGCGCGCGCCCCGGCGGTGATGCCGCCGGCGATGTCGTCGGCCACCCACTCCGCCTCGTCACGCCCGGTGGCGAACGGGCGGTGTTCCACCACACCCGCCAGCACTTCGTCACTTACTGGCAACTTGCGCTGGGCAAGCAGGCGCTTGTCCCAGCCGCGCTGCGACTCCAGTCGCCACGGATCGTTGGCGCGGATCAGCCGGTGCGCGTCGTCGAGGATGCGCTGACCCGAGCGGTGGTTGCGCTTGAGCAGCACCTGCTTCGCATCGGGATAGACGTCGAGGAACTGCAGCAAGTTCTCGATCTTGGCGCCGCGGAAACGATAGATGCTCTGGTCGTCATCGCCGACCACGGTCAGGTTCCGGCGCTCGCCTGCCAGCAGGCGCACCAGTTCGAACTGCACGTGGTTCGTGTCCTGGAACTCGTCCACGAGGATCCAGCGCCAGCGGTCCACGATCTCGCGTCGCACGTGCGGACGATCGCGCAGGAGTCTCAACGCCAATCGGATCTGGGAGCCGAAATCGACGCGCCCAGCGCTCATGAGCAACTCCTCGAACTTGGCGTAGGCGCGCGCCTTCTCCAGCTCGTCGGCCGCGCGGTCGCGCTGCTCGGCGTCGTCGCCCGCGGCGGCGGCGAGCTGGTCCGCGAACGCGCGGTAGCGGTCGGGCGCCACGTCCTCGTTGCGCGCCCGGTCGAACAGCCCGGTGAGCGCACGCAGGTGCGAGTCGGGCTGGCCGAGCGGCAGGAAGCGCTCGAGGCCCAGCTCGAACAGCCGTTCGCGCAGGAACACGAGGATCTCGGCCTGCGATTCCACGCGTAGCCGGCTCGTCAATCCCAGCTCCACTGCGTGCTCTCGCACCAGCCGGTCGCAGAATGCATTGAACGTGGCGATGGTGGCGCCGACCAGGCCGTAAGGGACCAGCTGGTCCACCCGCGACTCCATCTCGGCGGCGGCCTTGTCCGTGAACGTGAGCGCCAGCACCTGCTCCGGGCGCGCCCGCTTCTCGGCGATGAGCCACGCGATGCGATGCGTGATCACCTGCGTCTTGCCGGTGCCGGCGCCGGCCACGATGAGCAGCGGGCCCTCGCCATGCGTGACCGCGTCGCGTTGTTCGGGATGCAGCCGCTCCAGACCGAGCACGTCCGGCGCGCTGATGTCGGGAGAAGGAGGGTTGACCATGAACGCCACGCTAGCACGAGCTTCGGGCAGCGTGCCCGCCACGCGGGCCTCGCTTAGAATGCGCGCTAATGACCTCCTCCGCACGGATGCTCCCGCAGGCGCTGGTCGCCGTGCTCGCGCTGGCATTGTTCGCAGGCTGCGCGACTCGCGAGACGCCTGCACCCGTCACCGTCGCCTGGTACGCGGGCCGCACGCTGCCCGCGTTCGACCCGGACGGTCCGCCGGACGCATTGCGCGTGGCGCTCGAGCGGCACCTGTCGCGCGGGCTCGTGGAGCGCGACACGAGTGGCGCCTTGTTACCGGGACTCGCCGACTCGATCGGCTGCTCCTCCGACAGCCTGGTGTGGACCTTCCGGTTGGCCGAGGGGCTTCGCTTCACGGACGGCAGCCCGGTCACGAGTGATCACTTCCGCGACGCCCTGCGGGGCGGGCTTGCGCGCGAGGACCACGCAACGCGCTCGTGGTTGCTGGGCGCGGTGCGCGGCGTCTCGCAAGTGCGCGCGGGGCGCGCGCTGCCCGCGCTCGGCATCGAGACGCCCGATCCGCGCCGGGTCCGGCTGCGGCTCGCGATGCCCGATCGCCGACTGCTCGACAAGCTGGCGGTGCCTGGTGTGAGCACACCATGGAAGCAGCGAGCGGGGGAGTGGGCCGCGGCGGTGGGCGTGGGGCCTTACCGCATGCTTGCCGGAACCGACGGACGCTCGTTCACGCTGGTGGCCGCCGACCCGGTGGCCGGCGTGGAGCCCTCGCTCGACACGCTGCACGTGACGTTCGGCAGCGGTTCGCCACGCGCGCGTTCGGTGCTCCGTCGCCGTCTCGCCGACGTGATCTGGCCGTTGCCGCCGGGGTTGCTGGAGCAACCGCTGTCCGACGAGTGGAGCGTGTCGCGTCACCGCGTCGAGCCCGCGCGCCGGCTGTTGCTGGTGCTGCGCGCGGACATGCCGCCGCTTACGCGCGTCGCGGCGCGGCGCTCGCTCGCGCACGCACTCAATCGCGAGGAACTGCTGTCGGCACTCGGCACGCGCGGCACGCCCGTCCGGCGCTGGCTCACGGGCTCGGCGCGAGACTTCGACTGGCCACGGCTCGAGACGGCCGTCGAGCGAGCCGAGCGCTTGGCCGCCGAGGCGAGCGCCACGCCCGAGCGCCGGGCGACGGAGTCCCGCTCGCCCGCCGGACTCCGGGCAGGCGAGGCGCGCTCGCTGGCCGACCGCGGCGATCGGCGCCATTCCTGGCACCTGGTGCTCGCCTACGACGCCGACCTGGCGGGGGCCCAGGTGGCGCCCGTGTTGCAGGGCCAATGGGAGCGAGCGGGTCATTACGTGGACCTGCGCGCGCTCCGCGGGCGTGCGGCCACCGCCGAGCCCCTGCGTGCCGCGGCCGCGCCGGCCCAGTTGGTGGAAAGCCAGGCACCGTTCGCGGGCGTGGAGGCCGAACTCGCGCAGCTCGTGATGCCGCTGCGTGGCCCAGCGGTGGGCGGAGCCCGGACCGGCTGGCGGACCCGTGACCTCGACCGCTGGCTAACCGCGACGGGGACCACTTCGGGACTGGACCCGGACGCGGTCCAGGCGGTGATCGAATCCGAGCGGATCGTCCTGCCGATTGCCGGGCTGCCTTGGCAGATGGCGGTTCGCCGCGGCGTCGCGCAACCTGCCGTGCACCCGGCTTTCGGGCCCGAATGGATGAGACCCGGAAACCGCCGCCGCAGCGCGAGAACTCGTTGACCCCCTGAGGGCTGGCCGACTATCGTTGTGGGGCAGTCTGGAGTCATAGACCCTCCGACCGACGCACCTGCATCGAAGCCACTCGCCGCGGTGAGTGGGCTCCGGCCCCTCGGTCCCCAGCGAAATCGCCTTGCTCACGCAGCCCGCCCGACCCAGGGAGAGCCCCATCATGCGTCATTGCCCCGTCCTGCCGCTGCTCGCAATCGTCGTCGCCGCGCTCGCTTCGCCGGCTTCAGCGCTCACACTGGAGCGCGACCTGCGCCTGGACCCCGCTCGGGTCAAGCTCAGCTCCGTGAACGGGGCCGTGTCTGTTGAAGCGCGTGGCGGCACGCACGAGTACTCCGCCGGTCGGCCGGACCTGCCGTGGATCGCCGAACGTGTGGACCTGCCCGCCGGCATGAAGGTCACAAGCGTCGAGGTGGTGGCGGTCGAGACCGAACTGCTGGCCGACGGTGTGAAGGTGGCGCCGGCGCTTTCGGCTCGCTCGGGCGCGGCACCCGGCGCGCGCTCGGCCGAGGACGCCCGCTACTACGCCAGTGCCTCGTTCCAGCCGGAGCAGTTGGCCGCGCTCGGAACGCAGGGGAGTTTGCGCGGTCGCAACGTGGCGTACCTGCGCGTGGCACCGACGCGCTGGAACCCGCAGACCGGGCGGCTCGAGCGTGTGACGCGACTCCAGCTGCGGCTCGTCGTCGAAGACGGAGCAGCTCCTGCCGTGACGCGCGAGCGCATCGTGCGCGAGTGGGAGGATGCGCTGCCGAGCGGCGTGCCGTCGCGGGCCGTGGTGTCGCTGGCGAGTTCGGCCACGAGCGGCCTGCCGGGCGTGAAGCCCAAGGCCGAGCCGTTCAAGCCGTTGCAGCTCCCGTCGGTGCTTGGCAGCCCGGTCGAGTACTTGATCGTCACGAATGACGCCATGGCGCCCACGTTTCAGCAGCTCGCCGACTGGAAGACCCAGACTGGCGTGCCAGCGGCGGTGCGCACGCTGTCGTTCATCCGCCAGCAGTACCCGTTCGGCGCCGACGACGCCGAGCGCGTCCGCTTCTTCATCCGCGACGCCTATGCGCGTTGGGGCACGAAGTGGGTGCTGCTGGGTGGCGACACCGAGGTGATCCCCGAGCGGCTTGCGTTCAACGTCAACTTCTACCAGCTCGAACACATCGCCGCCGACATCTACTACTCCTGTCTCGACGGGAACTGGAACGCCGACGGCGACTCCGAGTACGGCGAGGGATTCTCGGACGAGTTCGATCTCGGCGACCAATCCGACCTGCTGCCCGACGTCTACGTCGGCCGGGCCACGGTCTCCACGGCGCTCGAGGCGCAGACGTTCGTCACCAAGACGCTGCAATACACCAAGACGCCGGCCGGGGGCTACGAGAACCGCTGGCTGCTGTTCGCCGAGGTGCTGTTCCCGCAGCCTTACACCGGCGGGGACATCGACTTGGACGGCGCGCAGATGGCCGAGGACGTGCTGCCGTTCACGGACACGAATCCCGGCCTCACCGTGAAGCGCCTGTACCAGAACTACACCGGCCCGTCCTACCGCCCCGGCGCCCTGCCGGAAACCAAGGTCGCCGTCATGAGCGACTTGAATCTCGGGTATGGGCTGGCGCTGCACGTCGGACACGGCTACCGGAACTCCATGTCGGTGGCCGATCAGTCGCTCGTCAACGCCGACGCCTCGGGCCTCACCAACGGCAACAAACTGTTCAATCTCTACGCCATCGACTGCACCTCGAGCGCGATCGACTTTCCGTGCATCGGGGAGGCGTTCCTCAAGAACCCGAACGGCGGGGCGGTCACGGTGGTCGGCTCCACACGATTCGACTTCCCGACCGCGGGCCGTGCCTACCAGCAGGAGTACTTCCGGCTGTTCTTCGAGGACAGCGTCACGGCGATCGGCGAGCTTCAGGCGCGCCAGAAGCTGCCATTCGTGGCGTTCTCGTTCTACGACGGCGTGAACCGCTGGACCCAACTCACGTTACTGGAGCTGGGCGACCCGGAGCTGCGCATGTACAACGGCAGCTGGCGCACGCTCGCGGTCAACGGCCCCGGTTCGTTCGTGCTGGGCGATTCGTTGGTCAACGTGCACGTCGAGAGCGGCGGTTCGCCGGTCCCGAACGCGCGCGTGACGCTGTACAAGGCGGGCGACGACTTCCGCACGGCGCTCACGAATGCGTCAGGCGACGTGCAGCTGACGTTCCGGCCGGATTCCACCGGCAGCTTCAAGCTCACGGTCACGGCCTACAACGCCAAGCCGTTTCAGGCCTCGCTCAACGTGACCGGGGCGGCCGCCGCGGTCATCTCCGACGCCGCGGTCAGTGTGGACGACGACAACGTGGGCGGCACGAGCGGCAACGGGGACGGCTTCGCCGACGCCGGTGAAACGGTGGATCTACGCGTGGCGCTGCGCAATCGCGGCGGCGCCGCGAGCGCGGGCGAGGTGGCTGGCACTGCGTCCGCTTCCGACGCATTCGTGAGCGTGGTGAACGGCAACGGCACGTGGGGCAGCATCGCGGCGGGCGCGACCGGCAATCCGGTGACGCCGTTCCGCATCCTGGTCCCGGCCAACGTCCCCGACCAGCGCGAGGTGCCGTTCTCGCTGGTGATCTGGGACGGCTCGCGCAGCTGGCGCGAAGCGTTCCAGCTGACGGTGCGCGCTCCCGAGCCACGCCACTACCAGCACGTGGTCACGGAGTCGCCGGGCAACAATGACGGCCGACCCACCACGGGCGAGACCGCGAATTATTCGATTCTCGTGCGCAACATCGGCTCTGGCATCGCCAAGGCCGTGACCGCGAAGCTCCGCTCCCTCAACGGCTCCGCCACGGTCACCGACAGCACGAGCAGCATGGGCGATATCGCCGGAGGGGCCACGGTGCAGGGCGACCCGTTCGTGTTCGCCGTCACGGCGCCCGGCGCCATCTTCCAGTTGGAGATCAGCGACACGCTCCAGATTCGCCATCTCCAGACGCTGGACCTGACGTTCCCCGGAGCGCCGTTCGGCTTGGCCGGGATCGGCGAGGCGGATGCGGTAAAGCTCACCTGGAACACGAATATCGATGCCGACCTGTCGGGTTACAACGTCTATCGCAGCACGACGCTGGCCGGCCCGTACACCAAGGCGAACCCGCTCCCCACCGATCGCACGGCGTATTACCACGACGAGGCACTGCCGGCGCTGACGAAGTTCTACTTCCGCTGTACAGCGGTGGACTCGTCCGGCAACGAGTCGGCGTTCTTGAACGCGATCAGCGTGAGCACGAACCCGCCGCATCATGCCATCTTCCCGGTCCCTACCGGGGGCACGACGCCATCCTCGGTGGCGATCGAGTTTGCCTACTCGGCGAACTTCGCCACCATCGCGGCCGGCTCCGACGTGCTGTACGTGCTCAACGCCGACGGCTCCGCGCCGGTGGATGCCGACGGCGCAGGCGCCACGCTCGGCGACTTCACCACGCGTGGCTCCTACTACGCTGCCGCGCCGTCCATGTCCGTGCTGGGACCCAGCGAGGGCATGTCGTTCGTCGCGCCGGCATGGGGTGTAGTGGGCAGCGCGACCGCGGATTCGGCCGGGTTCTACGTGTTCGACGACAACGGCCAGGTGCGCCCGGGCTTTCCGCTGCAGACGACCGATGCCATCTGGTCGGCGGCGGTGGTCACCGACCTCGACAACGACGGTCACATGGAGATGGCGTTCGCCTCGAACGGCAACCGCTTCTATGTGATGCGTGAGAACGGCCAGGAGTGGATGAACGGCGACGCGAACGCCGGTACGAAGGGCGTGTTCAAGGTGCTCGACAATTCGTTCAACTACGGCTCGCCCGCGGCCGCCGACATCGACGGCGACGGCCTGCCCGAGATCGTCTACGGCAGCTTCGACGGCAAGCTCTATGTGTGGAATCCTGACGGCAGCAACGTGAACGGCTTCCCGTTCAACACGAACAACGCCATCTGGTCCTCCGCCGCGGTCGGCTACCTCGACGGGCCGGGGGATACCTCGCCCTCGATCGTGTTCACGTCGCTGGCGGATTCGCTCTACGTGCTCGAGAGCGACGGCAAGCGGCGCGCGGGCTGGCCCGTGTTCGCGAAGTCGAGTGGCCCGAGCCTCGGCCGTTCGCCCTCCCCGGCGCTCGCCGACATGAACAACGACACCTTCCTCGACATCGTGCACATGGGCACGAACGGCGGGGTGTACGTGTACAACCGGAACGGGACCATCCTCGTGCCGTGGAGCAACGTGCGCTACTCCACGTTGACGACCACCGCGTCGGAGTCGAGCCCCGTGGTGGCGGACATCAACGGCGACGGCTTCAACGACATCGTGTGCGGCGGCGAGGAGGGTCAGCTCACCGCGCTGTCCGGCGCGGATGCCACGGTGCTGCCCGGTTTCCCGATCCAGCTCGCGGGCGAGGTCCGCGGCGCACCGGCGCTGGCGGATGTGGACAAGGACGGCATGACCGAGATCGTGCTCGCCGGCTGGGACAAGAACATTTACGTGTGGGACTACGACTTCGCGTTCTCGCCCGGCCGCACGCCGCCGTGGCCGCAGTTCCTCCACGACGCACGCCGCACGGGCTTCGCGAGCTCACCA
Source organism: uncultured bacterium (assembly GCA_964418975.1). Classification (GTDB taxonomy): domain Bacteria; phylum Eisenbacteria; class RBG-16-71-46; order RBG-16-71-46; family RBG-16-71-46; genus JAIOPA01. Next base: position 107,890 of record CAYQNV010000112.1, on the reverse strand, counting down.
GTGTTCGTGGGCGTGGGGGACGGGCCGGGGACCGGACCGGGTGCCGCGGTCGCCACGCTCGAGTTCGCGCTGCCGTCACCGAATCCGGTGCGCGCCGGACTCGGCGGCTCGCGCATGGAGTTCGCGGTGCCGGCCATGCTGGCGGGTAGCCGCTACGAGCTCGCTGTCTACGACCTCACCGGGCGCCGGGTGAAACTGGTGAACTCCGGAGTCGCCGCCGCGGGCCGCTTTTCGCTGCAGTGGGACCTGCGCGACGCGAAGGGCCGCCCGGTGGATGGCGGCGTGTACTTCGCGAGGCTGTCGCTGGCCGGTAAGCACATCACGCACAAAATGGTCGTGCTGCAATAGTCCGGACGAGGACCGCGACGGGCGAGCCCCCTGGGGCGCCCGCCCGTCGCTGTCTCGGCCGGTGCGCTTGACCCTCCGCGGTTCGCGCGTGTAGTGCTCGCGGCTCCCGTCCCCTGGTCCCGGAGTGAGCCCGCATGAGCGTCCGTGTCCGATTCGCCCCCAGCCCCACCGGTCACCTGCATGTGGGCGGGGCGCGCACCGCGCTCTACAACTATCTCCATGCCCGCGCCAAGGGCGGCACGTTCGTGCTGCGCATCGAGGACACCGACGCCGAGCGCTCCACCGAGGCCTCGGTGCAGGCGATCTTCGGCGGGTTGCGCTGGCTGGGCCTCGCCTGGGACGAGGGGCCCATCGTCGGCGGCGCGCACGGTCCGTACTTCCAGTCGCAGCGGCGTGCGTTCTACGACCGCTACGCCCAGCGCCTCACGTTGATGGGTCGCGCCTACCCGTGCTTCTGCACGCCCGATGAGCTCGAGGCACGCCGCAGCGAGCAGCTCGCGCGCGGCGAGGACCCGCGCTACGACCGGCGCTGTCGCGCGCTCTCCGAGGCCGAGCGCGCGGCGCGCACCGCGCAGGGCCCGCCGCCCGCGCTGCGCTTCGCGTTGCCCGAGCCGGAGGAGGTGGCGTGGGACGACATCGTGCGCGGTCGCGTCTCGTTCCAGAGCGAGGTGCTGGACGACTTCGTGCTCGTGCGTTCGGACGGACTCCCCACTTATAACTTCGCGTGCGTTGTGGACGACGTGGAGATGGCCATCTCGCACGTCATCCGTGGCGATGACCACATCTCGAACACGCCGCGGCAGATCCTGCTCTATAGGGCACTCGGCGCCGCGCCGCCAGTGTTCGCGCACGCCAGCATGATCCTCGGCCCCGACGGCAAGCGGCTCTCCAAGCGCCATGGAGCCACCAGTGTCGAGGCGTTCGGCGAGCTGGGCATCCTGCCCGAGGGCATGGTCAACTTCCTGGCGCTGCTGGGCTGGGCGCTCGACGGCAAGACCGAACTGTTCACGTTGGCCGAGCTGGAGCGGGTGTTCTCGCTCGAGCGCGTGAACCCGAACCCAGCCGTGTTCGACGCGCAGAAGCTGGAGTGGGTGAACGCCCAGCATTTGAAGCGCCTGGACGAGTCCGACCGCGTGCGACGCGTGACCGAGTTCCTGGCATCGCACGGCCACGATCTCGCGGGCCACGACGAGGCGTGGCGCTCGGCGTTCGTGCGCGCGCTCGGCGACCGCTTGCGCACGCTCGCCGACGCGACGGACGTGGGCGCGTTCGTGCTGCACGATCCGCCGCCGATGGAGATCGAGGCTTGGGCGGAGCTGTTGGCGAAGCCGGCCGCAGGGGAGCGCCTCTCGGCACTCGCGGAGCGTGTGAGCAACACGAGCGAGTGGACGCTGGTGGCACTCGAGGCCGCGACGCGCTCGCTCGCCGCCGCCGCCGGCATTAAGGCAGGCGAGGTGATCGCGCCGGCGCGGGTCGCGCTCACCGGGCGCAAATCGGCGCCCGGGATCTTCGACGTGATGTGGCTGCTCGGGCGCGAGCGTGTGGTCGCTCGGCTGGAGTCTGCCGCGGCCCGCTGGCGGGCGGAATCCCCTCTGGCCGCAAGGGTTTGAGCGGTACGGACGAGCCCCGCGCGGACTTGCGGAACGATGGGCGAGCGTCTAGATTGCCCGGCCTCGACTGCCCGGTAGTGTAACGGTAGCACGACAGGTTCTGGCCCTGTTAGTCGAGGTTCGAATCCTTGCCGGGCAGCCAGTCTATGCCAGTGGCGCTATCGTCTAGGGGTCCAGGACGGGTGGTTCTCAGCCATCAAACCGGGGTTCGAATCCCCGTAGCGCTACCAACTTCCGCGACTCCATGCTGGCGGCGAACTCCCTCACCAGCCACGGTCGCTCGCGAATGCCCACCCGCGGGATGACCCTGATCCGGCCCCCCGAGTGAGTCGTTCCCTGTCGATCAGTGGACGGTCTTCTTCCGACAGAGGAGCACCAGCAGGAGCCCAACAACAAGGATCGCGCCCGCGCCTGCGAGGCCCACCAAGCGGGCTTCGATGAAGATCACGTGGGAACGGACAAGACTCCACAGGATCACAGCCCCGAGTAGCGTGCCCAAGACCACGAGCACCAGGCCGGAAACCAAGCCGATGATCCGCACGAAGTTCATCATAGGCTGCCGGCTCACCTCCCGACACCCGGCCACCCCTGGGCATGGAAACCCACAACACGACTCTCCCCGCCCGGACCGCGAGGCCACGCGTCTCAGTGTATAGCTTCGCCAGGATGGAGCGAACGGAATCCAGGAGCGACTACGGAGCCGCGGGTCAGGGCGTCGACCGGCGAGCCGACGTGCGGAGCCGGGCCGCGGGGAGCGCGCGGAAGCGCTCATAGGCTAGGCTGCGGGCTGCCATGACGCCCTCAGCGAGTCCATGTCCCGGAGCCAGCCGAGCACGAGGTTCGGCTCAACGCTCCGAAGGGCTACCATCTTCGTGGCCGACCAGTCGCGTGGCCGCCCACGCGGGGGCCGCGTGAACCTCCGCAAGGCCCCGCGGACGCTGGTCCTGACCGCGGGCTACATCGGACTGATGCACGCCGCGGTGGGGCTGTCCCTGCTCCTGCGGTACGACGGGCGTGTGCCGTTGGCCGCGCTGGAGACCTGGCGTCAGTTGGCGCCCGTGTGGACCGTCCTGTCGCTCGCCGCCTACCTCGTCGCGGGGCTTTACCACGGGCTCTGGCGCTACGCGGGCACCGCCACGGTGTTCCAGGTCGTGCGCGGCGTGACGCTCTCGGCGGCACTCCTGCCACTCGTCACGCGCGTCGCGGGCGAGTCGGCGCTCCCGGCCTCGCTCGCCGTGGGCGTGTGGCTCTGGCAGCTCGTGCTCATGGGCGGCGCGCGGCTGGCCTGGCGTCTGTGGCGCGAGCGCACGCTCGGGGGCCACGGCGCGCGCGTGTTGCGCACGCTCGTCATCGGGGCGGACCACTCCGCGGTGGCGCTGGTGCAGGAGATGCAGCGCAAGCGCTCGGGCGAGGAGTCACTCGAGCCCATTGGATTCGTGGACGCCGACCCGCGGTTGACCGGCCACCTGGTCGAGGGCCTGCGCGTGTTCGGCACACTCGCAAACCTGCCGCGCGTGCTCGCGGAGCAGCGTCCCGAAGTGGCGGTGGTGGCGAACCCGGAGCTGTCCGGGCGTGCCGTGCGCGAGATCGCGGCGGCGTGCGAGGCCGCGGGCGTGCGGCTGCGCACCGTGCCCGCCATGGCGGAGCTGCCGCCCGGTGCACGCGTCACGCTCGCCCGCCTGCGCGGCGTGAGGCTCGAGGACCTGCTCGGCCGCGAGGCCGCACCCGAAGCCGACGAGGAAGTCGGCGCGTTCCTGCGTGGGCGACGTGTCCTGGTCACGGGTGCCGCCGGCTCGATCGGCGCCGAGCTGGCGCGCCAGGTGGCGCGCTTCGCGCCGGCGGAACTGGTGCTCCTGGACCACGCCGAGAACGGGCTCTACTTCCTCCAGCGCGAGTTGCTCGCCTCGGGTACCCAGTTCCCGCTGCATGCCGTGATCGCGGACCTCTGCGATGCCAGCGGTGTCGAAGCCATGCTCGCGCGCCACCGCCCCCAAGTGGTGCTGCACGCCGCGGCGCACAAGCACGTGCCGCTGCTCGAGGACGCCCCGCGCGAGGCGGTGCTCAACAATGTCGTGAGCACGCGGCTGCTGGTGGATGCGGCCGACCGGCACGGCGTGGCACACTTCGTCTTGGTGTCCACCGACAAGGCCGTGCACCCGAGCAGCGTGATGGGGGCGTCCAAGCGCGTGTGCGAACGGCTGGTGCAGGCGGCCTCGAGCCGGGGGCGTGGTCGCTATTGCGCCGTGCGTTTCGGCAACGTGCTCGGCAGCGAGGGCTCGGTCGTGCCGTTGTTCCAGCGCCAGCTCGAACGTGGCGGGCCGCTCACCGTGACGCACCCCGAGGCGTCGCGTTACTTCATGACCATCAGCGAGGCGGTGCGACTCGTACTGCAGGCCGGCTCCATAGGCCAGGGAGGCGAGGTGTTCCTGCTCGACATGGGCGAGCCGCTTCGCGTCCTGGACCTCGCCCGGCAGCTCGTGCGCCTGGCGGGGCTGCGCGAAGGTGAAGATGTCGAGATCGTGTTCACCGGCCTGCGCCCGGGGGAGAAACTCCACGAGGAGCTTCACTCGCGCGCCGAGCAGGCGCGCATGACCCGACGCGAGCGCATCCTGACCTGGGATCTGGCGCCCGAGGACGAACCCGCCCTGCGTGCCGAGATCGCCGAACTGGAGCGCGTCGCCGAGTCCGGCGACGCCAACGCTATACGTGCGGCGCTCCGGCGCGCCGTCCCCGAGTACACGCCCGAGGGGCCGCCAGCGGCGGCAAGTATCTAATGCCCAGCATGTGGACGCCGTCCCTGCAGCAGGCCGCGGTCTCCGCCAGCGCCATGCTGCTGCTCGCGATCGGGCTCATCGCGTTGCTCCAGCGCGGCCAGTGGCTCATCACGCTGCTCTTCTCGTCCGCGTTCCTGTCGCTGGGGGCACTCCAGGCCGGCGTGCTCGGGCTGTTGCGCGCCACCACGCCGGACGGCGCGCACGTCTGGGCCGAGTACCTGGCGCGCGTGTCCGCGCTCACGTCGTGGCTGTGGCTGTCGCTGAGCGTGCTGCTCGGTCGGCCCGAGCCTCGGCGCCAGCTCCGCGAGGCGGGTGCGCCGCTGGCGCTCTCGCTCGTGGCGTGCGTGCTGCTCTTCGTGCTCGCGCGTTCGTCGCTGGTGCTGGCGTCGGTGAGCGTGGGCGAGACCGGCACGGTGGTGCTGTTGGGTCCGCTCGGCCAGGCCTACCTCGGCTATCTCGCGGTGACCATGCTGCTCGTGCTCCTCAACATGGAGGGCATGCTGCGCGCGGCCCCAGCCTCGGCGCAGCGCCGCCTCGGCGGGCTGTTCCTGTCCATCCTGGTGGCGGTGCTGACCGAGTTGCTGGTGGTCTCGGCGGGCGTGCTGCAGGGCCGGGTGCAGGCAAGCTGGCTGGCGGCGGCCGGCCCGCTGCTGTTCGTGTCGGGCTCCACCGCCGCGCTGGCGCTGGCCCGGCGGCGATTGCGCGACATGAGCGTGCCGGTGGGCCGGCCAGTCGTCTACTACTCGTCGGTCTCGATCACGCTGGCAGTGGCGTTCCTGGTGGTCACGTTCGCGCTGTCGCGCGTGCTGCCCGCGCTCTCCACCCAGTTCCGCGCCTGGGTCGTGGTCGGCTTCCTCGTGTTCGTGGCAGGAGGCGCACTGCTGCTCATGCTGCAGCCCGCGACCGGTCGCGGGATCCGGCGATTCGTCGACCGCAATTTCTACGCCTATCGCTACGACTACCGGCGCGAGTGGGGCCGCGTGAGCCGGGCGCTGTCGCCTTCGGCCGCGCCCGAGGAGGTGTGCCGGCAGATCGAGACTCTCGCGCGCGAGATCTTCGACGCCGACCACATCGCGGTTCACTTTCGCGAGGACCCGGCGGGCGCCTTTCGCCTGCTGCACGGACCGCCCGGTTCGCCCACGACGCTCGAAGCCACGCACCCGGTGGTGCGCTGGTTCGATCGCGAGCGTTGGCCGGTGCTGTTCTCGGACCGCGGCCTCGACCCCGAGCTGGCGCAGGGGATCGAGGCGAGCAAGCTGCTGCGCACCTCGCTCGGCGCCGCGGTGTGCGCGCCGCTGGCACTCGATGAACCGTTGATCGCGCTGCTGTGGATCTCGCGCAAGCGGGGCGACGAGGCGTGGGCTGACGAAGATCTCGAGTTTCTCGCCGCGATGTCGCGACAGTTGGCCTCGGCACTGTGGTTCTCGCGCCAGGCCGAGCGCATGGCCGAAGCCCGCCAGCTCGAGTCGCTGCAGCGACTGTCGAGCTTTGTGCTGCACGACATGAAGAACCACGTCTCGGGCCTGGCGCTGGTGGTGGACAACGCGCGCCGGCACTTGGGCAATCCCGACTTCCAGCGCGACGCGATGGCCGTGGTGGAGCGCACGGTGCGCTCGCTGCGCGAACTCATGTCGCAGGTCTCGGGGGTGTCCTCGCCGCCCGCGCCTCAGCCGGCGCCGTGCGGGCTTCGCGAGCTGGTCGCAGATGCGCTGCTCGAGAGCGGGCTCGCGCTCGAATCGCAGCCGGGCATCCAGGTGCAGGTCATCGTTCCCGACGGCGCCGAGGCGGTGCTGGATCGGCGACAGATCGGACGCGTGCTCGTGAACCTGCTGGTCAATGCGCGCGAATCCCTCGGCGGCCCCGGCGCCATCACCGTGCGCGCCATCGCCGTGTCCGGCGCGGACGGCGCGCGCGAGGCGGTCATCGAGGTGAGTGACACCGGCCGCGGCATGACCGAGGAGTTCATGCGCACGCGCCTGTTCAAGCCGTTCTCGACCACGAAGAAGGGCGGGCTCGGCGTGGGGCTGGCGCAATGTCGCGGCATCGTGGAAGCTCATGGTGGCACCATCGACGCCCGCAGCCGGCCCGGCGAAGGCACCGTGTTCACCCTGCGCGTCCCGCCCGGCGCGCCGGCGGTGGCGGAGGGGACTTGAGCCTCGAGAAGATCCTCATCGTGGACGACGAGGAGAGCATCCTGAACCAACTGCGCTGGGGGCTCGCCGGGGAGTACGACGTGGTCACCGCGAGCAGCGCGGACGAGGCGCGGCGCGTGCTGCGCGACGAGCAGCCCGGCATCGTGACACTCGACGTCACGCTCGGACCGCCGAGTGCCGGCCCCGAGGGCCTGGACCTGCTCGACGAGATCGTGGAGCGCCACCCGCTCACGAAAGTCATCATGGTCACGGGCAACGACCGGCGCGAGAACGCCATCACCGCCATCCGCCGCGGCGCCGTGGACTGGTACGCCAAGCCGATCGAGCTGGACGAGCTGCGCATGATCCTCAAGCGCGCGGCGCACATCCGCCAGATCGAGCTGGCGCAGCCCGGCGGGCCGGTGTCGAGTCGGCGCTACCACCGGCTGGTGGGCGAGTCCGACGTCATGCGCAAGGTGTACGCGCTGGTCCAGCGTGTGGCGTCGACCGACGTGAACGTGCTGGTGCTAGGCGAGAACGGCACCGGCAAGGAGCTGGTCGCGAACGCCATCCACAACGCCGGCCCGCGCCGTGAACAGCCATTCGTGCCCATCAACTGCGGCGCCATCCCCGAGACGCTGCTCGAGTCCGAGCTGTTCGGCCACGAGCGTGGTGCATTCACCGACGCGCACCGCGCACGCGAGGGCAAGTTCGAGCTGGCGGACCGCGGCACGCTGTTCCTGGACGAGATCGGCGAGGTGCCGCTACACCTGCAAGTCAAGCTGCTGCGCTTTCTCCAGGAGCACATCGTCGAGCGCATCGGCTCGCGCGAGACCGTGCGCGTGGACACGCGCGTGGTCGCCGCCACGAACCGAAACTTGAAGGCGATGATCGACGAAGGTCGGTTCCGCGAGGATCTCTACTACCGGCTCGGCGTCATCACCATTCAGGTCCCGGCGCTGCGCGACCGCGGCGACGACCTGCGCCTGCTGGCGGAGTATTTCGTGGAGTTCTACGGCAGGCAGCACAAGCGGCGGCTCCGGGGCTTCACCCAGGCCGCGCTGCGCGCGCTCATGGCGCACCCGTGGCCGGGGAATGTGCGTGAGTTGGAGAATCGCGTGCAGCGCGCGGTGATCCTGGCGCAGGATTCCTACCTGCGGCCGGAAGACCTGGAGCTGGAATCCGCCGGGGGCAGCGCGGAACCGCTGCCCACGCTGCAGAAGGCGCGCGACGAGGCGGAGCGCCGGCTCGTCGTGGAAGCACTCACGCGCAATGCCGGCAACGTCACGCGCGCCGCGCGCGAGATCGACGTGAGCCGGCCGACGCTGCACGACCTGCTCAAGCGGCACGGACTCGAGGCGGCGCGCTTTCGGCGGCCGGGTCTGGTCGAAGAAGCCGAGGACGAGGAGGCGGGTACCTCTTGACGCTCGGGGCGCGGCGCCGATAGCGTCGCGATCGGCCGCAAGCGAAGACCCCGCCCGGCGGCGCCGGACGGGGTCTCGAACGACTGGGGGGCTACGTCCTCCGAGTCGCGGGCCGCACGCGAGATTCTTCGAACTCGCCCCCCATGCTTCGACTGCAAGACGTTCCGTTGCATAGACGCCCGAACCTGCTCGCGGGTTCGACTTTTCTTCCGGGCGATCCGCATCCGAACGACAGGCGAAGCATGGCACCCGGTAGCGCCGGAGAAGTCCTGAAACAGTCACGAATTGGAAGTGAATAGGAAAGGTCCGTGATAAGCGTGCGTGGAGGGTCAGCAAGCCGATGAACACAGGATTCTTCCTGGCGATCGCCGGAAACATCGGTGTGGGCAAGACCCAGCTCACGAACCGCATCTCGTCCGAGCTCGGCTGGGCCGCGCATTACGAGCCGGTCATCCACAACCCCTACCTGGACCCGTTCTACAAGGACATGCCGCGCTGGAGCTTCCACCTCCAGATCTACTTCCTCGGGGAGCGTTTCAAGGCCCAGGTGGAGATCGGCAAGAGCCCGTTGCCGTTCATCCAGGACCGCACCATCTACGAGGACGCGGAGATCTTCGCCAAGACCCTGTGGCGGCAGGGCTCCATGACCGAGGTGGACTACCAGAACTACATCGCGCTGTTCCACTGCATGGTGGGATTCCTGCGGCCCCCGGACCTTATCGTGTACTTGAAGGCCCAGCCCGAGACGCTCATGGAGCGCATCGCCCAGCGCGGTCGCGAGAGCGAGAAGTCGATCGGCATCGATTACATCCGGCGGCTGAACGAGGCTTACGACGACTGGATGGCGCGCGCCTCGCACCAGTGCGAGGTGCTGGAGATCGACACCGACCGCGTGCCGCTGGTGGGCGACACGCCGGCGTTCCGCCAACTCCTCGACCGCCTGAAGCACCGCTACCCGCCCCAGGCCGAACTGCGGCTCGATTCCGGCGACCGCTAGGGCCGTCAGCCTCGCGCCGCCAATGCCGACGTGCAGCGCGAGCAGAGTCCCGGTTGCGACGTGTCGTGACCGACGTCGGCGCGGTACATCCAGCAGCGATCGCATTTCGAACGAGAGGTCCTCCGCACCTCCACACGAGGCTCGGCACCATCAGCGGTCGTCTCGAGCGTCAGGCCGGCCACGATGAGCAGCGCCGGTAGCTCGTCGCCGTAGGCGGCGAGTCGCGCGGTCCAGGCCTGCGGGGCCGCAAGCGTCACCTCGGCTTCGGCCGTCGTCGCCAGCGCCTTCGTCGCACGCAGCGGCTCGATGGCGGCATTCACCGTGTCGCGCACCTCACGCAGGAACATCCATTCGTCGCTCGTGCGACCGGACTCCTCCCGCTTCGGCCACTCCCCGAAGTGCACGCTCTCGCATTCGGCCACGAGACTGGGATGCGACTGCCACACCTCCTCGGCGGTGAACACCAGCGCCGGCGAGATGGCAAGCGTGAGGTCGTGGAGCGCCTGCCACAGCGCCGTCTGGGCCGAGCGTCTCGCCGGGTCGTTCGGCGCCAGCGTGTAGAGCCGGTCCTTCGCCACGTCCAGGAACACCGCCGACAGGTCCACCGTGCACAGGTCCACCACCAGGTCCAGCGCGCGGTGGAACTGGAGCGCCGTCCACTCGGCGCGCACGCGCGCCAGGCGCACCGTGAGATGGTCCGCGAACGCGCGGTCGGTTTTCAGGAGCCGTGCCTCCGGCACGGCGTTCGCAGGCGTGAAGTCCGACAGGTTGCCGAGCAGGAAGCGCAGCGTGTTGCGCACTTTGCGATAGGCGTCGGCCACACGCTGGAGGATCTCGTCGCCCACGCGCACGTCGCCACGCCAGTCGGTGGCCAGCGCCCACCAGCGCACGCCGTCGGCGCCGTACTTCTCGATGAGCGTGTGCGGGCTCACCACGTTGCCGAGCGACTTGTGCATGGCGCGGCCCGCGGCGTCCAGCACCCAGCCGTGCGTGGCAACCGCCGTGTAGGGAGCGGCGTGCTCGATGCCCACGCCCACCATGAGCGAGGAGTTGAACCAGCCGCGATGCTGGTCGGGACCTTCGAAGTAGAGCACCTCGGCCTGGCCTTTGCGCGCCGCGGCCCATGCTGGCGCCAGTTCGGGATGCAATTCCTGAATCGCTCGGTGCGTGCTGCCCGAATCGAACCACACATCCAGCACGTCTTCCTCTTTGCGGAACGGCCCCGCCGCGCCGCACGCCGGGCAGGCGTAGCCCTGCGGCAGGAAGTCCTCGACCGGGCGCTCGTACCAGGTATCCGAGTCGGCGGCGCGCACGAGCGAGGCAGCGCGTTCGAGCACGCGTGCGTCCAGCGAAGGCACGCCGCACGTCTCGCAGTAGATCGCGGGGATGCCCACGCCCCAGCTTCGTTGGCGCGACACGCACCAATCGGGGCGCGTCCGCACTGCCTCGCGGATGCGATTGCGCGAGTTGTCCGGGTCCCAGCGCACGGCGTTCTCGACCTGCTCGATGCAGCGCTCGCGGTGGCCGTCGTGATCCACGATCATGAACCACTGGTCGGTGGCGCGGAAGATCACCGGCTTGCGGCAGCGCCAGCAGTGCGGGTAGCTGTGCGAGAACGTCCATGCATGCAGCAACACGCCCTGCTCGTCCAGCCAGCGCAGGATGTCGTCGTTCACGTCGAGCACGCTGCGCCCGGCGAAGTGCGGCACCTCGGGCGTGAAGCGGCCGCCCTCGTCAACGGGGCAATACACGCCCAAGCCGCTCCGCTGGCCCACGGTGAAATCCTCGGTGCCGTGCCCGGGTGCCGTGTGCACGATGCCGGTGCCGTCCTCCATGCTCACGAACGGCGTGCCGTCCACGACGCGCGAGTCGTTCCCGAACGGGCCTGCGAACAGCGCGCCCACGAGGTTTTCACCTCGCACCGTGCCGAGCGTCTCCACGGGCACTCCGATGCGTTCCGCGAACGCCGCGAGCCGCGCCTTGGCCACCACCACTACATGGCCTTTCGCACGCGCTACCGTGTAGTCGGCCGCCGGATCCACCATCAAGCCGAGATTCGCCGGCAGCGTCCATGGCGTCGTGGTCCAGGCGATGGCACTGGCTTCCGGCCAGCGGGCGAGCGCGCCCGTCGGGGAGTCCTTTCGGAGCGGGAAGCGCACGAACAAGCTGGGCGACGACACGTCGGCGTACTCGATCTCGGCCATGGCGAGTGCGGTGCGGTCGGTCGGGCACCAGTGGATGGCGCGCTTGCCGCGCTGGATGAAGCCGCGCGCGTTCAGTCGCGCGAGCGTCTCCAGGATCTCGGCCTCGAACCCGGGCGCCATAGTGAGGTAGGGGCGCGCCCAGTCGCCCCAGCCGCCCAGGCGGATGAACTCCTCGCGCTGGATGTCGACCCACTTGTTCGCGTACTCGCGGCAGGCGCGACGCAGCTCGAGCCGCGTGGGCTTGTGCTTGTTCGCCGCGAACTCGCGGCCCACCTGCATCTCGATGGGCATGCCATGGTTGTCCCAGCCCGGCACGTACGGCGCGTCGAAGCCCTGGAGCGACGCCTGTCGCACGGCGGCGTCCTTCCAGATCTTGTTCGCCGCGGTGCCCATGTGAATGTGGTTGTTGGAATAGGGCGGACCGTCGTGCAGCAACCACATCGGGCGGCCGCTGCGACGTGCGCGAAGCGCTGCGTAGGCATCGGCCGCGCGCCAGGCGGCGAGCCGGTCGGGCTCGCGACGCGCCAGGTCGGCCTTCATGGGGAACGCGGTCTCGGGCAGGTTGAGCGTGTCGCGATACCCGGGCTTCGTCGGCTGATCCGCCATGACTCCTCCGTTCACACGAGATGACATCGCCCCGACGGATGCGGCCCCGCCGCGCGTCATGCGCGGTGGCCGCACCCGCCGGGGCGACGGGGAGTCGCGTTGCCACCCGGCTTCACGCCTCCCTCACGGGTGGGCGTCTCGTGGAGCACGAGGCTCCTGCCCGCATGCATCCCTGGGGGGCACCAGCCCGGCTCTACCGTGTCGCGCTGCTCGCGCCACGTCCTCCGGGAGCTCGGGGGTGATCTTCGCATCGTCCAGCGGGCCGCCGGGCTCGCACCGTCCCCGGCTCGCTCGTGACCATGGGCGAGCTACTCGTCCCCGTCATCGCAACTTCCTGCGTCTACGACCGCGGCACCTTGCCACCCGTGCGGCGCGAGCGTCAAGACCCGCTGTCGGCGGGGGCCGCGATCATCATCGAGTCCGTCGCCGGGGTCGGCGGCCGCACGGGCTTCGGCGGGCTCGCCGGGACCGCGCGCTTCTTGGCGGGCTTGGGCGGTTCCGGGGCCGGGCCGGCAAGGTCGGCGAACAGCAGCACGGCTTCGGCGTGCGACGGCTTGCCCGGGCGTCCCGAGAGCTCGCCCAAATGAAGCATGGGCGAGGCCGAACCCAGCGTGGCCGCGCAGACCTCGCGGTGACGCCTCCGCCGCAGCGGGCCGTGGCCCGTGCGTACTCCGAGCGTTCGCGCGCGGGCCAGGTCGCGTGCCAGTTCCAGCCACGGCAACGCCGCGCCTGCCGCGGGCGTCTGTTTCAGGTTTGGGAGCACGCTCGCGCTCCTGAGCGAATCCAGCAGGTCGGTGGTCGGGAGCGTGAGGTCCAGATGGGGACCCCTGACGCCGGCGGCGAGCATGCGCCACCAGGTCTCGCGCGTGAGCGCGTCGTCGCCGTGCGCTCCGGACGACATCAGTGCGGCGCACTCGGCCCATTCGAGATAGGCGGCGACTCCGCTGCTGTCGGCGCGATGCGCGGGCAGCCGCTCGTCGATGAACGCGAGCGGGTCCTCGACCCGCGCGAACTCCCAGCGCTCTTCCGGGTCGCCGGCGGTGCGGATCTCGAAATGCAGGTGCGGGGTGGTGGCGCGGCCCGTCGCGCCCACGCGTCCGAGCGCGGTGCCTGCCTGCACAGTTCTTCCGGCACGCACACGAATCGAGGCGAGCCGGAGGTGAGCGTACACTGAATACATCAGCACGCCCTCGGGCAGCCGGTGTGCGAGCACCACGTGCGTTCCGTAGCCGCCGTGCCAGCCGTGGTCGGCCACGCGCACCACCACGCCGGCCGCTGCCGCGCGCACCAGCGCCCCGCTCCGGCCCGAGCCGATGTCAGCGCCCTGGTGCGAGGCACGCTCGCCGTCCCACGCCACGCTGCGCAGGAGGAAGAAAGGGCCGGCGCGCTTCGACCGCTCGGCGGAGAGGAAGTAGGGGTCGCCGACCGGGTATCGCCACGCGCCGGAGGGCGTCCAGTTCGCGCGCGTGCGCGGCCCCAGCGGGAGAAGGCCGCCGAGCAGCAACAGGCTCACCAGCATCCATGCCGGCGGGGCGACGATCAGCGGAGCACCACGACGCGACCACGCGCGTCGGTTCCCCGAACGCGCGCGAAGTAAAGCCCCGCCGCGAGTGATCGCGTCGCGTCGGCACCGAACCCGGCTCGGCCAGCGGCGTCGGCGGTAACGTCGGCCACGTGTCGCCCCGCCGCGTCCAGCAGTTCCACCACCACGCCGGCCCGTACCGCGACGCCCGTCCACTCGAGCATGGCTCCCGCGCGCAGCGGGTTCCGGCCGGCGGCGAGCGCCGCATGCGCCGTCGCGGAGCTCGGCACGACATCGGTGACGAGCGAGCCGTCGAGCATGCGCGTGCGCTCTCGCAGGCGCTGGGTCGAGCCGTCGTAGCCGATCCAGGTGATCGCGACGTTGCCGGCGGAGGTGGGCATCAGTTCGATGTTGCTGGCGGTGATGTCGCTCGCGTCCGAGACCTCGGTGGCTCGGTGGTCCCAGCCCAGCACGGGGCTCCAGCGTTTGTAGCGCACCTGGAGCCCGCTGCTGATGGAGCGTTCGTAGGCCACGTGCAGCGCTTCGGTCGGGTCGAGCGCGATGCGTGGGTTCTGCAGGCCGTCCCCGAGCGCATCCAATGTGGTGTCGCGCGGGCTGGGTCGGCCGACGGGGCTGCGTCGTTGGTAGTGGATCTCGCTGCCCGCGCCAGGGTTCACCTGCCACACGGTATGCAGCACGCCGGTCGTGTCCACGACGGCCGAGACCGCGGGCTGGGCGTAGGCCGACTGAGGACTCAGGCGGAAGCGGGCGGACAGTCCGCTGTCGGGGTGGAAACGGCACGCGAGGATGCCATGGAGCCCCGTGCCACGGTCGGGCCACACCACGTACGCGCGTCCGTCGCCCGCTGCCGTCACGGCAGGCGGCGTGGGTCCGTCGATCGGCGTGGTGAGCGTCGTAGGCTGGCCGTAGGGCGTGGCATAGAGGAACTGCATGAAACGTAACTCCTGTCCACCGAGCACGGCCTCGAGCCAGGCGAGGTACACGCGCCCGCGCGCATCCGCCGCGATCGCGGGAGCGGAGCAGCCGTCCGTGACCGGCGTGAGCGTGACCGCCGTCGTCCACACGCCGCGCACCCGGGACCGGTAGCAAAGCCTTCCGGGTCCGCCATCCTGCTCGATCCAGGCGATGGCCACATCCTCTTCGCCGAAGCGCGCAAGCGTCGGCTCGCTGGCCGTACCGAGCCCACGATCGATGGCGAGCGGCGGACCCCAAGCCTGGAGCCAGGGCCGCTCGCGCAACGCGATGCGCAGCCGGCCGCCGATCTCCTCGCTCGAAACCTGCCAGGCGCGGCCGCCGCGAGACACCGCACTCCGGGTCGCGGGACCCGGAGACTCCATCGGCTCGGCCGCTCCCGGGGCCACCGAACGCGGCGACTGCCAGCCCGGAGCGCGCACCTTCACGCGCACCGTGACGTCGCGGCCGACGCGCGCGATGGACTCGAGCCCGATGTTCGTGGGCGCGCCGAGAAACGTGCGCGTGGACGGTATAGTGAGGTCGTCGAGCCGCGTGCGCTGCCGCTGTCCGGGGAACGGGTCGTTCGCATCGCCGCGATTGCCGCCGTAGTAGAGGTCGTAGTCGCCGTCGCCCTCGAGGATGCGCATTCCGGGTGTGGGCCCGGAGTTGATGCGATTGCCGCTGACGAGCGGGCCCACGACCGCCTCGTCCACCTGGTGGATGAGCAGCCCGTCATTGGCCAGATTCCGGTCCGAGCCCTCGCGGATGCGATTCTCGATGAGGAAGTGCTCGGGCGAGTCCTCGCCCTGGAACCAGAAGTCCAGCACCGGACCGCCATCTGCGACCGGGGGCACCACGAGCGTGGTGTCCTGCGTTGGCCGCAGTCGGCTCGCCCAGCCGAGCCACACCAGCGGCCACGCCCCGAGATGTGACGGGTACTCGGGCGAGAAGCCGTTCCCCCCATAGGCGCCCGTGGACATGAGCGACCAATTGCCGGGCCCGACGTTCGCACCGCCGCCCAATGTCGAGGTGTCATAGAGATCCGGCAGGCCGAGCGAGTGGCCGAACTCGTGGCAGAACACCCCGATCTCGCACAGCTGCCCCGGCCGGAAGCCGGACAACTCGGGCAGCACAGTAAAGCGGTCGATGCGCACAACCTGCGTGAGCGAGCCCGGGATGAGGTCGTTGGTCGACACCGGATTGCCATTGCTCCAGCCCGCCGAGGCGCGCGACGTGATGGACCACAGGTCACGCCGGCTCACCGTGGTTTCGCCGCCCGGCCCCGCGTGCACCAGCCACAACATGTCCACGTACCCGTCGTTGTCGAGATCGAACGGGGCGAAGTTCACCAGCGGGTCACAGGCCTCGGCAGCCTCGCGGAACAACCCGTAGGAGTTGTTGGGGGTGCCGATCGTGTTCACGCCCCAGGCATCCGCCGCGTAGTAGTTGCGGTCGTTCGGCAGCGTCACCGTGGCGACGACCTCACCCGTGACCCGAAGCCGGCCGCGAGAGGCCCAGCGGTAGTATTGTGCGAGCGAACCGCTCGGCACGGCCCCGGTGGTGTCGAACAGGCGCTGCTCGAGCGCGACCTGGGGATGCACGAGGGCGCTGTCGGAGAAGGCGACGCGAATGATCGGCACACGCCATTCGCTGCGCGCGGCGCTCGTTTCAAGCCCGGGTGCGCGCTCCGGAACGGCGAACAGTCCCCGTTCGAACGCGGCCGACAGCTCGGGCGCCACGGGCCCAGCCGGCGGGGGCATAGTGGCCCGGGCCGCGGTGCACAGGAGCATCGACAGCAGAGGCGCCAGCCGGAGGGCGGCGCGGCATGGAACGGCGGTTCTCACGAGAAGGAGCGTACCTCATCCCGGTGGGAGAGCGGCCCGATCTCCAACATTTCGACGCATCGGCTCGCCCCCGTCAAGGGCGTTCGCGATGCTGGCCCCGAACGGCTCATGTGCTAGCCTGAGCCGTAAGGTGCTCGCCAACGTCCGTCGCACGCTGCTCCCGTTCCTCTGGGTCTTAGTCGCCCTCCTCGCGGGGCCCCGTGTCGTCGGGGCCGTGCCCGACCGACCCCCGCTGCGCTCGCTCCAGCCCCCCTATTTCTCCGTGGACGTAGCCGTGGCCGTGGATTCCGCGTCGCGGGCCCGGGTGCGGGTCGTGGTGAGCGTGCCCTACCCCGAGCTCAACTGGCAGCGCACGAGCGACGGGCTCGCGGCCGGGGCGGCGTTCGTGGTGGAGATGATCCCTAACCGGGGGCAGAAGCGCCTGTACGGTGACGCCTGGGAGCGGCGCCTGCTCGTGAAGGAGTACTCGACCACCGCCTCGCACCGGAACCAGCTGGTGGTCACGCGGGAGTTCGAGGTGCCACCCGCCGTCTATTCCATTCGTGTCTCGCTTCGCGACCTGCGCGCGCTCGAGGCCGCCGAGGTGCGGGACCGGCTCGAGGTGCGCGACTTGTCGCGGGTGCCGGTGGGATTCGCGGACCTGGAGCTGGGCGTTGTGGACTCGACGGGGGCGTTCACCTCGGTGCCAGCGCGCTCGTTCGGGTTCGACTCCGGTGCGCTCGGCGTGCGCGCCGTGATGGTGGACCGGCGCCCGGGTACCTGGCCGCGGACCTACCGCTACCATTGGCGCGTGCAGGACCAGTCGGGCGCCACGGCGGCCGAGGGAGACACGAACGTGACCCTCAAGCGTTCGGCGGAACCCGTGCTTCTGCTGCCGCCCCGCGCCGAGCTGTTCATCGGGGACTACTCGTTCGAGGTGGAGATGCGCGAGGGCAAGACGTCCTGGCGCACCGCGCGCTCGTTCGAGGTGGAGGAGAGCGGCCCGCCCCGCGGGCGCGAGTTCGAGGAGATGCTCGAAGCACTCGCGTACATCGCCGACGGGAGCGAGGTGGACGCCATGCGCGGCCTGTTGCCCGAGGCGCAGGCCGAGCGCTGGGAACTGTTCTGGCGCCGGCGCGACCCCACACCCGAGACGGTGCGGAATGAGTACCAGATCGAGTTCTTCCGTCGCATGCGTCATGCCACCCAGCATTTCCTGGGCTTCGGCCCCGGCTGGCGCTCCGACATGGGCCGGGCCTACATCCGCTACGGTCCCCCGGACCAGATCGAGCAGCGTCAGGCCACGGGTGTACAACCCGGGCTCGAAATCTGGTATTACAACCAGCCCTATCGACGGCTCGTGTTCAGCGACCGCGAGGGCTTCGGGCGCTTCTCGCTGCTCAATCCCACCGTCGAATGAGCAGTCTGGGTCCCACGCACGCCGTGGTGTCGCTACCGGTGCTGGACCTGCGGCCAGAGCCGCGCCACGCCGCGGAGCTCCAGTCCCAGCTGCTCATGGGCGAGACGGTCGAGCTGCTGCGTCGCCGCGCGCGCGAGGGCTGGGTGTGGGTGCGGAACGAGGCGGATGGCTACGCGGGCTGGGTGCGCGCTTGGGGGCTCGTGCCGGCCTCGCGACAGCGGACGACTCGCTGGCGGCGGCTGGCCCTCGGGAGGGTCGGAGTGCCCATGGCGCTCGTGCGGGCGGGGCGCGGGGGCGGGGCCGGGGTGTCGCCGGTGTTCTTTGGCGACCGGTTCATCGCCTCGCGACCGGCCCGAGGCTGGGCGGCCGTGGAGCTGCCGGATGGGCGGCGCGGCTTCCTCGCGGGTTCGGCGCTTGCGGTCGAGCGTCGGCCGACACTCGCGGCGCGCGTGGCCTCGCTCCTCGGAACTCCGTACCTCTGGGGCGGCCGGAGCCCGGCGGGCTACGACTGCTCGGCGTTCGTCCAGCAGGTTCTCCTTGAGCAGGGGGTGCGGCTAGCGAGGGACGCACGCGACCAGTGCCGAAACGCCACCCGGCTCGCCGATCCGGACGCGTCGGCGCCGGGGGACCTAGCGTTCTTTCGCCGGCCCGGTGAGCCCGCGAGCCATGTGGGGATCTGCCTGGGTGGTGGTTACTTCGCGCACTGCCGGGGCCGGGTCGCCGTGGCCAGCCTTGACGCGAGTAACCCTTTGTGCGACAAGGATCTGCTTCCGCAATTCATGGGCTGGTTCCGGCCCGCGTGAGATGAGGATGCAAAGTCGCAATGCAGGTGAACCGACCTAGAATCGCCTTGACACCCCCGGCACCCTCTCCCTAACTTTCCCGCCGGGCGTGCGCCAGGATCCTTCCGGTGAAGGATGCAACCTGGCTTGGCTTTTTTCTTCGCGGCTCCTTCGCACGGATGAGGAGGAGCTTTTCGCATGCCAGTAGAACCCGATGGCGAAAGGAGGTGGGCTACCGACTCCACGTGTAGGCCGGCGGGCCAGGTCCCGGCTGCCGGTGCATCGAGGCATCGTAGCTCTCACCGACTCTCGCAAGGAGGCTTCACAACCATGCATAAGCGTATGACCCGTATCCTGAGTGCCGTCGCGCTCCTGGCCGTGATCCCCGCGGTCGCTTTTGCCTCGTCCGCTCGTGTCGCCGGCCTGAACGTGCCGGGCGACTACATCAAGGACTACACGGGTATCTACACCTACGTGTCGGGTGTGGGTTCCGTCGGAAACCTGGTGTACGCCGAGCCGAACTCGGGCAACGAGTCGGTCGGCGCGGTGCTGGGAAACCTCTGGGAAGGCCGTCTTGGCACCTGGGGCGTTCACATGCGCCGTTTCCACCCGTCGTTCGGCCAGTCGATGTCCGGCGATCCGATCACCACGACGAATCTGTCCAGCTTCGACGACCCCAATTCCAACGGTGAGGCCCTCGACATCATGTGGGGCCACAAGATGGGCAGTGGGAGCCTCGGCCTCCGCTTGAACCGCTCCTTCATTTCCAACGAGGTCGCCGCCGGCACCTCTGAAGGCAATGGCTTCAACGGTCGGAACATCTGGGGCATCGGAGCCGGCTTCGGCTTCGCGATGAACGAGAACACCGACGTGGAGCTGTCGGGTCTGTTCCAGAACCGCGGCTTCTCGGGCTCGAGCGCAGCCACGCCGAATGCCGCTGCGGACGATGGTGGCACCACGTATCAGCTGGCCGGACGCGCGATGATGAAGTCGAGCGGAAATCTCATGTGGATGCCCGTCGTGAAGGTGTACTCGCTCGACCTGTCGAGGCTGGATGCAGCAGTTCCGGCGGTTCGCACGGACGAGAAGCTGAGCGGCTGGCAGGCGGGTATCGCGGGCAACTGGTCGATCGGCTCCGACGACCTGTTCGTCCTGGGCGCGCAGTTCGTCGGCAACAAGCTCGAGACCACGGTCGCTGCGGGCGCGAAGTCCGAGACCCGTGAGACGTACTACCCGAACGCCTTCATGGCGCTCGAGACGCACGTCAACTCGTGGCTCACGCTGCGATTCGGCGCGCAGAACGCCGTGATGTACTCGGAAAAGAATGAGTTTGGTTCGCCGGTCGTGTCGCAGACGGAGAAGCTCCACACGTTCACGTACAACATGGGCGCCGGCGCCAAGCTGGGCTCGCTCATGCTGGACGGTACGCTCTCGAGTGGCTTCTGGAACAACCCGGTGAACAACGTGTGGAACAACGGCGGTTCGGATCCGTTCCCGCGCGTGTCGGCGACGTACTCGTTCTGATCGCGTAGCAACGCTGTAGCGAACCGGGGGCGCTGATCGTGGCGCCCCCGGTTCTTCCAATTTTCGCCTGTCCTTCTCCATATAGAGAATAAAACGGTGCCGAGGATGTGTCCTCCTTTGCGCGCCCGATTGTTCAGCTTCTATCGGACGAACGCGGGAACCGACGCTGGAGACGATGGCATCGCAATATGCAACCGACCTCCACAACCGCCCCGTGTGTCGGCCTCCCGGGAGCGGCGTCCGGCCATATGGCGTTGACAGTTGTCGAGTTCTGGACCTAGGTTCCTGCACAAGGCATCTCCCCAGACCGGCCTCACAACGCCACGGAAGGGCGTTCCCCTCTCTGTATCAGTACCGGGGAACTGGAGGTTCGTCATGCACCGCGAGCTGCACGCGTCGTTGCCAGATTCTCTCTTGCGCCGCACACGTCGCCCCCTGTCCCTGCATTCCGGAAGCCCGGGGCGTGGGACGGAGTCGACCCGCCCGAAAGGAGACATCGCCATGCCCCGCTCTATCCCGTGGGTGCGGCGGATCACCGCGTTCGCGGTGGCCCTCGTGCTCGCAGTACCGGCGTTCGCCGGGACGACCGGGAAACTCACCGGCAAGGTCGTCGACGAGAAGAAGCAGCCACTCGCGGGCGTGAACGTCCGCGTCGAGGGGCAGCGACTGGGCGGGATCACGGATGACCAGGGCGAGTACTTCATCATCGGCATCCCGGGTGGTCGCTACTCCGTGCGCTTGAACTTGATCGGCTATGCCGCGCACCTCGCCAACAACGTCGAGATCACGCCGGACTTCTCTACCACGCTCGACGCGACGCTTCGCACCGAGGCCGTGCAGATGAACGAGGTCGTGGTGAGCGCCGAGCGTCCGTTGCTGCAGCGCGACGCCACCGGTACCACGCGCTTCATCAGCGGGGACGACATCCAGAAGCTGCCCACCCGCGGCTACCGCGAGGCGGTGGCGCAGCAGGCGGGCGTCGTGAACTTCGCGCGCCAGATCGATCGCGAGGCCACGAACGGCAACACACTCATCCTGCGCGGTGGGCGCCCGAATGAGACCGCCTACTTCGTGGACGGGTTCTCGCAGCAGGATCCACTCACGGGCAACTCGACCACGTCCATCAACAACAACGCCATCGAGGAAGTGGTGCTGCTGAATGGCGGATT
The DNA here is from genome assembly GCA_964418975.1 of uncultured bacterium. Taxonomy (GTDB): domain Bacteria; phylum Eisenbacteria; class RBG-16-71-46; order RBG-16-71-46; family RBG-16-71-46; genus JAIOPA01. The sequence continues at coordinate 86,580 of CAYQNV010000112.1, read as the reverse complement.
CAACGCCGAGTACGGCCGCATCATGTCGGGCGTCGTCAACGTGATCACGAAGGAGGGCGGCGATCGCTACACGGGTTCGCTCGAGGCGGTCACCGACAACCTGACGGGCGTGGGCGAGTCGCTGTTCAACTCGCGCGTGTATGACTACAACCTGTACGACGGCGCGTTCGGTGGCCCGCTTTCGCCGGGCAAGGACTGGGGTTCGTTCTACGTGAGCGGCCAGCGGCGCTGGCAGTTCGATCGCGCGCCCCGTTCCAACTACACGGCACCGCTGCGGAACAACTCGCTCGGCGGTTGGACGGGGCAGGGCAAGCTCGCGATCCCGCTCGGCCAGTCGATGGACCTCAAGTTTGGCGTGCTGAACTCAAACGACGATTGGAGCGAGTATCGCAACAGCTTCCGATTCAACCTGGCGCACACCCCGCGCTACGAGGACAACAACGAGTCCTACTCGGGGCAGTTGAGCCACAAGTTGAACGCCCGCACGTTCTATGGGCTGGGCGCGACTTTCTTCCGCACCGAACGCAAGCGTGGCGACGGCACGTTCTTCGATGACATCGCTGGATATTCGCTCACGCCGAACCCGCAGCTGCGCGAGGACATTCCGTGGTTCTACCCGGGTCTCGGCGGCACGCCGGGCGACCCGCTCTCGGATGCGCTCGCGGATCGAGTGCTCGCCATTCCCGGCAGCACGGGGGCGTTGTGGGACGACTATCTGCGCCGTCGGTCCCAGTACTGGGCGGGCCGCGCGGACATCACGTCGCAGGTCACCACGCACCACCAGTTCAAGGCGGGATTCCAGGGCGACAGGCACGAGCTTAGCTTCTACCAGAACTACTTTCCGTCCGGGTTCACACCCGGGCAGCTCGACATCGACGCCTACGGCTTCGACGAGCTGGGAAACGACGGCCGGCTGGGCCCGCTGGACGGCCCGCGCGAGCCGTTCACGGCCTCGGCTTACGTGCAGGACCGCTATGAGCGCGGCGGCCTGGTGGCGAATATCGGCCTGCGCTACGACTACTTGAACGTGAACGCGAAAGCTCTGAAGGACGAGAACCTGCCGCTGGGCGCGGACAACTTGCTCACCGACGCCGACCTCACCGATGCCAAGACCTACGGCCGCGTGAGCCCGCGCATCGGCATCGGCTTCCCGGTCACGAACGAGACCGTGCTGCACGTGAATTGGGGACAGTTCTACCAGCAGCCGAATCTTCAAGATCTGTACGTCTCGTACCGGTTCCTCGACTACAAGGTCCGCAATGGCGGTTACTACGTGCCATTCGGCAACCCGAACTTGAAGCCGGAACAGACGACGGCCTACGAAGTGGGCATCGCGCACCAGCTGAACGAGTTCTCCAAGATGGACATCTCGGTGTATTACAAAGATGTGCGTGACCTCGTGCAGGTAGAGAACGTGCCCTCCAAGCCCTACAGCTTCGCGTCGTTCCGCAACAAGGACTTCGCCACGTTGAAGGGCGTGGACCTGGGCTTCAGCATGCGCCGGGTCAATCACTTGAGCGGCAGCGTGTCCTACAGCCTGTCATTCGCGAAGGGCACCGGCTCGGTGTCGAACACGCAGCGCAACATCGCGTGGACGGCGAACCAGGTGCCGCACCAGACCTCGCCGCTCGATTTCGACCAGCGTCACAAGCTGTCCGTCAATATGGCGCTGTCGTGGGCCAGGGAGGAGGGTCCGAAGTGGGGCCGTTTCCTGCCGCTCGCTGACGTGGACTTGAACGTGCTGTTCAACGTAGCCACAGGCACGCCGTACACCGCCACGAACGTCTCCGACGAGGTCACGCAGTTGAACGTGGCGCAGCAGCCCACGGGCTCGCTCAACTCGCGCACGTCACCGGCCACGCAGTCGCTGGACTTCAAGGTCTCGAAGGCCATGCGCTTCAGCGGTGCGCGGCTGAGCGCGTTCGCGTGGGTGTTGAACGCGTTCGACACGAACAACGCGTTGATCGTCTACCAGGGCACCGGGTCGCCGTACACCACCGGTTACCTGAACACGGAGTCCGGGCGTGCGGTGGCCGCGGGTCTGGAAGCCCAGGGCATCGACGCGCAGCAAGCGTACAGTCTCGCCACGCAAGGCTCAGGCCTGTTCAGCATTCCGCGCACGATCCGATTCGGCGTGCGGACTGACTTCTAGAAGTGAGGCTCGGATCCATGAGACACGGAGGAGTCCGCATGAAGGCTTCGCGCGTCACCCTGATCGTGTTGCTCCTGTTGCTCACGGCGAGCATGGTGGCTGCGGCCACCGTGGCAGGGCCGAAGCGGCGGGCGCGGCCGGCTCGCACGAATCCCGAGGATGCGAGCCAGCGCATCGACGTCAACAACATCTCGATGGTGGTCAAAAACACCGGCTCGTTCGCCTATGACACCGAGAACGGTGCCTCGGGCCTCGAGTTCCCCAAGGGCACGGGCAAGACCGCCGTGTTCGCCGCCGGCCTGTGGATGGGTGCGCTGGTCGGCGGCAACGTGCGCGTGTCGGTGGCGGAGTACAGCGACGACTACAGTCCTGGCTCGGCGGTGGGCGGGGTGCCGGACCCTCCCGCCAACGCCGACCTCAAGGTCTACAAGCTGAATCGCGTGTACCTCGACGCGACGGGTGGCATCGACGTGGCCGCCCGCGACGCGGTGCTGGCGGACTACAACGCCGGCGCCGTGCCGCACGGTGCCCCGGTGGTGCCCGTGCTGACCGACGGCACGCTCGGCATCATCGGCGACCAGATGTTGTGGAGCGTGTACAACGACTTCGTCAAGGGCGCCGAGCACAACGGCGCCAGCAGCGCGCTGCCGTTGGGCGTGGAGATCCAGCAGACCACGTTCGCGTTCAGCCGCCAGGGCCCGCTCGGCAACACGGTGTTCATGAAGTACAAGATCATCAATCGCGGACCCAACACGCTCACCGACGCCTACGTTTCGCAGTGGTCCGATCCGGACCTCGGCGGCTTCGTGGACGACCTCGTGGGCTGCGACACGGTGCTGTCCGTGGGCTACGTCTACAACGCCACGAACAACGACGAGCAATACGGCACGCAGACGCCATGCGTGGGCTACGACTTCCTGCAGGGCCCGACGGTCTCGGGGGGCACGGTCACACTGGGACTGGCGTCGTTCAACAAGTACCCGAACGGCGGTGGCCCGACGGACTCGACCCAGACCTACAACTACATGAAGGGGCTGGATGGCGACGGATTGCCGCTCGTCAATCCGACGACCGGATCACCGACTCCGTTCAATGTTTCCGGCGACCCGGTCTCCAACGTCGGCTGGCTCGACGCTTCGCCATCGGACCGGCGACTCATGCTCTCGAGCGGGCCGTTCACGATGGCGCCCAACGACGTGCAGGAAGTGGTCGTGGGCATCGTCGTGGCCCAGGGCCAGTCGCGACTGGCGAGCGTGGCGCTCATGAAGTGCTTCGACGCGGCCGTCCAGGCGGCGTATGACGCCGACTTCAACCTGGCGAGTCCGCCGAACGGCCCGGTCGCCACCATCACGCCGCGTGACGGCGAGGTGTTCATCCGTTGGGACACGGGCTCGGAGAACTACAACCAGCCGCCGTACGCGTGGGAGGGTTACAACGTGTACCAGGGCGCGTCGATCGCCGGCCCGTGGACGCGCGTGGCCACCTACGACCGCGAGGACGGCATCGGAACCGTGCTCGACGTGGAGTGCGATCCGGAGTCGCCGGTGCCGCTCCAGAAAGTGAAGGCATTCGGCACCGATGCCGGGGTGCGGTATTCCATCGGGCTCACGGACGACAGGGTCCGAGGCGGGCCGTTGAACTCCGGCACCACCTACTACTACGCTGTCACGTCCTACTCGGTGGGTGTCGGGCAGTTCCAACAGGTGTTGGAATCGCCGTTCGTGCCCATCACCGTGGTGCCGCAGACTCCGCCGGCGGGGGTGGACCACTCCACCACCGGGGTCACGGCGGTCGGGCACGGGCAAGCCGCGGGTGCGCCTCCGGGGACTCCGCTGTCCACGGACGTCATCACCGTCACGACGCTCGACCCCGCCGCCATGCTGGACGCCAGCTACCAGGTCGGCTTCAAGCCCAACGGGGCCGGCACGGTGTGGTACGTCGTGCGCACGCAGGGCGCACAGGTGGACACGGTGGTCAACAACTGGCCCAACGTGAGCGGGGACGATAACTATCCGGTCGTAGACGGCGTCCAAGTCAAGGTCGTCAGCTTCCCGCTGGGCGAGCTTGCGCGAGTGAGCTACCAGACGGCGGGCACGCAGCCGATCGACGGCGTGGACGTGGGCCTGCGCTTCTTCGCCGGTGGCGCCGACTACGCGTTCGACCTGTTCGGCTCGTCCATCCCCAGCCATTCCACAACCACGAACAACTGCGCGCTGCGCTTCACGGGTGCGTTGCCCGGTCAGAACGCCTACCGCTACCTGCGCACACTCGACGGAGCCGGGGCTCGCGTCTACCAGATCCAGGACTACGTGCCCGTGCCGTTCACGGTGTGGGACACGGATGCCAACGTGCAGCTGAATGCGGCCTTCCTCGAGAACGCCGGCCCGCCGCCGTCTGCAAACCAGAACGGTATGTGGGATCCGAACACATCCGGCAATGGCGGTCGCGAGATCGTCTGGGTGCTGGACCAGCCCTACTTCGGGGCTGCGACGCCAGACTCCAGCTACTTCAACGATCCGGGCCTCGCGGACTTCCTCGGCGGAAACGTGGACGCCCGCTACTGCGTGTGGCCGTACGCGCTGTCGGCCGGAGCCGCGCCCGCGGCCGGCGACAAGCTCCTGTTCACCACCAGCATCCCGGCCAATCGCTACGACCAGTACACGTTCACGACCACGGCGCCGGCGGCGTTCAACCCGACGCTGGCAAAGGGCGAGTTGGGCCGGATCCGGGCGGTTCCGAATCCCTACTTCGCGCACTCGACCTATGAGCTGAACCGGTTCAACCGCGTGCTCAAGTTCACGCACCTGCCAGCCCGCTGCACGATCCGCCTGTTCAACCTGGCCGGCGACCTGGTGCGGGTGATCGACAAGAACGATGCCACATCGCAGGCGATCTGGGACCTCAACACCGAACGCGGCCTGCCGATCGGCAGCGGCGTCTACATCTTCCACGTCGAAGCGCCGGGCGTGGGCACGACCACCGGCAAGGTGGCCGTCTTCATGGAGAAGGAGCGCCTCAATAACTTCTGAGCGAGGCGTCGTCCACTGGAACTTCTCACCCGGCATGACGAAGGAGCGGAAACGATGAATGCTCGACACAGGAAGGTGCTGGCGGCGGTCCTCGCGAGCCTGATGCTCGCGGGGGCGGCAGGGGCCGGGACCGAGGGACGCCTCGGGACCGGAGGGAATTCCGATGGTCGCATCCTGGTGGGTGCCCGCAGCGTGGGACTCGCCTACTCGAACGTCAGTTCGGTGAAGGGCGCCGAGGCGCTGTTCGGCAACCCGGCGGGCCTGGCGCACGCCGAGAGCGGAACCGAAGTGCTGTTCAGTCACGCCGATTACCTTGCCGACATGAATCTCAACTACATCGCCTACGCGCAACAGGTGGGCGGGTTCGGGCATGTCGGCATCAGCGTAAAGGTGCTGAGTGTGGGAGACATCATCCGCACCACCGAGACCGCGCCGGATGGCACGGGGGACATCTTCAGCCCCACGTTCACGACGCTCGGCTTCTCGTATGCCCGTTCGCTCACCGAGCGCGCGAGCTTCGGCGGCACCGTGCGCGTGATCTCGGAGTCGGTGCTGCAGACGCATTCCACCGGCATGTCGTTCGACTTCGGCTTCCAGTACGACACCGGCGTCAGCGGCATTCGCATCGGGGCCGCCATGCAGAACTTTGGACCGGCACAGCTGTTCTCGGGTGCTGACTTCGAGCGGAACGTGCTGTTCACCGAGGACAACCCGCAGTCGGCCAACCGCACGGTCGCCGTGACGTCGTCCGAGGCCGAACTGCCCGCGTTGTTCGCGGGCAGCGCGAGCTTGCCGCTCGTTCAGGGCGTGAACCAGTTCTCGCTGCATGCGGTCTACCAGAGCAACAGCTTCAACGTGGACGAGGTTCGGCTCGGGGCCGAGTACGGCTGGCGCGAGGATTTCGCGCTTCGCGTGGGCTACAAGGCCACGACCAACGATAACGAGCTGTTCGGACTCACCTACGGCCTCGGTGTCCGGCTTCCGCTGGGCGGCTCGAAAGTGAACCTCGACTACGCCGGCCAGACGGTGAGCGAATTCTTCAACGACGTGCACCACGTCGGGCTGACGTTCCGGTTCTAAGCCACTTCCCACAACGTTCGAGCCCCCGGCGGAAGTTGCCGCCGGGGGCTCGTGCTTGCTCGGAAGGTCGTGTAGTTCGCCCTACGCGTACATGCCACGCAACTCGTGCACCCGCAGCACGCGCTGGATCGCCACCATGTAGGCCGCGATACGCAGCGACACGGGTCCGTCCTTCGACGTGGCGTCGGTGCGCTCCTTCATGGCGATCACGTCGCCGAACGCCTTCACCATCTTCTCGCGCAGGCGCGTGTTGACCTCGGCCTCCTGCCAGTAGAAGCCCATGCGGTTCTGCACCCACTCGAAGTAGCTCACCGTCACGCCGCCGGCGTTGCACAAGATGTCGGGGATGACGTGGATGCCCTTGGACTGAAGGATCTTGTCGGCGTCTGGCGTGGTGGGCCCGTTCGCGCCCTCGGCCACGATCTTCGCCCGCACCTGCCCGGCGTTGTCGCTGGTGATCTGGTTCTCGAGCGCCGCCGGGACCAGGATGTCGCAGTCGAGTTCCACGATCGAGCTGGTGAGTGGCTTGGCGCCCGGGAACCCGGCCACGCCCTTTTTCTCGGCCACGTGGCGGAGCAGCGACGGCACGTCGAGCCCGGCCTCGTTCACGATGGCGCCACTCACGTCCGAAGCGGCCACGATCCTGGCGCCGCACTCCCGGGCGAGCAGGTCGGCCGAGACGCCGCCGACGTTGCCGAAGCCCTGCACGGCCACGCGGGCGCCGGCGAGCGGCAGCTTGAGGTAACTGCACATCTGCTCCACGCAGATCATCACACCTCGGCCGGTCGCCTCGCGACGGCCGGCGGAGCCGCCGACTTCGATCGGCTTGCCGGTCACCACCGCCAACTCGGTTCGGCGCTCGTGCATGGAATAGGTGTCCACGATCCACGCCATCTCACGTTCGCCGGTGTTCACGTCCGGCGCCGGCACATCACTCTCCGGGCCGAACAGATCCGAGAGGTCGGCGGCGTAGCGGCGCGTGAGGCGTTCGAGCTCAGCCCTGGAAAGCGTGCGCGGGTCCACCTTGATGCCACCCTTGCCGCCACCGAACGGGATGTCGGCCACGGCACACTTCCACGTCATCCACGACGCCAGCGCTGAGACCTCCTCGAGCGACACGTCGGGGTGGTAGCGGATGCCGCCCTTGGCCGGGCCGCGCGCGATGTTGTGCTGCACGCGGAAGCCCTCGAACATGCGGATGGTGCCGTCGTCCATCATGACAGGCAGCCACTGGATGGTGGCGCGGCGCGGGCGCTTGAGCATGTCCATGATGCCCGGATCGAGCTTCAGGCGGGCCGCGGCTTCGACGAACTGACGCTCGGCGTTCTCGAGCGGATTGAGCTGGCTGTTCACGGCGACCGACATGGGGGCCTCCACGCGCTCGTGACGCGCGATGGTCTCGAACTGCCCCCCGACCGGCGCGGCGGGGGTGGGAAGTGCAGGGAGGGCCGCGTGAGGCGGCGTCGGGGGAATATAGGCGCGCCCGGAACGCCCCGACAAGGCCGCCGGTGCCGGGTGACCGAGCCTGCACGCGTGCGGCCGCCTGGCTTCAGTGCGTCGAGTAAAGCGCCTTGAGCTGAGCCATGGTCACGGGGAAGGCAGGGTGGGCGCCGGCGCGACGGGCCGGGCGCGCGGCCAGACCCTCGGGTGCCAGCGTCTCGTCCTCCCAGCGGTCGATCCACCAGCGCAGGGAGTCGGGCCTGAACCCGCGCGCCTCTAACTCGGTCGGGATCGCCGCGGAATCGCCGCGAGTCAGGAAGAACAGCGCGTAGCCTCTCACCTCGAGCGTGCTGCCGTCGCCGATGTCCACATTGAGGTCCACCGACGTGCGCACGGTCTTGTGCCAGATCGGGTTCTTGCCCGGCCGGGTGTCGGGGAACGGGATCAGGTTGCGGTCGAAGTTGAGCGTGATCCTCGACGCCGGCGGGCGCTCGGCCGAGCCGATGAACATGTTCGCGGCGGTCTCCACCTCGTCGTCGCGACGCGCCTGGATCTCGCGCGTGTCGTTGCCCGCGGAGTCCTTGCCGGCGGACAGGAACACGTAGTCCTCGGTGAACAGCTCCTTGTACTCCTCGACGCCGCGGTTGACCCAGCACCACTCGAACAGCTTCACCGCGTTCTGCGGCGTGGTGGGCGAGGGCGCCACTGTGGTCACGCGCTCGGACAGGATGACGGGCGAGAACGGATTGAAGCAGCCGGCCACCCCGAGGGAGGCGAGCACCGCGGCGAGAAGCAGCAGGACGCGTGGCATGGCGGGTCTCCTCCAGTTCACCGGCGGGCGAGCGACTCCAGCCGCCACCAGCTCATGGTGCGCTGGTCGGTCGCGGCGGGATTCACGCCCACGGCGGGGTTCACGCGGTCGGCCCATCGGTAGATGGACCAGCGGCCCTCTTTCTTCTGGAGCGACAGGTCGGCGAAGCCGATCGCGATGACTTCGGAGTTCCCGTCCTTGGGGGTCGCAAACAGAGTGTAGCTCCGATGGTACTGGACCGTGTCCGGGGCCGTGGTGTCGTCATTTGGCGAATCAGGGTCAGGACCCCAAACGAACGCGTAGTCGTAGGTGGGCCGAATGCCCGAGATGTAGGTATGCAGGTTCCGTTCCAGCGAGAGGTCCCAGGGCTCCGGCGCGGTGAGCTGCGTGGCCCTCTGCCAGCTGGACTTGACCGCGCCATCATAAAAACCGCGGTAGGCTCGGTCGCCCGCCAATGTGGATTCCGCGAACATATGCAAGTAGGCGTTGGCGCCGTTCGTCGAGCGGCTCTGGAGCGCACGCTCGATCGTCTCGAGCACCTCGTCGGGCGTATCGAATTCCTCGGGCACGCCGGTCGCGTCCGGGGGCTCCGGATCGGCGGGCTTGAAAGGGTTCACGCACGCACCCGCCAGCAGGCCCAGCGTGGCAAGGGCGAACAGCAGGGAGTGGCGTGGGGCTGGCGTCATGTCAGAGCTCCCAGGACAGCTGCAGCGACCCGTTCCAGTAATCCTGCTCAGACAGCGGTGAGGACTGGGGGAGGCCGTTGCGATAGGTCGTGGTGCGGTCCGCGGAGAACGTGCGGTTCACGCCACCGGTCAGCTGGCCGCGCCGACCGATCGGCAGGTTGAGGTTCGCTCCGCCGGTGAAGTTGAGCCGGCGGCTTGTGCGCGTGGGCGCCTCGACGCCATTGCTGGTGCCGCTGCGGTCGCTGGCCTGGTATTCGGGCGTGAGTGCCAGCGAGAGCGCGGGCGATGGCGACCACGTGACGCGGGTGCGCAAAGTGTAGTTGAGATTCTCGTCCGCGGGCAGCAAGACGCCCGAACCGTCGGGCTGGACGCGCCAGTCGCCGCGCGGCTGCTGCCGGGCATTGTGCGACACGTCCACGGTGAGCCGCGGGGTGAGGACGGCGTTCAGGTTGGTGGACGAGTTGTAGTCGAGCGCCAGGTCGTTGCGCTCCGACGAGAACGGATAGAACTGGTAGTCCGCCTGCACCACGTTAGTCTGCGACGCGGTGAGTCCACGCAGCAGGCGGTAGCTCCAGCGCCACTCGGCCCGGTAGGAGCGCGTGTCGGTGTTGTTGGACGTGCTCGCGGCGGGCAGGTTGATGGAGCGCGCCAGCCCGACCTCGAGCGCGACACCGCTAGTGAACTTCTCGGATGCGTTGTAGAGCCCCTCGGCGCGGTACGACTGGCGGTAGCTGTCGCGCGGCGTGGGCGGCGTGGCGCCGACGGCGATCGCCTGTGACCGGAACTGGGACAGGCTCACACTGGTACTCAGCTTGGCGGTCACCTTGCGGCCAATCGGGCGCGTGACCTGCCCGCTCGCCTGGCGGTTGTCCTGACGCTCCAGGTAGCCAAGCGCGTTCAGGCGCCGGGGGTAGCGCGAGTCGCCCACGACGTCCGAGAACTCGGCGTCCATCGCCCACAGGCCCTGCACCCAGCGGCCCTGCGCGCGCACACCCTGGTCATTCCGGACTCCCTGAAGTGTCGTGTTGCGGCCGGCGTTCGCGGTGATGTTGAGCGAGCGGTCGTTGTCCAGCTTCAGTCGCAGCGTGGCATCCACCGTCGCGCCCGAGGTGATGAGCCGCGTCACCGTGTCCGCGTCGGTCGGTGTCTCCACGGTCGTGCGCCGCGCCGAGTAGTTCATGTTCAGGCCCACGGGTGCCTGCTGGTAGAGCTGCAACGCCCCGCGCAGCGTGCCCGAGAGGTCGTGCGTTCCGAGCGTCGTGGTGGACAACGGCCGTCGCGTGCGCGAGAGATTCCCGTTCAAGCCGCCGCTCAGGTCGTGCGAGAGCCAGCTGCCGCGCAGGAGACGCGTGCGGCCGTTCATGTCGCCGGACAGGCCGCGCTTCACCTGCGAGAAGTTCTTCACGTTCAGGTAGCCCGTGAACAGGTTCAGTTCCGACGTGAGCTCCTTGGAGTATTGCTGTCGCGTACGGGTCGAGAGCTGGAACTCGCTCTTGGTCTCGCCCTCGTTCGAGGTGGAGCCCGGATCGAACGCGTCGAACCCGGTGACCACGGCGCGACCACCCAGCGAGAGATTCGGGGACAGCCGCCAACTCGCCTCGGAGGTGGACTCGCGCGTCTGGCGCAGGCTCAGCCGGCTGCCCGCGGTCGAACGATCCATGACGATATTGGTGCCATTGCGCAGGAGCATCTTCCCGCGGACCAGGCTGTAGTCGCCGCCGTTCGTCCACGACGTGTTCGTCTTGCCGATGGTGTAGCCGCTCGTGTACTTGAACGTGGTGCGCGAGCCGGTCGTGACGTTCGACGCAAACGGGTTGAACCGCTCGCGAGCGATGACCGCGCCCACCGAGTCCACCGGCACGCCCATGCTGTCCGCCATCACCAGCAGGCGCGACATCGGGAGCCGGAACCGGATGATCTGGGCGCGCAGCGAGTCCGGGAGCATGCGCAGGCTGTCGGCGGTCTCGAACAGGCGGTCGAAGCGCAGCCCGAGCGTGTCGCGCAGCAAGGTGGTATCGGCGAACGCGAACCGGGCCGACGACGGCGCTTGTGCCCGGCTGGCGGGCACCAGCGCGAGGAGGCTGGCGGCGACCAGCAGCAGCAGCGGAAGGGGGTGTCGGCGGGTAATCGTCATTCCGAGCGGGCGCGGGGCTCCGGGTCCTTGGGGGGGCGGGACGCTCCCATGACGGCCCCTCGTGGGCGGGAGACCCGCTTCTCCATGATGCCATACACCCGGGCGGCGAGCCTTGTGGCAAAAAGCCGGCCGGGAGCGGGCGGGAAACGGGCACAACCCTCGGGATATCGGCCATCGGATCGTCGGAGGTGAGGCCCGCAGAGCCCCACGGCACTACACCCTTCCGGCGGCGCCGCACTCAACTCGCGCGGCGAGTTCAGTACCACAACACCTAACAGCGCGCCGCTAACCGATTGCGGCCGAGGCCTCTGGAGCAGCGACCGTTCCCCGTGAGGAGGCCGAGTAAGTTGCTGCTCTCGCGTGGCCGATGCTAGCTTGCCCCCGCGTCGACCCGCCCGGCGGCCGACCTCACGCTTCCGGTGCCGATTTTGCATGGGCGTCCGCGATCGCCAGTCTCCGTTCCACCCCAAGCACACGAGGCACGGATGTTTCTCGACAGCGTGATGGGGTTCTTCTCCACCGATGTGGCCATGGACCTCGGCACGGCGAACACGCTGGTCTGGGTGAAGGGCCGCGGCATCGTGCTGAACGAGCCGTCCGTCGTAGCCGTGGAGAAGAGCACGAACCGCGTCCTCGCGGTGGGCAGCGAGGCCAAGCTCATGCTCGGCCGCACGCCCGATGAGATCAACGCGATTCGCCCGCTCAAAGATGGCGTGATCGCCGACTTCCAGGTCACCGAGCACCTGCTGCGAGAGTTCGTCCAGCGCGTGCAGAAGCACAAGTTCCTCGTGCGCCCGCGCATCATCATCTGCGTGCCCTCGGGCATCACCGAGGTCGAGAAGCGCGCCGTCATCGACTCCGCCGTTCGCGCCGGCTGTCGCGAGGTGCTGCTCGTGCCCGAGCCGATCGCTGCGGCCATCGGCGTGGACCTGCCCGTGGACACCCCCACCGGCAACATGGTGGTGGATATCGGTGGCGGCACCACCGAGATCGCGGTCATCGCGCTCAACGGCATCGTCACCAAGACGAGCATCCGCACCGGCGGCGACGAGATGGACGAAGCCATCATGAATTACGCCAAGAAGGCGTACAACATGCTGATCGGCGAGCAGACCGCGGAGCGCATCAAGATCGAGATCGGGTCGGCGTTTCCGCTGCCCGAGGAGATGGACATGGAGATCAAGGGTCGCGACCTGGTGCGCGGCATCCCGCGCACGCTGCGCGTGTCCTCGGTCGAGATCCGCGAGGCGCTGCAGGAGCCGGTCGGCCAGATCGTCAACGCGTTGCGCGAGTCGCTCGAGCGCACGCCGCCGGAACTCGCGGCCGACATCGTGGATCGCGGCATCTACATGACGGGTGGCGGCGCGCTGCTGCGCGGCCTCGACCTGCTCATGCGTGAGGTCACGAACCTCAACATCCGCGTGGCACAGGATCCGCTCACCTGCGTCGTGCGCGGGGCCGGCAAAATCCTCGAGAAGCTCGAGGACTACGAGAAGGTGATCCTGAGCGGCCACCGGGACTAGTCCGTGCCCAGCATGCTGCCACCGGCCGAGCGCCGCAGCGTCGTCCTCGTGACGGCGTATGCGGCGCTCTCGCTTCTACTGCTAGTGATCGGCGAGCGCATCCCCGCTGCCGGACTGCGCGGCGTGGGCGCGGTACTGTTCGCGCCGTTCGATCGCGTCGCGGGAGCGGCCGATCGCTTGTTCACGTCGTGGAACGAGAACACTGGACTGCACGCGCGACTGGCTCGGCTCGAGACCGAGAACGCGAGGCTGCGACTCATGGCCGCCGAGGCCCCGCGGCTGCGTGAACAGTTGGGGCTGCAAGTCTGGCACGGGCTCACGCTGCGGCCGGTCGAGGTGCTGGCGCTGGGCGGCGGCGACCCGTTGCCGAACGCCGCGACTCTCTCGGCCGGCACGAACGACGGCGTTCAGGTGGGCGACGCCGTGCTCACCAGCGACGGGTTGATCGGCCGCGTCAGCGAGGTGTGGCCGTCGCTGTCGCGCGCCACGCTGCTCACCGACGCGAATCAGGCGGTAGCGTGCGAGGTGGAGACCACCGGCGTGCACGGCATCCTTCGCTTCATTCCCACGCCCCGGCCGCGACTGGTGCTCTCGGCGGTCGGCATCGCGGACACCGTGCGCACCGGCGAGACCGTGGTGACCTCGGACCTGTCGCTGCGTTTTCCGCGCGGCATCCCGGTCGGGCGCGTGGCGCGCATCGAGCACGACCCTACCGGCCTCATGCAGGAGATCGAGATCACGCCCGCCGCGCGCCTGGCGCGCCTGCGGCACGCGTTCGTGGCGCCGGGCCCGCGGCCGCCGGTGGATGGCATCCCGCGCCCCCGGCTCGAGTTCGAGCCGAGCCGCACACGCACGGAGCGGGCGCCCGAGACGCGGCCACCCGTTTCGCCGCGCCCGGTGAATCGCGACTCGGTGGGAGATGGCCGATGAGGGTTGTGGGAGTTTTCCTGCTCGCCGCGCTCGTCACGCTGGTCATGCGCAGCACGGTGCTCGCCGGGCTGGCCGCGCGCGGCATCGTCGTGGACGTGCTGGTGCTGGCCACGGTGGCGTGGGCGTTGCGGCAGCGCGACTCGTGGGGCGCCACGTTCGGCTTCGTGCTGGGCCTGGCGGCCGACCTGGACGCCTCGCACTGGCTCGGCCGGCACGCCCTGGCACTCACGCTGCTCGGCTACGGCGTGGGGCGGCTCTCCAACACGCTGGTGCGGGACAACCCGCTCACGCAGCTGCTGTTGCTGGCGGTCGCCACGGCGCTCCATCAGGTGTGGACCTCGGCCTTCGACGCGAGCGGGGGCGTGGCCGGCATGGGCTGGCTTGCGGGGCGCGTGTTGCTCGCCACGGTCACCACGGCGCCGCTCGGCGTGATCGTGCTCCTCCTCTCGCAGCTCTTCACCCGACGTCGGGGGTACGGGAATGCCTCAGGGTCCTCCTCAACGGGATAAGGACACGCGCTTCGCGATCCTGGCCGGGCTCGGGCTGGCGGGCTTCGGCTTGATCGTGTTGGGGCTCCTGCGGCTTCAGGTGTTCCAGCATGACGAGCTCTCCCGGCTCGCGGACCAGAACCGCATCCGGCTGGACGTCATCCGCGCGCCGCGTGGCACCATCCGTGACCGCCTCGGGCGCATCCTTGCCGACAACCAACCCAGTTTCAGCATCGTGTTCCGGCCGGCGCCCATCGAGAGCACACTGCGCGTGCGTACGGTCGTGCGCTCCGACTGGCTGGCGCGGGTGAGCGGCGTGATCGCCGGCGACAGCAACGACGTGAAGCGCAGGGTGCAGGAGGCGAATCGCACCGGCGAGACGGCCGTGCTGCGCCGGGCGGCGCCGTACGCGGTCATGGCCGCGGTCGAGGAGTCGCGTTCGGAGCTCGCCGGAATCGACGTGCAGGTGGCCCCGATCCGTCGCTACCCCGCGGGCTCGCTCGCCGCGCAGCTGCTGGGATACGCGGGCGAGATCAACGACGGCGAACTGGCCGACCGCACGGACAAGGGCTATCACCTCGGCGACTTGATCGGCAAGACCGGCCTCGAGCGGCGCTATGAAGAGGTGCTGCGCGGCGAGGACGGCGCGGAGTTCGTGGTGGTGAACGCCATGGGCAAGCGCGTCACCGCTCTCGAGGAGGGTCCACCGCGGCCGCCCGTCTCGGGTCGCGACGTCACGCTCACTCTGGATCTCGACGTGCAGCTCGCGCTCGAGGAGGCCATGGCAAACGTCGAGCGGGGTGCGGCGGTGGCGCTGGACCCGCGCGACGGCAGCGTGCTGGCCATGGTGAGCAAGCCCGTGTTCGACCCGAACGAGTTCTCACGTGGCATCTCTTTCGCGCGCTGGAAAGAACTCAACTCCAACGGGGCGTTCCCGCTATTGAACCGCGCCATCCAGAGCGCCTACCCGCCCGGCTCCACGTTCAAGGTGGTCACCATGCTGGCCGGTCTCCAGCAGAAACTCGTCCAAATCGGGTCCCACGAGGTCACTTCCTGTACCGGCGGCTACTTCTTCGGCGGCCGTCGGTTCGGCTGCTGGAAGAAGGAGGGGCACGGCAACCTGGACCTGGTGAGCGCGCTGCAGCACTCCTGCGACGTGTACTTCTATCAGCTCGGACTGCGCCTGAGCCTGGAGCCCCTCACGCAGATGGCGCGCGCCATGGGACTGGGAGAGAAGACCGGCATCGACCTGCCCGCCGAGACCAAGGGTCTCGTGCCCACGTCGGCTTACTACAATCGGCACTTCCGCACCGGCCGGTGGCCGCGCGGCGTGCTCCTGAATCTGGCGATCGGCCAGGGCGAACTGCTCACCACGCCGCTCCAGTTGGCCACCATGACCTCGCTCGCGGCGAACGGCGGACACGCGGTGAGGCCGCACGTGGTGAGCGCGATCCAGGGCGTGCCGGAGTTCCGGGTGGAGCCTCCGCTCGAGACCGGCGTCGCCACCGACCCCGCGAACTGGGACGTCGTGCAGCTCGCCATGCGGAAGGTGGTGGAGGCAGGCACGGCCGGCGCGGTGCGCATTCCGGGCGTGAGTGTGGGCGGAAAAACTGGCACGGCGCAGAACCCGCACGGCGACGACCACGCGCTCTTCGTGTGCTACGCGCCCGCCGAGGCGCCCACCATCGCCATGGCGATCGTCGCCGAGAACAGCGGCCATGGCGGCAGCGTGTCGGCGCCCATCGCGGCGCATGTGCTGAAGAAGTTATTCCTGCGCGACTCCACCGCAACGGCGCCCGTGGTGCCGCGCGCGGCCTCGCCGGCCGACACGGTCGGAGATTGAGCATGCGCGGACGGTTCCCGCCCCTCGACTGGCCGCTCGCCTTCGCCGCGCTGGGCCTGATCGGCATTGGGCTGGCCACGGTCTACAGCGCCACGTCCGTGCCGGGCGCGCACGAGGGGCTGTGGGTCAAGCAGCTGGTGTGGTTCGGCGCGGCCGCGGTCATCGCCTGGGGCGTTGCGGCCGTGCACTACCGCTTCTACGACTCGGTGTCGTGGCCTCTCTACGCGGTGTCGCTGCTGCTGCTCGTGGCCGTGTTCGTGATCGGCGTGGAACGCATGGGGGCCAAGCGCTGGATCGAGATCGGCTCGCTCCAGTTCCAGCCCTCGGAGATCGCCAAGCTCGCCACCATCTTCGTGCTGGCGCGCTTCTTCGACCACTCGCGGCTGGACCTGCGCAAGATCCGCTGGTGGCTGCCGCCGCTGCTGATCGCGATGGTGCCGTTCGTGTTGGTGGCGAAGGAGCCCGACCTCGGCACCGCCTCGAGTTTCCCGGCCATGCTCATCGCCATGTACTTCTGGGCGGGCATGCCCGCGGGCCAGCTGCTGCTGGGGCTGTCGCCGCTGTTCAACGTGGCGCTGTTCTTCCTGACCGGCAGCGTGTGGTGGTTCGTGGGGCTCTTCGTGGGACTGCTCGCGTACGCGCGTCCGCGCATCGTGGTGCTGGTGGCGATGATCGCGTTGAACGGCGCGGTGGCGGTGGCGCTGCCGAACCTGTGGAACCATTTGCATGACTACCAGAAACGACGCATCGAGACGTTCCTGAACCCGGAACACGACCCGAGCGGCTCGGGCTACCAGGTGATCCAGTCCAAGATCGCCATCGGCTCGGGCGGGTTGGTGGGGAAGGGCTACCTCAAGGGCTCGCAGAAGGCGCTCTCGTTCCTGCCCATGCGGCACACTGACTTCATCTATTCGGTGGTCGGCGAGGAGTGGGGCCTGCTGGGCGCGTTGACCGTGGTGCTGCTGTACGGCATCGTCGTGTTCCGCGGTTATCGCCTCGCGTCCATCGCACGCGATGGCTTTGCCAGCCTGACCGCCGTGGGCATCACCACGGCGCTGTTCTTCCACATCCTGGTCAACATGCTCATGACCATCGGCTGGGCGCCGGTGACCGGCGTCCCACTCCCGTTCCTTTCCTATGGTGGCACGGCGCTCATCGTGAACTGCATCCAGATCGGCCTGCTCCAGAACGTGGCGCTGCGGCGCCGGGAGTACTGATGCACCCGGAGCTGCTGCAACTCGGCCCGATCCACCTGCGCAGCTACGGCCTGCTCATGGCGATGGCGTTCGTGGTGGGCACGTTCCTGGGGCTGCGCGAGGCGCGGCGGGTGGGGCTCGACGAGGACAAGGTGGTGAACGTGATCCTCGTCACGCTCATCGCCTCGGTGTTCGGCGCGCGCATGTTGTACGTGCTGGAGCACCTGCCCGAGTTCCGCCGGGAATGGACCAGCGCGCTGGCGCTGTGGCAGGGCGGACTCACGCTCTACGGTGGCATCGCGGCCGGCACGTTTGCGGGCCTGGTGGCGGCGAAGCGCATGAAGCTTCCGGTGTGGATCACCGCCGACGCGCTCACGCCGGCACTCGCGCTGGGCACGATGTTCGGTCGAATCGGCTGCTTCCTGAATGGCTGCTGCTACGGCCACCCGACGTCGCAGCCGTGGGGCGTGGTGTTCCCGCACGACTCGTTCGCCTACCTCGAGTTCGGGGACCAGCCGGTGCACCCGTCGCAACTTTACAATGCGGCCGTGGGCCTGGCTCTGTTCGTGGCGTTCCAAGCGCTGCGCGGACGCTTCCGCGTTCCAGGGGTGATGTTCTGGAGCTTTATCGTGGCATTCACACTCGTGCGCATCCCGCTCGACCTGACGCGCGCCTACGAGCCCGACGCGGTACTGCTGCGCGTGGGCACGCTGGACGTCACCGAGAGCCAGCTCATGAGCCTCGGCATGATGCTGTTCGGCCTGCTGATGATCGTGCGCCTGCGCCGCGGTGTGCCGCTGGACGTCACTCGTCCCGGGCTATCGGCCCCCAGCGTTCCATCCCCGAGCGACCCTCCTCCCCCCGCGCCGACGCGATCATGAGCGCGGGGGTGCGCCTCGCCGTGCTGGGCGACCCGCTTCACTTCACGCGATCCCCCGAACTGCACCGTGCGGGCTGCGCCGCACTCGGGCTGGCCTGCGAGTCCGTCGCGCTGCGCACGCCAGTCCGCGAGTTGCGCCCGACGCTCGCGCGGCTGGTGGAACAGGGATTCACGGGCTGTAACCTGACCATGCCGCTCAAAGGTCCGGCGCTCGACTGCGTCACCCACGCCAGCTCCGGCGCGCGGCGCGCTCGCTCGGTGAACACCATCACGTTCCGGGCCCCGGGCGTGCACGGGGACACCACCGACGGCGAGGGCTTCGTGGACCTGCTCCGAACACTCGCGCGCGATCCCGCGCATGTGGCGGTCGTCCTGCTTGGAGCGGGTGGCTCGTCGAGGAGCCTGGCACTGGCGCTTCGGGACGCAGGTGGAGGAGACGTCCGCGTCATCTCGCGCCGCGATCCCGGCCCCGAAGCAGCATGGGGCGGATCACTCGGCGAGCGCTGGAGTCCCTGGGACACGCCGGCCGCGAGTGCCGCGCTGGCCTTGGCCGACGTGCTGGTGAACTGTACACCGCTCGGGGCGGGAGAATCTCCGGCCGCACTCGACTCGCTCCGGCGCGAGACGCTCGTGGTGGATCTGGGCTACGGCGAAGACGTGACGCCCTGGGTCGCCGAGGCGCGGGCCCTCGGCCTCGAGGCGGTGGACGGACTCGGGTTGCTGGTGCACCAGGCGCACCGCTCGCTCAAGATCTGGCTTGATCGTGAGGTGCCGCTGGCGCCGCTTGCGGCGGCGGTGGGATGGCCGCGCTGAGGCGGCGACGCCCCCTCGTGCCCTCCGACCCCGAAGCCCGATCCCGCCTGGCTCGCGTCGTCATGCGAGCATTCCGGCCCGTGCGACGTCCGCTCGCCGACCTGCTCGAGTTCCTGTTGCCGCAGCGCTGCCCCGGCTGCGCCGCCGCGGTGGAACCGGCGCGGTTCCTGTGCGAGCGCTGCATCGCGCGACTACCCGTGATGGACGCCCCGGTGTGCGCGCGGTGCCTGCGCGACGAGCAGCCGCCCGACGGCTGTGGCCGGCACCCCGGCGACCGCGTGTACGCCGCCTGGGTCTATGACGAGCGCGTCGCGCTGCTGGTCCACGCGCTCAAGTTCGCGGCGCGCCCGGGGCTGGCTCGAGCGCATGCCGCCGCCATCGCGCGCGCGCTCCCCACGCGGGCGCGCCGCCCGGACCTCGTCACGAGCGTACCGCTGCATGCCACGCGCCTTCGCGAGCGCGGTTACGACCAGGCGGCGTGCCTCGGTGAGGCGCTGGCGGAAGCGATCGGGGCGCCATTCGTGCCGGGGATCCTCCGTCGCGAGCGGGCCACGCGGGCCCAGAGCGGACTCTCGCCCGGGGAGCGCCGGCGAAACGTGCGGGGGGCGTTCCGAGTGGCGCGGCCGGCGTGGGTGCGCGCTCGCCGCGTGCTGGTGGTGGACGACGTGCTCACCACCGGTTCGACCCTCACCGAGTGCCTGGAGCGCTTGCGCGAACACAGCGCCCACACTTCGGGTGCGGTGCTGGCCTGGGCGTCCTGAAACGCCGCGCGCGGGGCGAGCCGCCACCCGTTGCCACTGCGATGCCGCCGGCTGGACACCCCTGCTAGAGTGGCAGGCTGATCCTCTCCCGCCCGGAGCACATCCCAAAGGACAGCCATGTCACACCTTCACATCCCCGACGGCGTGCTACCGCCTGTCCTGTGGATCGCCGGACTCGTGCTCGCCGTGATCGTGCTCTTCTGGAGCGCTCGCGCTTCGCAGCCGGGCGGGGCGCGGCTGATCGCGTTCCAGAGCTCGCTCGGCGGGATCATGCTGGCCGTCATGGCGCTGCCCGTGCCCATCACCGCGTTCGAGTACTGCATGACGCTGGCGGGTCCGGTCGGGGTGTTGCTCGGTGCGGCGACCTCGTTCCAGGTGAGCTTCGTGGTCACGCTCATCCTGGCGCTGCTCGGCCAGGGCGGGTTCACCGTGGTGGGGTTGAACGCGCTCGTGCTGGGTCTGGGGGCGGCGACCGCGCGGCCGATCTACCTGCGCAGCGTCGGAGCCATGGGGCCGGCGCGGGCCATGGCGCTGGCCACCGCAGTGTCGCAGCTGCTGTCCACCGCGTTTTGGGTGACGCTGTTGGTCCTGTCCGTGAACCTCACCCCGGCCGTCGCGGGGGAGCATGCGCTGGCGCATACGCTGGTGCAGGTGTGGCACCGCACCGGTGCGGCCATCCTCATTCCGCTCCTGCTGCTGGCCGTCGCGCTCGAGTCGGTTCTTGGGTATGGTCTGGCCCACTTCCTGTCGCGGGTGCGCCCGGACCTGCTGCCCGTCCCCGTCGCCCGGCGCGGCGCTCCGACCCCTGCCGCGGGCACTCCCAGCACCCCGAGCTCCCGATGATCAATACGTTCGCCCAGATCGACCACCTTGCCAGCGCGGGGCACTCCCCGTGGCATCGCTCGAGCGCGTTCGCCAAGCTGCTGCTCACCGTCTGGTACGTGGCGCTCGCGGTGACCACGCCGTCGTGGGGGGTGCTGCTGGCGTTGCTCGCCACGACGATCCTCCTGTGCGTGAGTGCGCGGGTGCCCCGACGGCTCGTGCTCGCGGCCGCGTCCACGCCGCTGCTGTTTTCGCTCATCTTCGTGCTGGCGCATCTCAAAGCCGACTGGGACGAACCGCTGATCCTGATCGCGCGGCCCATGGTGGCGAGCCTCACCGCCGTGTGGCTCGTGAGCACGACGCCCTATCCCGACCTGTTCGCGCCGATCTCGCGGCTGCTGCCGCGGGGGGTGGGGGACAGCCTGTTTCTCACCTATCGCGCCGTGTTCGCGCTGCTCGCGCGCATCGAGCGCATGTGGTCGGCGCTCCGGCTGCGCGGCGCCATGGCGCGACCCGTGCGCGAGCGCTTCTCGCTGCTCGGCGAGGCGGTGGGGACGGTGGTGGTGTCGGGCTTCGACCGGAGCCAGCGCCTCTACCAGGCCATGCAGTTGCGTGGCCACTCGGGCCGCATCTGCGGCTGCCGCCACTACCTCGAGTTCACGCGCGAGGACTTCTGGGTGCTGGTCGCCGCGCTGTGGGCGGCCGGCGCGATCGCGGTGCTCGGGCACCTGAGGCCGGAGTGAACCCCGTGTACGAAACGCCCGCCAGCCCCGAACCGATCGTGCGCGTGTCGTGCGTACGGCACACCTACCCGGACAAGACCAGCGTACACCTGTGCGGTCTCGACTTCGTGGTCGAGGCGGGCCAACGCGTGGTGGTGTTGGGCCCGAACGGCTGTGGCAAGAGCACGCTGCTCTATCACATCCTCGGACTGCTGCGTCCCGAGGAAGGAGTGGTGAGCGTGTTCGGCGTGGACCCCGCCCGGCAGTTCTCGAAGATCCGCGAACGCCTGGGCGTACTGCTGCAGAACGCCGACGAGCAGATCATCGCGCCCACGGTGTGGGATGACGTCTCGTTCAGCCCGAGGAACTATGGCTACACCGAGGCCGAAGTGGAGCACAAGGTGAACTATGCGCTTCGGCGCATGGGCATCGAACACCTGCGGCACAAGGTCTGCCACTACCTGTCGGGCGGCGAGAAACGCAAGGTGGCGCTGGCCGGCGCGCTGGTGCTGGAGCCCGAACTGCTCGTGCTGGACGAGCCGTTCGAAGGACTGGACCCGGCGTCGCGAAGCGAGATGGTCGAGCTCTTGGACCGGCTGAACCGCGAGCACGGCGTGTCGTTCGTGATCGCCACGCACGACGTGCAGATGGTGGCCCCGCTCGCCGACAAGGTCTACGTGCTCAAGGCGGGCGGCGAGATCGTGGCGCAGGGCCCGCCGGCCGACGTGTTCCAGGATCCGGACCTGCTGCGCGCCTCCAACATCGAACCGCCCGTTCTGGCGGAACTGTTCCAGCGGCTGGAGCAGGCCGGGCACGCGCTCGGCCGGCCGCAGACTCCCGAGGAAGCCACGCTTCGTCTCGTGCGCTGGATGGCGGACGAGCGCGACCGCGCCGCGGCGGCGGTGGCCACGGCGCTGCGCGACCAACACGGTCGCGGGGTGGCCGCCCCCGAGCCGGCCGTGCCGGTGAGCGTACAGGGCCCACCTGGGGACACCGGCCGCTCGTGACCGGGGACCTGTTCGGCGACGCGCCCGACGTGCCCGGAGCCGCCGGCCGCGGCTACGGCGGCCTGCCCGAGGATCCCGGGCCCAACGCCCCGCTCGCCGACCGCATGCGGCCGCGAAACTTCGAGGAGCTGGTGGGGCAGGAGCACCTGCTCGCCGAGGGCAGCCCCATCGCGCTCATGCGCGACGGCCGGCACCTGTCGAGCATCGTGCTGTGGGGGCCGCCCGGCACGGGCAAGACCACGCTCGCGCGCCTGATCGCGCGAACCGCGCACGTACCGTTCGTGCAGATGTCCGCGGTGCTCTCGGGCGTGAAGGAAGTGAAGGAGGTCATGGCGCGCGCGGTACGGCATCGCAAGAGCACGGGACAGCCCACCATCCTGTTCGTGGACGAGATCCATCGCTTCAACAAGGCGCAACAGGACGCGTTCCTCTCGCACGTCGAGCGCGGCGACATCGTGTTCATCGGCGCCACCACCGAGAACCCGAGCTTCGAGGTGAACTCCGCGCTGCTCTCTCGCGCGCGAGTGCTGGTGCTGCGAGATCTTCAATCGCCGTCGGTGCGCGCGCTGCTCGGTCGCGCGCTGTCCGATGAGCGCGGTCTCGCCGGCCGAGTGGCCGCGAGCGACGAGGCGCTGGAACTTCTGGCTGCGGCCGCCGATGGCGACGCGCGTCGCGCGCTCACCACGCTCGAGATCGCCGCGGCCACCGCCGAGGCGGCGGGCCGGCCGATCGGTGCGGACGACGTGCGCGGCGCGCTGGCGCGGCGTCACCTGCGTTACGACCGTGCGGGCGAGGAACACTTCAACCTCATCTCGGCGCTCCACAAGAGCCTGCGCGATTCGGACCCCGACGCGAGCCTGTACTGGTTCGGGCGCATGCTCGCGGCGGGCGAGGACCGTCTGTACGTGGCACGGCGGCTCGTGCGCTTCGCCAGCGAGGACGTGGGCCTCGCCGACCCCACGGCGCTCCAGCTCGCGGTGGCGGCATTCAACGCCTACCACCAGCTCGGCTCGCCCGAGGGCGAGCTGGCGCTGGCGCAGGTGGTCGTGCACCTGGCGCTCGCCCGCAAGTCGAACGCCGTGTACACGGCTTATCAGGGCGTCATGGCCGAGATCGAAAACAGCGGCTCGCTGCCACCACCCAAGGTGATCCTCAACGCCCCGACGCGATTGATGAAGGACCTGGGCTACGGCGAGGGCTACGCGTACGCGCACGACGATCCAGATGCGGCGAAGGCTCAGCAGCACCTGCCCGACGAGCTCGTCGGACGGACCTGGTGGCGCTTGGGGCAGCGCGGCCGGGGCTGAGCATCGAGGCGCTCGAGGGCCGCCGGAATCGCAGTTTTTTTTCGGGAGGCGCCTACTCGCTCGGGCTGTCCGCGCTCGCCCATCACCTCATGTGACGTGTGGAGTGATACGCCTAACTCGATGGAGCGGGCGCGAATCCGCGCGTCGAGTGTGCGGCGTGCTGGAATCTCGCGGTGACGCAGCGCTGCCGTGGAGAGCCGCGCGGGCGGCCGGGAGCGCGCCGATTCTCATCGTCATGACGCGCGCAGGATGCTATTTTCCGACTTGGCATTCTGCGCTTCGGGCCCAATGACAGCGTCCGTTCCCACCGAGGAGACCCCCACATGAAGCGTGCGGCTACCACACTTATCGTCCTGCTCGTCGCATTGGTGGCATCCGTGGCTTACACCTCCCGGGCCGATGCGGCGCCCCGTGTGCCGCAAGTCGCGGTGCTCGGCGGATCGTTGCAGGCGTATCTCAACAGCGTCGGCGAGTCCATCAACGTCCTCACCGACCAGGATGCGACGCAGGCCTGGACGAAGACCTCGTCCAACACCACGGCGTACACGATCCAGCTGCAGAACAGCGGCAACGCGGCGCTGCACGCCATCAGCATGTACAACTCGTCGGCGGGCGTCCCGACGCTGTTCCTGCTGATGAATGGTACCGCCGGACCGCTTGGCTTCAGTACCGCTACGTTCCAGGCGGGCAACAATCTCGTCGTGAACCGGTTTGACGGGAACGCGAGCTTCCTCAGCACCCAGACGTTCAACGGCGTGGACCCGAACGGCTTCGGTTTCGCGCTGAGTGGTCCGGGCGGCACGTTCTACACGCAGGACGCTCGCAACCCGGGCGGCCTGGCGCAGGCCGTCGCGTTCATGGGCACCGGTGCCAACTTGGGCACGTGGTGGCTGTGCTGGGAGGAGAGCTCTCGCGCGGCCGGCGCGGACGATGACTTCGACGACGAAGTGATCCTCATGGAGTCGGTGAACCCCACGCCTGTCAACAACACGAGCTGGGGCCAGCTGAAGGCGCGCTTCCGGTAGTCGGATCCCCCGCGCCAGCGGCGCGGAAATCGGTCGCACCGGGGCGGCGCTCGCGAGGGCGCCGCCCCGGTGCGTTCAGCGCCGAGTCGCGTGCGCGTCGCGCGCCGCGAGGCGTTCGCGCACGGGCAGGCTGCCGAAGCACGTCGTCCACCATCCGGTACGAACGGTCTCGGCGAACTCGGGCGGCAATCCGGCTTGCTCGATGCGACGGGCGAGCGCCTCGTGGTCGTAGCACACGGGGTGGAATCGCACCTCGAACGCACCCGCGCTCACCTCGATCTCGGCGTAGGTCGCACCCGGCACGCCGTCGTGCGCCGGCCGTCCGATGGCACCCGCGTTCACGACGCAGCGGCCTCCGGCCAGGTGGCGCCGCCAGTGGAGCCCGGTGTGCGAACACACCAGCAGGTCGGCTTCGTGTTCGCGGCACAGCCGCTCGAGAAACGCGTCGGAACAGCCGCTGTCCCACAGGAACTCGTTCTGTCGACGTGGCGAGCCGTGACAGAGCAGCACGCGCCGCCCGCCCAGAATGAAACGAGCCTCGGTCGGGAGCGCGCGCAGCCACTCGCGCGACGATCCGCTCACGTGCGCGTCGGTGTAGTCGAAGCTCAGCTGCGCGAAGCGCTGGTCGTCGGGATCGGTGTAGCCGCAGGCGCAGTCGCCGAGCTGGTGCCCGAGCGCGTGGTCGTAGTTGCCCTGCACCGTGGGCACGGCGCGCTCGCGGAGCAAGTGTACGCAGTGCTCCGGGTCGGGCCCGAATCCACCGACGTCACCCAGGCACCACACCGGCGCGTTTCCGCGCGCCGCGATGTCGGCGAGCGTTGCGGAGAGCGCGGCGAGGTTGGCGTACACGCCACCGAACACGACCAGCCGCGAGATCATTCGTTCGCGCACGTCATACCCGTGGCCCAGCAGGT
This sequence comes from uncultured bacterium, assembly GCA_964418975.1. GTDB lineage: Bacteria > Eisenbacteria > RBG-16-71-46 > RBG-16-71-46 > RBG-16-71-46 > JAIOPA01. The sequence goes on along the minus strand of CAYQNV010000112.1, from coordinate 61,017 downwards.
CGCGCACGCGCCGTGCGCCAGCGGGAACGCGCGCGCGGCCTCGGCCAACGTGTCCCCCATGCGACCTCCCGGCTCGTCCACGAGCAGCGGACACACGAACACGCCGCGACTCGTGACGGCTCGACATGCGCCACACTGGAGCCGATGCGGATCGAAGGCCTCCGGTGGCAATGCGGCGAGCGAGGACGGGGCAGGGGCGCCGCCGCTGCGCGTGGCCTCGCGGCCCAGCGCGAACATGGGCAGCAGCTTGAGGCGCGCTTCCACCACGCCCTCGGCACCGAGTGCTGCGCGGCAGCGCGCTGCCAGTTCGTCCGCGTCCACCTGCATCGGTCGGGTGAGCGTGACGATGGGCAGTAGGCCCACTTCGGCAAGTGAGCGCAGGCCCGAAATCGTCCGCCGCCAGGATCCCTCGCCGCGGAACGCGTCGTGCGAGGCCGCGTCGGCGCCGTCCAGCGACACGCGCAACTCCAGCGAGAAGCGACTCGAGCGCGTGAGCGCGGCAAGCCAGCGCACGCGGCCAGCGGTGAATAACGTGCCGTTGGTGAGGATGGTGACGGGCGCCCGCGCGACCGCGTCCTCGACGATGCCCTCGAGCGCGGGGTTCAGGAACGGTTCGCCGCCGGTTAAGTAGACCTCCTTCACGCCCATCGCCAGCCCCTCGGCGACGCGCGCCGCGACTTCGGCACGCGTCATCATGGCGTGACGCTCCTCGTGCGGTCCGCACGTGACGAAACAATGCGTGCACGAGAGGTTGCAGAGCGTGCCGGCCACCTGCACCCACAGCACATCCAGATGAAGGAAGGGCTGCTCCGGGAAGGTCACCCGGGCGTCCTGCGACGAAGGCTGTTCGGCCACGTGCGAGGCGTTCGTCAGGCCCGGGCCAATTCGGCCGTCCGACGGGGGCGTGCGGCTTTGACGGGTCATCTGATGGGGCATAGTCTACCGTGTTACCTTGCACTTAGAGAGATGAGACCGGGGCCGGCAACGAGCCGCGGCACGCCCCCGCTACCCGCCTGCACGGCCGGCCGCGGGTCCGGAGGCAATATGCGAGAAGAGGTCGAGAAAGTCATCCAGCAACTGCGCCCCATGGTCCAGTCGGACGGCGGCGACCTCGAACTCATGAACGTGAGTGACGAGGGCATCGTGACCATTCGACTGCACGGTTCTTGCAGCGGGTGTTCCAGCTCAACGACCACGTTACGCAACGGCACCGAGCGGTACCTGCGCTACAAGCTGCCTTTCATCTCGCAAGTGCACGCCGAGTAGCGCGTGTTCTACGGCTACGGACTGGTCATCGCCGCATTCCTGATCGGCGGCACGGTCCTGCTGGCCATTGCGCTGAACGGCGCGCGTGAGTGGTGGGAGCGCCGCCGCTCACGTCGCTGAGCGGGGCACGCTCGCATCGCCCCCGAGCAGGTGCCGCAGGCAGCTCCGCCAACTCCCGCAGTGCCGGAGGCACTCAACACCAAAATGAGGTGCGCTTGATCACCCCTGAAGCCGTTCTTGCCGCGCTCGGCACGGTGAACGATCCCGACCTGCACCGCGACCTCGTCACGCTCGGCATGATCGAGGGCATCGAGATCGACGGCGGTCGGGTGCGCTTCACGCTGGTGCTCACCACGTCGGCCTGCCCGCTCAAGGCGCAGATCGAGAATGACTGCCGCGCGGCCGTCACACGCATCCCGGGCCTGACCGAGTTGGACATCCACACCACCAGTCGCGTGCGCAAACCCAAAGACCCGTCCGCCGACCGCAAGGCGCTCGAGGGCGTGGGCCATGTCATCGCGGTGGGCTCCGGCAAGGGCGGCGTGGGAAAGAGCACGGTGGCCGCGAACCTCGCCATCGCGCTCGCCCAGACCGGCGCGAACGTCGGGCTCCTCGACGGCGATATATACGGGCCCAACCTGCCACGCATGCTGGGTGTGCAGCGCCAGCCCTACCAACGTGAGGGCCGCATCGTGCCGCTCGAGGCGCACGGCATCCGCTTCATGTCCATGGGGCTGCTGGTCGAGGCCGGCGAAGCCGTGGTGTGGCGCGGCCCCATGCTGCATGGCGCCATCAAGTCGTTCTTGGGCGACGTGGATTGGTCAGGATGCGACTACCTGCTCGTGGACCTGCCGCCCGGCACGGGGGACGTGCAGCTGTCGTTGATCCAACAGACCGTCGTGACCGGCGCCGTCGTGGTGACCACGCCGAGCACGGTGGCCATCGAGGACTCGGTCAAGGCGATCCGCATGTTTGACAAGCTGTCGGTGCCGGTGCTGGGCGTGGTCGAGAACATGAGCTACTTCATCTGCGACCAGTGCAACGCCCGCCACGACATCTTCTCGAGCGGCGACGCCCAGACTCGCGCGCTGGCGCTGGGGCTGCCGTTCCTGGGCGCGCTGCCGCTCGAGTCCGCGGTGCGCCTGGGCGGCGACACGGGTGCTCCGGTGGTGTCGGTGGATCCCGACAGCGCCACCTCGCGCGCGTTCAAGACCATCGCCGGCCTGCTCGCCCAGCGCATCAGCATCACCACGCTCGGCGCGTCGGTGGGCACGCCCGCATGAGCAAGGTCTACGCCGATCACGCCGCCACGACGCGGCCCGCTCCCGAGGTGGTCGAAGCCATGCTGCCGTGGCTCGGCGAGGGCTTCGGCAACGCGTCGAGCGTCCACTCGCGCGGCGAGTCGGCGCGCGACGCCATCGAGGCGGCCCGCCTCGAGGTGGCACGGTTGCTCGGCGGCCAGTCCGAGGAGGTCGTGTTCACGGCCACGGGCAGCGAATCCAACAACCTGGCGCTGCAGGGCGCGCTGCGGGCGACGCCGGGGCGCAAGCGCATCGTGACCACCGCCGTCGAACATTCCTCCGTGCTTGGCACGGCGCGCGCGCTCGAGGCGGAGGGCTTCGCGCTCACGGTGGTGCCGGTGCGGCCGAACGGCGCGGTGGACCCGGACGAACTGGCTGCCGCGCTCGGGGACGACGTGGCGCTGGTGAGCGTGATGGCGGTGAACAACGAGACAGGCGTGATCCAGCCGCTCGAGGAGATCGGCCCGCTGGTCAAGGCGTGCGGGGCGCTGTTCCACGTCGACGCCGTGCAGGCGCCGGGAAAGCTGGGCATGTCAGTAGACGGCTGGCAGGCGGACCTGGCCAGCATCGCGGCGCACAAGTTCCACGGGCCCCAGGGCGCCGCCGCGCTGTTCGTGCGCCGGCGCACGCGGCTGCAGCCGCTCGTGCACGGCGGCCGGCACGAGCGCGGACGGCGCGCGGGCACCGAGACGGTGGCGCTGTTGGTGGGCATGGGAGTGGCCGCCGCGCGGGCGCGTGCAGGTCTCGCGAGTGGCGTGCCTCAGCGCATCGCCGCGCTGGGTGAGCGCCTGTTGGCGCAGGTGCTTTCCCGAGTGATGCATACCACGCTCAATGGTGACCTCAACCGCCGCGTCGGGGGCATCGTCAACGTGTGCCTGGCAGGTGTGGACGGCGAGGCAGTGCTGCACGAGCTGGACCGGGCGGGCATCCAGGTGTCCACCGGCAGCGCTTGCAGCAGCGGCGAGCCGGGCCCGAGCCACGTGCTCACGGCCATGGGCCTCCGCCCCGAAGACGCGCACGCCAGCGTGCGATTCTCGTTGGGCGAGGACAACACCGAGGACGACATCGACCGCATCGGCGAAGTGTTGCCGCCCGTGGTGGAGCGGTTGCGCGCGCTCGCCGGGCCGGGAATGGAGAAGACCGCGTAGCCACGATCTCGCGCCTGCGGCCCGGGCCGCGAGCGCGTGCCAGTCGTCGAACAGGAGGATGCAGCCATGAAGCGCACGAAGCACAGTCGGGCCGGAGCGCCGGCGCCGCACACGAATGGCAGTCGCAAGGCGCCGGCCGCGTCCACGCCGCCGACGCCGGAGGCGACGTATCGTCTCAAGGTCGGGCTCGCCGAGATGCTCAAGGGCGGCGTCATCATGGACGTGATGAACGTCGAGCAGGCCGTGATCGCCCAGGAAGCCGGCGCCGCAGCGGTCATGGCGCTCGAGCGCATCCCGTCGCAGATCCGCAAGACCGGCGGCGTGGCGCGCATGAGCGACCCGTCCATGATCCGTCGCATCCAGGCGGCGGTGGACATCCCGGTCATGGCGAAGTGCCGCATCGGGCACATCGTCGAGGCGCAGATCCTCGAAGCACTCGAGATCGACTTCATCGACGAGTCCGAGGTGCTCACGCCAGCGGACGAGACGAACCACGTCTGGAAGCACGAGTTCAAGGCGCCGTTCGTGTGCGGCTGCCGCGACCTGGGCGAGGCGCTGCGCCGGATCGGCGAGGGCGCGGCCATGATCCGCACCAAGGGCGAAGCCGGCACGGGCAATGTCGTCGAGGCCGTGCGCCATATGCGCACCGTCGTCACCCACATGAAGCGGCTCACCACGCTCACCGCCGACGAGTTGATGGCCGAAGCCAAGACGCTCGGCGCGCCATTCGAGCTGGTGCGCGAGGTGGCTCGCACGGGCAAGCTGCCGGTGCCGAACTTTGCCGCGGGCGGCGTGGCCACGCCGGCCGATGCCGCACTCATGATGAAGCTGGGCGCCGAGGCCGTGTTCGTGGGTTCGGGCATCTTCGAGGTGGGGGACCCCGACAAGCCGAAGGAAGCACGCAAGGACCAGGCGCGCACCGCGCGCGCCATGGTGCAGGCGGTGGCGAACTGGGACCGGCCGGACCTGTTGGCGGAGATCAGCACGGGCCTGCCGCAGGCGATGCGCGGGATCTCGCTCGAGACACTGTCCGAGGGCGAGCTGCTTGCGAAACGTGGCTGGTGATCGTCGGGCGGGCCATGCGCCCCGCGTGGGCGTGCTGAGCCTGCAGGGCGACTTCGCGCTCCATTCGGCGGCGCTGCGGGAGCTGGGTGTGGAGCCGGTACGCGTGTCGTTGCCCGAACACCTCGCGGGGCTCGACGCGCTGATCCTGCCGGGCGGCGAGTCCTCCACCATGCTGCGCCTGCTCGATGCCACCGGGCTCCGGGTACCGCTCGAGCGCTATGTTCGCAAGTCGCCCGTGCTGGGGACGTGTGCCGGCCTGCTGCTGCTCGCCAAGCAGGCCGACCGGCTGCCGCGCCCCACGCTGGGCGTGTTGGACATCACCGCGCGGCGGAACGCCTGGGGCCGGCAGGTGCACTCCTTCACCGAGGCCGTGCACGTCGAAGGACTCGGCGCGGACATGGTGGGCGTGTTCATCCGCGCGCCGCGCATCACGCGCGTCGGCAAGGGCGTACAGGTGATCGCGCGCTACGGCCGCGAGGCCGTTGGCGTGCGACAGGGCCGCGTCGCCGCACTCGCGTTCCATCCCGAACTCACGCCCGACCGGCGACTGCACGCGTGGTTCCTGCGCGACGTGGCCGGGCTGCCCGTGGCGGCGGCGCGATGAGCCGTGTGCCCACCACACCCGAACGCGCCGCGCTACACCAGTTCGTGTCTCGGCACAACCGCTTCCTGCTCAGCACGCACGTGAACCCCGACGGCGACGCCATCGGCAGCGAGATCGCGTTCGCGCGCATGCTGCGCGCGCTCGGCAAGCAGGTGCGCATCCTGAACGACTCGCCCACACCCCGGGCGTTCGACTGGCTGGCCGCCGACGGACCCGTCGAGGTGTACTCCGAGGCGTTGGCCGAGACGCGCTTCGCTGAAGCGGACGCGCTCGTGGTCATCGACACCGGCAACCGGCAGCGTATCGGCCGACTGAGCCCGCATCTCGACCAGCACGCCATCGCCGTGGCGGTGGTGGACCACCACGTCACGCACGATGGCTTTGGCCAGGTGAACGTGATCGAGCCGGCCTGCGCGGCGACGGCGGTGCTGGTGTACGAGTTCATGCTCGAGTCGGGTGTCGCCGTGGACGCCATGGCCGCCGACGCGCTCTACGTGGGGCTCGCCACCGATACTGGCAACTTCCGCTACTCGAACACCGACGCCCGCGCGCTACGCATGGCGGCGGACCTGGTCGAGCTGGGCGTGGACGCTGCCGACATGACCGCGCGCGTGCACCAGACCGCGCCGCCGGGCCGGCTGCGCTTCTTCGGCGAGGCGCTCGCCGCGCTCGAGATGCGCCACGGCGGCCAGCTTGTGGTGCTCGAAGTGAGCCCGGAACAGTTCCAGCGGCACGGGCTCGTGGGCGCGGACACCGAGGGGCTGGTGGACATGCCGCGAGCGATCGAGGGCGTTGAGGCGGTAGCACTGTTCAGCGAGGTGGAGCCCGGGAAGGTGAAGGTGAGCCTGCGCTCGACCGGGCGCGTGAACATCGACGGCGTGTGCTCGCGCCTGGGCGGAGGTGGCCACCCGCACGCGGCCGGCGTGCAGCTGCGCGGCAGCCGCGAACAGGCCCGGGCACGTGTGCTGCCCGATCTCGAGCGTCTGCTCGCCGAGCTGCCGCCGCTCGACGGCACGGCCGCGTCGGCGCGCGGGGCGTCGGCTTGAGCGTCGCGAGCGCGGTGGGCCTCAAGGCCGACCAGCTGTCGCATCGCTACGGGCGCCGCGCGACCGGCGTGGACGGGCTGGCGTTCGTGTGGGAGGGACCCGGCGCGGTCGCGGTGACCGGTGCCAACGGCAGTGGCAAGAGCACGTTGCTGCGCATCCTCGCCGGCCTGCTGCGGCCGACGTCGGGGAGCACCACGATGCACGTGGGCGGTCGCGAGCTCGCTCCTGGCGTGCGCCGCGCGGCGCTCGGCCTGGTCACGCCCGACCTGGCCTTCTATGAAGAGTTCTCCGCGCTCGAAAACCTGTTGTTCGCGGGCGAGTGCCGGCGCCTCGCCGACCCCGCTGAAGCCGCTCGCGTCGTGCTCGCGCGCGTCGGGCTCGCCGCGCGCGCTCGCGACCGCGTGGCCACCTACTCGAGCGGCATGAAGCAGCGCCTGCGGCTGGCGTTCGCGCTGCTGCACGAGCCGCCGCTGCTGCTGCTCGACGAGCCGAGTAGCCACCTGGACGACGCCGGGCGCGACGCCGTGCGAGAGGTCGTCCGGCACCAGGCCACGCGTGGACTGGTGCTCATCGCCACCAACGATCCCCAGGAGGTCCAGCTTGCCGAACGCCGCCTCGAGCTCCACGGCCGCGGTCTGGGCGATCCTTCGTAAGGAGTGCCGCAGCGAGTGGCGCACGCGCTTCGGCTTGAACGCGGCGCTGCTGTTCGCGGTCACCAGCCTCACGGCGGTCACGTTCGCGGCCGGTCGGCTGCCCGATCGCCCGGATCTGCTGTCGGCGTTGCTGTGGATCACGCTGCTGTTCGCCGCCCTCGCGTCCATGAGCCACGCGTTCGTGCGCGAGGTGGAGAGCCGCACGCTGCTCATGTTGCGGTTGGTGGCGTCACCCACGGAGATCGCGCTCGGCAAGCTGTTGTTCAACGTGCTGTTCCTGCTCGTGGTCGAGGCCGTGACGGTGCCACTGTTCCTGGTGCTGACCGCGGCCCCGCCCGTCCGTTGGGGCCCGTTCCTCGTGGTGCTCGGGCTCGGCACACTGTCGCTGGCTGCCTCCAGCACGCTGGTGGGCGCGGTGATCGCCCAGACGCGCAATCGCGGCGCGCTGTTTGCTGGCGTGTCGCTGCCGTTGCTGTTGCCGGTGCTCGCGTCGGGCGTCTCGGGCACGCGGGCGCAGTGGGACGGCCTGCCGATCGCTGGGGACGCGCAGTTGCTCGTGGCCTACGCGGTAGCGTTGTTCGGCGTGAGCCTGTTACTCTACGACCATCTCTGGGAGGACTGATCCGGGGCGGGCGCGGCCGCCGCGCCGGCTTCCCGGGCCGATCAAGATGATCTGGCGATACGGCATCTTCTTGTGGATCGCGGCCACGATGGTCGCGAGCCTGCTCTGGGCACCGCTGGTTCCCGTACTCGCGGAATCCACGCGCGTGCTCTACTTCCACATTCCCGCCGCGTGGGTCACGGTGGTGGCGCTGGGTTGGTCCATGCTCCACAGCGCGCTCTACCTGTGGAAGCGCGACCTGCGCCACGACGATCACGCCGCCGCCGCCGCCGAGCTGGGCCTGATGTTCTGCATCGGCGCCACGGTGTCGGGGTCGCTGTGGGCCAAGGCGATGTGGGGCTCGTACTGGAACTGGGACCCGCGCGAGACCAGCATCTTCTTCGTGCTGCTGCTCTACGGCGCCTACCTGGCGCTCCGCGGCAGTATCGAGGGCGAGGAGAAGCGCGCTCGGCTCTCGGCGGTGTATTCGATCGCCGCGTTTGTCGCGGTGCCGCCGCTGATGTTTGTGGTGCCCCGCATCTATTCCACGCTGCATCCCGATCCCATCCTCAACTCGTCGGGGAAGATCGACATGGATTCCGCGATCCAGTTGTGCCTGTTCTCGATGTTGCTCGGTTTCACGCTCCTGTACTTCTGGCTCCAGTTCCTGCGCGTGCGCGTGTCGCGACTCGAACGGCGACTGTCGGCCTGATCCCCGAGTTCCATTCTCCCGTGATCCCCTGATCTCAAGGACCCGATATGGACCTTAACTGGGTAGTGCTCGGCGTCTCGCTGCTGGTGTGGGGCCTGCTGTTCGCCTGGATCCTGCGCGTGGAGCGGCGCCTCAACGAGATGGAGAAACGATGAACGTCAAACTGATCGTGGCCGTGGTGCTGCTGGCCGTGGCCGCGACCGTGGGCGTGTCGAGCTTCAAGCGCACGATGACGCCCTACATCAGCTTCGCCGAGGCTCGTAGCGCCAGTGGGCTGGTGCAAGTCAATGGCAAGCTCGCCGACAAGGACTACGTCTTGAAGCCCGAGGAGCAGTTCCTGAGCTTCAAGCTGCGGGACGAGCAGGGCGACGTCATGCCGGTCGAATACCGCGGCGTGATCCCCGGCAACTTCGACCAGGCCGTGAGCGTGGTGGCGATCGGGAAGTTCGAGGGCGACCACTTCGAGGCGCACCAACTCCTGGTCAAGTGTCCCTCCAAGTACCAGGCCGAGGCCGACAAGGCCGCCGAGGGCGTGCCCTCGTGAGCCGTCCCGCGCTCACCACCACGCTGGCGCTGATCCTGCCCATGCTGCTCGTGGGCGGCGCGCTCACCGCCACCGGTACACTCAATTGGGGGCAGGTGTCGTGCTGGCTGGCGTTCTTGAGCGCGCTCACCGCGGGATTTGCGTGGTTCGCCGTGCTGCTGGGTCGCGAAGGCGCCGCGCCGGTGGCGCGGGCGGCGTTCCGCGTGCAGTGGCTGTCGCTGCTCGGCGGCGCGGTGTTTCTTTGGTGGATCCTGTTCAGTCACCAGTTCCAGTACCAGTACGTGCACGACTACTCGTCGCGCGCCATGCCGTCCTACTACGTTTATGCGGCATTCTGGGGTGGGCAGGAGGGCACGTTCCTACTGTGGGCGCTGCTCACCACCACGCTCGGACTCGTGCTCATGCGCTGGCGGCACGCGCTCACCGAGCCGTCGCTGTTCTTCTTGAACCTGCCCGTCATCATGCTGACGTTCGTGGGCGTGGTGCGCGGGCCGTTCCTGGCGAGCAAGTTCGCCTACACCGACGGCCAGGGCTTGAACCCGCTACTTCAAGATTGGTGGATGACCATCCACCCGCCGGTGCTGTTCACCGGGTTCTCCTCGTTCGTTGTGCCGTTCGCGATCGCGTGTGCGGCGCTCTACAAGCGCGACTACGACGGCTGGGTCAAACCGGTGCTGCCGTGGGCGGTGTTCTCCACTGCCATCCAGGCCACCGGCTTCATCATGGGCGGCGTGTGGGCCTACAAGGTGCTCGGCTGGGGCGGTTACTGGGGCTGGGATCCGGTCGAGAACGGTTCGCTGATCCCGTGGCTCGCGAACATCGCACTTGTGCACGGCCTGCTCGTGCAGCGCGTCACGGGCTCATTGCGGCGCACCAACTTCTTCCTCGCGGTGACCAGTTACGTGCTGGTGCTCTACGCCTCGTTCCTCACGCGCAGCGGCGTGCTCGCTGACTTCTCGGTGCACTCCTTTGCCGCGAACGATGACTGGAAGATCCCGTTCGGCCTGGGCGGCTTCCTGATGGGATTGATCGCCATGGCGGGTCTGACCGGATACAGCCTGCTGCTCTCGCGATTGCGCGAGATCCCCAAGGCGCCCGAAGCGCTGGGGGCGTTTTCGCGCGAATCGTTCATGTGGCTCGGGCAGTTGGTGTTCATGCTCATGTGCGCGCTGGTCGCGGTGGGCATGAGCGCGCCGCTCATCACGCGGCTGTTCGGACCGCCGAGCAACGTGCAGACCAGCTACTACAACCTCGTCAACGCTCCGCTCGCCATCGCCATGGGCGTGTTGCTGGGCATCGCGCCGCTGCTGCGCTGGCGCCAGCACGAGCCCGAGGCGTTCCTGCGCGCCGCCCTGCCCTCGGCCGTCTTCGGCGTGGTGGCGGCGGTGGTGGCGGCCGTGGCCGGCGTGCGCCAGCCCATGCCCGCCGCGATCGTGTTCGCCATGTCGTTCGCGCTCGCCTCCAATCTCATGGTGACGTTGCGCGGCTTCAAGGCCGGCTGGAAGCACGGCGTGGCCTACCTGGGGCACATGGGCGCCACCGTGTTGATCATCGGCGTCATCGCTTCGAGCGGCTACGGGCTCGAGGCCCAGCTCCAGTTGCCGCGCGGGGAGTCCCGCAAGGCGCTCGGCTACGACTTGGTGTTCCAGGGGATGGAGCGCGACACCGAAGGAAAGGACCACGCCATCATCGCCGTCGTTGCGCCAGAAGGGCGCTTCACCGCCAGCACGAAATTCTACTGGAGCGAGTACAACCAGGGCTACATGAAGAAGCCGCACATCGAGCGGTTCCTCACGCACGACATCTACATCTCGCCACTGGAAATGGTGGGCCAGGACGAGGAGGGCGGCACGTGGTTCGCCGTGGGCGAGACCAAGCAGGTGGGGAGTATCAAGTACACGTTTGAGAGCTTCCTGCCCGAGCCGAGCGAGGGGCGCATGAAGCTCACCGCCAACGTCATCGCCGACATCGGCGGCCGCACCGTGCCGTTGAAGCCCAGCATGGAGGTGTCGGTCACCGATGCCAAGCGCACGACGACGCCGGCCTACCTGCCGAGCGGCGGCACCATCTCGATCGTCAACGCCGATCCCAACGACGGCGGCCGCGTGTTGCTGGCGCTCCCGGGCCGCGAGCGCACCCGCGAGAGCGAGACGCTCGCGATCGAGGTGAGCACGAAACCGTTCATCAACCTGGTCTGGCTGGGGGCCTTCGTGATGCTGGTGAGCGCGTTCCTGTCCATGGCCCGGCGCATCGGGGATGTGCGCCGCGAAGGGGAGAAGGCGTAGCGGGATCGGGCGCGACAGGGGCATTGCCTGACTGCCCATCTGTGCAGTAAGCTCCCGTCGGTGCCCGACCCCGACCATGTTCGAATCCCTCAACGACCCGGTGGACGTGCTCACCGCGTTCGTGGACGGCTCCATGCGCCCCATCCGCTTTCGCTGGCAGGGGCGTGTCGTCCGCGTGCGCACGATCACCGGCCAGTGGGCCCGACGCGAGGGCCAGGCCGTGCTGCGCTACTTCGCGGTGCAAGGCTCCAAAGACGACAGCTACGAACTTTGCTACGACGCCCGCGGACCCTCTTGGGTGCTGAGCCGCGCATGGACCGGACCCAGCTGAGACCGACGCCATGATCCTGTTGGTGGACATGGACGCGTTCTTCGCGTCGGTGGAGCAGGCGCACCACCCGCACCTGCGCGGCAAGGCCGTGATCGTGTGCGGCGACCCCAGCCGTCGCGGCGTGGTCACGGCCGCCTCTTATGAAGCGCGTCCGTCGGGCGTGCGAGCGGGCATGCCGCTCGCCGAGGCGACGCGACTCTGCCCGCAGGCCGAGTACGTCGAGGGCAATCCGCGCAAGTACGTGGAGAAGTCGCTCGAGCTGCTCGAGATGTTCCTCGAGGTCACGCCCGACGTGGAACCGTTCAGCGTGGACGAGGCGTTTCTCGACCTGCGCAAGCTCCCGGGGCGCGGCCAGACACCCGAGTCGGCGAGCGAGCTGGCGCGCGAGCTGCAACAGCGCATCTTCGACACGCACGGGCTTGGAGCCTCGATCGGCATCGGCCCCAACAAGCTGATCGCCAAGATGGCGTCCGGCGTGAAGAAGCCGCGCGGCATCACCGCGCTCACCGAGGAGCAGTTCCGCGGCGTGTTCTGGCCGCAGGACGTGCAGGCGTTGTGGGGCGTGGGCCCCAAGCTGAGCGAACAGCTTAAAAGCCTCGGGCTCGCCACGGTGGGCGCACTCGCGAACGCGCCCGTGCCACTCCTGAAGCGCCAGTTCGGCGTGGTCGGCGAACACCTGGTCGAGGCTGCATGGGGGCGCGACCGCACGCCGGTGATCCCCTACCACGAGGGCGTGGACCCCAAGTCCATGGGGCACGAGGTCACGCTTCCGGAAGACTGCCGCGATCCGGAGTTCTTGGAGGGCACGTTGCTGCGTCTCTCGGACCAGGTGGCCCGACGCCTGCGCGGCGACGGCTTCCGCGGCCGCACCGTGACCGTGAAGCTGCGCGACTTCCGCTTCCGCACCGTCACGCGCCAGCGCGCACTTGCCGCAGCGCTCGACGACCATCTCGGCGTGTTCGAGGTGGCGCGCGCGCTGTGGCGCGAGAACTGGCAGGGCGAACCGCTGCGCCTGCTGGGCGTGTCGGTGTCGGCGCTCGAGCATGCCCAAGAGGAGCAGTTGGAGCTGTTCGCAAGGGACGAGCGCGCGAAGGCGCTCCAGGATGCCCTCGACCAGGTGCGCGACAAGCTGGGCGAGGCGGCGGTCGTGCCCGCGGGCTCGCTCGCGCACCGGCGTGCGCTCGGCCACGTGCCGTTCGGCGCCGCCAAGCGCGGCCGCGGCGAGCCGGGCGGCTATACGCAGGGGGCGGACCCGTCCGCTCCTGATCCCACCCAGCTCAAGCCGCGCCTGACGCCCAAGGACGAGCCGTGATCGCCGAACCCGCCGTGTTCGTGGGCACGTCGGGCTACTCATTCGCCGACTGGGTCGGCCCGTTCTACCCGCCCGGTACGAAGAGTGCGGACTTCCTCGACCACTACGCGCGGCAGTTCCCGTGCGTCGAAGTGAACTCCACTTACTACGGCATCCCGCAACCGCGCGTGCTCGAGCAGATGCAGCGGAAGACGCCCGACGGCTTTCGCTTCATCGTCAAGCTGAACCAGGACATGACGCACGTGCGCGCGAGCGAGCCCGCGCTCTACGCCCGCTTCCGCGAAGTGGTGCAGCCATTGAAGGACGCCGGCAAGTACCACGGACTGCTGGCCCAGTTCCCGTGGGCGTTCCGCCGCGACGAGCGCGCGAAAGCGCATCTGGAACTGCTGCGCGAGCGGCTGCCGGGCGAGCCGCTGTGGGTGGAGTTCCGGCACGCTTCCTGGATGCACCCGCAGCTGCCGGCGTGGTTGGCCGAGCGCGAGCTGGGCTACTGCGCCGTGGACGAACCCGCGCTGCCGGGGCTCGTGCCACCCGTGACGCACGTCACCAACGGCATCGGCTACGTGCGCTTCCACGGCCGGAATGCCACGCACTGGTGGGGGAGCGGCACCCGTGTGGCGGCGACGTCGGCGGGCGCCGCAGCCGAGCGCCCCGCGCGTCGCGAACAACTCCGCTACGACTACGATTACTCGGAGCGCGAGTTGTCGGAATGGGTGACGCGTGTGAACGCGCTGGCGAAGCAGGCCAAGCAGACCTACCTGTTCTTCAACAACTGCCATGCCGGCCAGGCGGCGCGGAACGCCAAGCTCATGGAGGAGCTGCTGCGGAGATCGGGACTCGCGGTCTGAGCCCGCCGTCGCGTTGACGCATCGGCCCGGCCGCCGCTAGGGTGCCGCGCGTCGTGGCACGGGACTCGCACATCGGAGGTGGCATGGATCAGGGACCGAAATCCTACTGGGCCGAATTCCTCGGCACGTTCACGCTGTGCTTTATCGGCCAGGGCGCCGTCATCATGCAGCAGGCGACGGGCGGCGGAAGCCTGCTGGTGGTCGCGGTGGCACACGGCCTGGCGCTGGCCACGATGATCTCCGCGCTCGGGGCCTGGTCCGGCGCGCACTTCAATCCCGCGGTGACGCTGGGGTTCGTGATCACCCGCCGCATGTCGCTCACCTCGGCCATCACCTACTGGGTGTCGCAGTTGGTCGGCGCGATCGCCGCCAGCTTCCTGCTGCGCTCGGTGATGCCGGGCGAGGCCGGCCAGGCGGTGCACCACGGCGTGCCCATGCTGGCCGCCGGCGTGTCGGTGTCGCAGGGCCTGCTGCTCGAGTTCGTGATGACGTTCCTGCTCGTGACCGCGGTGTGGGGCACGGCGGTCGACGAGCGCGGCCCCAAGATCGGCGGCTTCGCCATCGGCCTGGTCGTGTGCATGGACATCCTGGTCGGCGGACCACTCACCGGCGCCGCGATGAATCCGGCGCGCGCGTTCGGCGCCGCCTGCGCCTCGGGCGTGTGGACGCACCACTGGGTCTACTGGCTCGCACCGATGCTGGCGGGTGTGGCGGCCGCGCGTATGTACAAGAGCATGATGTCGTCACGATGAAGGCGGACGACGCCCGACCCGCCGCCTTCATCACGCGTCCGCCCGGCCGGGTGTTGTTCCTGTGCATCCACAACTCGTCCCGGAGCCAGATGGCCGAGGGTTTCGCGCGCGGCCTGGCCCCGGCCGGCGTGGAGGTGCTGAGCGCGGGTACCGAGCCGCGCGGCGTTCACGCGTGCGCGCTCGAGGCCATGCGCGAGGTGGGGGTGGACCTAACCGCCCAGTCGTCGAAGCACCTGGACGCCGTGCCGTGGCGAGAGTGCGACACGGTGGTGACGCTGTGCGGGGAGGCCGACGAGAGCTGCCCCGCGCTGGCCGGGGACGTGCGCCGCGTGCACTGGCCGCTGCCGGACCCGAGCGCCGTGCCAGAGCCCGGCCGGCTGGACGCGTTCCGCGAGGTGCGCGACGAGATCCGCTGGCGCGTGGCCAGCCTGTGGCCGCGCAGCGGGTGAACGCCTACCGCAGCCGGCGTTCGCTCGTGACTCCGGCGTGCTTCTCCTGGATGAATGCCTGCGCCTCGGCTACGTCGTCGGGGCTGCCGATGAGCAACGGCGTGCGCTGGTGGAGTGCGGCGGGGGCCAGGTCCATGATGCGCTGGCTGCCGTTGCTCGCCGATCCGCCCGCCTGCTCGGCCACGAACGCGAGTGGAGCAGCCTCGTAGAGCAAGCGCAACTTGCCGTTCGGGTTCTTCTTGTCGCCCGGGTAGAGGTAGATGCCACCGTAGAGCAAGTTGCGGTGGAAGTCGGCCACGAGCGAGCCCACGTAACGCGCGCTGTAGGGGCGGCCCGTCGCCTTGTCTTCGCACTTCAACCAGTCCACGTAGCGCTTGACCCCATCGGACCAGTTCATGTAGTTGCCCTCGTTGCAGCTGTAGATGCGCCCACGCTTGGGCGTGCGGATGTTGGGGTGCGACAGCAGGAACTCGCCGATGCTGGGCTCGTAGGTAAAGCCATGTACGCCGTCGCCCGTTGTGTACACGAGCATCGTGCTGGAGCCGTAGAGCACGTAGCCCGCGCACAGCTGCCGGCGGCCGGCCTGCAACACGTCTTCGTGCGTGCCACGCCCGGTGCGGGTGAGACGTGGCAGAATCGAAAAAATCGTACCGATGTTCACGTTGGCGTCGATGTTCGACGAGCCGTCGAGCGGGTCGAAGTTCACCACGTAGCGGCCGATGGGGACACCGTCGGTGACCTGCACGATGTCTTCGTCCTCCTCCGACGCGATCACCGCGAGCTGCCCGGTGGAGCCCAGCACGCGCATGATGGTCTCGTGCGCGAACACGTCCAGCTTCTGCACCTTCTCGCCCTGCACGTTGGTGGTGCCGGTCGCACCCAGCACGTCCACGAGCCCGGCGCGGATGACCGCCTTGTTGATCATCTTGGCGGCCAGCGCGATGTCCAGCAGCAGGCTGGTGAACTGGCCGCTGGCCTCGGGGTGCATGCGCTCCTGCTGCAGTACGAACTGCGCGAGCGTCACCGCGCGATCGCTCATGGCGGTCTCCGTGGTCAATCCGAGAGTCCCGTGACGTCCTCGGGGCCTTTCGTGGCCCCGACGGACTCGGCGAACACCGGGTAGGAGCCCGGTACAAACGGGGCGTGTCTGGCCGCGACCTCGCGGGTGTCCTGCGCGCGGAGCTGCGTAAGTAAGAACGTGAAGCGCTCCTCCAGCCGCTCGCCGATCGCGTCGCGCACGTCGGCCGGCAGCGACCACAGCTCGAGCTTCCGACCGCCGAGTGCTTTCTTGCGCACCTTGTAGAAGAACTGCTCATCGGTGTCGCTGGCCTTGCGGTCGGCCGCCTCGCTCGTGCGCAATTCGTCGTAGATGACTTTCTTGAGACCGGCCGGGAACGCGGGGTGATCGAAGATCATGTTCTGGAACTCGGTTGCCAGGTGGATCTCGCACGCCCCGCGCTTCGTGAACTCGCCGAACAACTCCGACGGGAGCGGCGAGGCGCCGTGCTGCACCGCGCCCGCGAACCCATAGCGCTCGCGCGACAGTTTCGAGAGTGCTTCCAGTGTATCGAAGTCGAGCTTGACCTTGGCGATGGTGCCGTCCGGCAGCGGCATGCCGCCGTGGCTGGTGCCGGTCTGGATGGAGATCTTGCTCATCCCGGGCTTGCCCGGCGCAAGCTTCGCCAGTTGCGCCTGGAACACCTCCACGAACGCCGTCAGCTCCTCGGCGGTGGAATTCTTGCCGCCCACCTCGCCGATCTCGCCGCCCACCGACACCGTCACGCCCGCGGGCTCGTGCTGGCGGATGAACGCGGCGATCTCGGCACACAGCCGGCCGTTCAGGGCCTGCTGCTCGGCGTGCGTGGGCTTATCCAGGTCCACCAGCGTCGAGGTGTCCACGTCGATGTTGTAGAAGCCGGCCTTGAGTGCCTCGCCGGTCAAGTCGAGCACGGTATGCATCTCGCCGCCGGGATCCGACACGTACTTCTTGGCGTTGATCTGGAAATGGTCGCCCTGGATGAACACCGGCCCGGTCCAACCTTCGCGCAGTGCGGCGGCCATCACCACAAACGTGTACTCGGCCGGCCGCTGTCCGGTGTAGCTGATCTCGGAGCGCGCGATCTCGCAGATCACGGCGCCGGCCGAGAGCTTCTTGCGCGCGCGGAACAACGCGCGCGCCGAGTCGTACGCCATGCCGCGAATGTTGATGGCGGGCACGGTGAATGTGGCCGGCACCTCACCGCGACCGCGAGCCAGGTAGAGGCCGTGGATCGAGGCGGGGTAGAGGCCCATCGAGCGGCACTGGTCCATCACGCCCTGGCGGGCCGCCTCCTTGACGCCCGCGGGGCCGAAGACGCCGGCCCACACCAAGCGGTCCAAGGCATCGCCGTTGCCGGTCGCGAGCACCGCGACGGCCTGGCGCACTTCATCCAGGGTCTTCAATCCGGTCAGCATGGGGGGACTCCTAAGCTCCTCGCGTCCTGCGATCGCCCGGGCAGGAGGCGCGGAGGAGCGCGCCATTCAGGATCTGGAGTGCGACGGGAACGATCGTTCGGGTCATTATAGACCCGCGGCCGAGGGCGGGTAAACGATTGCGGTCGGCCCGGCTGCAGAAACCGCCCCGGGCGTCAGTGCAGCGGGATCGAGACCGCCAGCGCCGGCGCGCCCGAAGGCGCCGTAGCCGGCCCGAAGCCAACCGCGCGGGACGCCCCGCCCGGACCATGCTGCCGGATGTGCGGTTCGATCATGGCGCATTCGGTGAAGGCCTCGACGGTGACCAGCACCATCGTCGCGAAGCCGGTGACCAGGAGCCTGTCGTAAGCCAAGCTGCCGCCTGACTCGCGCGCGGTCGCCCCCACCACCGCGACACCCGCCCCGAGGGCTCGGTGATGGGAGGCGTTGCCCCGGCAGCACCCACGAGGCACGCGGCGACAAGCGCGACCGCGAGCACCACGCGCGCGCGCGTCACGCGGCTAGCCCGTGGCCGCGCCTAGCGCGACGATGCCATCGCGCGACTGTCGCAGCTCGGCGAACCGGTGCGGGTCGAACGACGCGATGGCCGGCGCTCGCTTGAACGCGAGGACGTCGGTCAAGTCCTCCGTGCACGCCGCGGCCATGCCCATGCCGTGGCCGGTGAAGCCGGCGCAGATCGCCAGATGGTGTGCGGCGTCGAGCCAGCCCACCAGCGGACGACCATCGCGTGCGAAGCCCATGGTGCCGGCCCAGCGGTACTCGATCGGGGCGCCGCCCGGAACGAGCTCGGCGAGGCCCCGCTCGATGGACTGCTGGATGCCGGGTGTGGTGGTCGTGTCGTAGCTCGACTCGGCTTCGAACGCGGTATTGCGCCAGCCGCCGATCAACAGGCGACCGTCGGTGAGCTGACGCCAGTACTGGTAGCCGTAGTTCGCGTAGATCGGGCGCGGGTCGAGACGCACGTCGAGTGGTGAGGTCGCGAGCATCTGGCCGCGCCTCGGCATGATGAGCGGCTCCAGCGCGGGCACCAGCTGCGGCGCCCACGCGTTGGTGGCCAGCACCAGCGTGCGGCAACGCGCGCGACGGCCGTTCGCGTGAGCCTCCCACACGCCGTCCTGCCAGCGCGCACCGGTCACGCGCGAAGACTCGTGCAGGAGCGCGCCACGCCGCGCCGCCTCGGCGGCCAGTCCGTGCAGGAAGTGCACCGGGTGGATCACGCCGTCCTCGGGCACCTCGAACGCTCCATGGAAGCGATCGCGCGTGTGCTCCGGCAGCACGTCGGCAAGCGCGATCTCGCGCATGGGGAAGCCGTCGTGCCTGAGCTCCGGGAGGGAGTCGCGCAGGTCCTCGGTCTCGCCCTCGGTGCGCGTGAGCCGCAGGCTCCCGGTCTGCCGGTAGTCGCACTCGATGCGCAGCGCCTGCGCCAGGTGGGCGAGGCGTTGGTGAGTGCGGCGGCTGATCTGGAGGAAGGCGCGCGCGCCCTCGCGGCCCCAGAGCGCGATGCGCTCGGCGTAAGGCTCGGCGGGAATGGCGAGCAGGAAGCCCGCATTGCGGCCGCTGGCCTCGCCAGCCATGCGCCCGGCGTCGAGCACCGCCACGCGCGAGCCCTGCTCGATCAGCGTCCACGCCAGCGTCAGCCCGGTGATACCGCCGCCGATCACGATGACGTCCACGTCGAGGTCGTCGGCGAGTGGTGGGTAGGCCGGGCCGGGAGTTGCCCACCAGAACGACGGAGGTGTGGGGGAGGGAGTGATCATCGCCCACATTCTGCGGGTGGACCGCGGTCGCGGCAAGTGCCCGACAGCGTTGACACTCCTCGGTGCAGGGGCTTCAATCTGTCGGACCGCCCTTCTCCCCGGCCGTACGCGTGAACCCTCGGAGTACTCCCTTTGGACACCCGGCAAACGTTGGTCTGCCGACTGCGCGTAAACGGCGACGTGCGCGAGTGCGCGGCCACGCCGCACACTACGCTGCTCGAGGCACTTCGCTACGGGCTCGGGCTGACCGGCTCCAAACAGGGCTGCGACAAGGGCGACTGCGGCGCGTGCACCGTGCTGGTCGACGGCGAGCCGGTGCTGGCCTGCATCACGCTGGCGCTGGCCTGCGAGGGCCGCGACGTGCGCACGGTGGAGGGCATGGCCGAGGGGGCTCGAGCGCACCCGCTCCAGGACGCGTTCGATGTGACCGGCGGTGCTCAGTGCGGCTTCTGCACGCCGGGTATGCTCATGAGCGCCTGGGCGCTGCTCGAGCGCAACCGCAATCCCACGCGTGACGAAATCGCGCTCGCGCTCTCGGGCAACCTGTGTCGGTGCACCGGGTACACCAAAATCCTCGACGCGGTGGAGATGGCCGCTCGCGAGCTACGCGAGCGAGACGGCGGGAGCACACGATCGTGAGCAAGCCCAAGTCGACGCGCGCCGCAGGCCCCCCCAGCGACCGCCGGGCGGGGCCCGCGCGAGCCGGGATGGCGATCCCCGAGGGTCGCCAGATGCCCGACACCGCGCGCCTCACGCCGCCCGCGCACGAGGCGGGACGCACGGGTCCTCCGAACGGTGACGCGTTCCACACCATCGGCAAGCGCAATCGCAAGGTCGAGGGACTCGCGAAAGTGACGGGGCGCGCCATTTATGCCGACGACCTGGCACTGCCTCGCATGCTGCACGCCAAGCTGCTGCGCTCGATCCACGCCCACGCACGCATCCTCGCCATCGACGCGAGCGAGGCGCTCGCCATGCCGGGCGTGCACGCGGTGGTGACGGGCAGGGACCTGCCGGAGTATTTCGGCATCATCCCGTGGACGCAGGACGAGCAGGCGCTATGCGAGACCAAGGCCCGCTACGTGGGCGACGCCATCGCCGCGGTGGCCGCGGATTCAGAACTGCTTGCCGAGGACGCGCTGCGTCGGATCAAGGTGTCCTACGAGGTGCTCCCGGCCATCACCAGCATCGAGGAAGCCCTGGCGCATCCCGAGATCCAGGTGAACGAGAAGGCGTCCGAGGGCAATCTCTCCAAGCACGTGCACCTGGAGTTCGGCCCGGTGGACCAACTGCTCGAGGCCAGCGACGAGGTGGTCGAGGCCGAGTACTGGTACGAGGGTTCCACGCACGGGCCCATCGAGCCGCACTGCTGCGTGGCCGAGTTCGACACCACCGGGTTCCTCACCGTGTGGTCGAGCACACAGGTGGCGCACTATCTGCACCGCGACCTCGCCAAGGTGCTGGGCCTCCCGACGCAGCGCATCCGCGTCATCCAGCCCGTGGTCGGCGGCGCATTCGGCGGGAAAAGCGAACCGTTCTCGCTCGAGTTCTGCGCGGCCAAGTTGAGCATGCTGACCGGCCGACCGGTCAAGATCTTGTACACGCGCGAGGAGGTGTTCTACGCCCACCGTGGTCGCCATCCGATGCGGCTCCACTATCGCACCGGCATCCGTCGCGACGGCTCGCTCACCGGCACCGACGCGCGCATCGCCATCGATGGCGGCGCCTACTCCAGCTTCGGGCTGGTGACCACTTACTACTCGGGGCAGCTGCTCACCGCGCCATACGCCATGCCGGCCTACCGATTCGACTCCACGCGCGTGTTCACGAACAAGCCCTGCTGCGGCCCCAAGCGCGGGCATGGCTCGGTGCAGCCTCGATTCGCGTTCGAGTGCCAGCTCGACAAGTTGGCCGAGCGCATCGGCATGGACCCGATCGCGGTGCGCCGCAAGAACTTCATTGGCGAGAACACGCGCACGGTGAACGGCCTGCGCGTCACCTCGAACGGCTTCCTCGAGTGCCTGGACGCCGTGGAGCGCTCGTCCGACTGGAAGCGCCGCTGGCGGGATCTGCCCTATGGACGTGGGCTCGGTGTGGCGGGCAGCATGTACATCTCGGGCACCAACTACTGCATCTACCCGAACGAGATGCCGCAGTCGGCGGTGCAGTTGAAGCTCGATCGCTCGGGGCGCGCCACGGTGTTCTGCGGCATCAGCGACATCGGCCAGGGCGCGGACTCGGTGCTGGCCTACATCGTGTGCGAGGAGCTGGGGCTGGACCTACGCGACGTGCGCGTGGTGGCGGCCGACACGGACCTGACGCCGGTGGACCTGGGTTCCTACTCGAGCCGCGAGACGTTCATGTGCGGCAACGCCTGCCTGGACGCCGCGCGACAGCTGCGCGAGCGCATCGCCGTAACGCTCGCCGAGCGCTGGGGCGTGCCCAAAGGTGACCTGGTGCTGGCGAATGGCATGGCGGTGGCGGCAAGCGACCCGCAGAACTACGCCATGACTCTGAAGGACGCGATCCAGGCGGCCGAATCGCAGCACGGCACGCTCGGGAGTGTGGGCTGGTACCAATCCCCCAAGTTGGGCGGCGACTACCGCGGCGGCACGATCGGCGCCTCGCCGGCCTACTCGTTCACGGCGCACGTGGCCGAGGTGGATTGCGACGCCGAGACCGGGTACGTGACGGTCAAGAAGATCTGGGTGGCGCACGATTGTGGCCGGGCGCTCTCGCCGGTGGCGGTGGAAGGGCAGATGGAGGGCAGCGCCTACATGGGCTTCGGCGAGGCGCTGTTCGAGACGCACACGTTCAAGGCTGCCACAACAGCCCACGGGGCGGGCATCCACCACGGGCCGAGCCTGCTCGACTACCGCATGCCCACGACACTCGACACGCCCGAGTTGGAGTCCATCATCATCGAGAGCGTGGACCCGGAGGGCCCCTACGGCGCCAAGGAGGCAGGCGAGGGCCCGCTCCATCCGAGCGTGCCGGCCATCGCGAACGCCATCCACGACGCGCTCGGCATCCGCTGCGATCGCCTGCCGTTCTCGCCGCCCGCAGTGCTGGCGCTGCTCCGCGGTGGCGACGCGCGCGCGGCGTGGGAGCGCGCGCGGCTCGTTCGCTCCGGCGCGGACGCGCGAGCCTGACATGCTCACCCTGCCCGTGTTCGAGTGGGTGCGTCCCACGAGCCTGGAGGACGTGCTGAGCGAGCTACGCGAGCGGCCGGGACAGTGCCTGCTCGTGGCGGGTGGCACCGACGCGGTGCCGAACCTGAAGCATCGGCTGCACGAACCCAAGCGCGTGGTGTCGCTGGAAGGCGTGGCCGAGTTGCGAGAGGTACGCGAGGACGATGCCGGGCTCCTGCTTGGGGCGCGGGTCACGCTCACCGAGCTCGCACGGCTGCCCGCGCTGCAGCGCGATTTCGCGGCGGTGGCACAGGCCGCATCGCTCGTGGCCTCGCCGCAGATTCGCAACATGGGTACTCTGGGCGGCAACCTTTGCCTCGACACGCGCTGCACCTACTACAACCAGACGTATTTCTGGCGCGAGGCGTTGGGCTTCTGCTTGAAGAAAGACGGCGTGCTTTGCCACGTCGTGCCGCAGGGCCGACGCTGTGTGGCGGCGCACTCCTCGGACGTGGCACCCACGCTCATCGCCTACGAAGCGCAAGTGGAGATCGCTGGACCTGAAGGCCGCAGGTGGGTGGCGTGCGAGCAGTTCTTCGTGGGTGACGGCATCCACAACAATATCCTCAAGGCTGACGAACTGGTGACGCGAGTGCTGCTGCCCGCGGCCGCACGCGGCCAGCGCAGCGCCTATCGAAAGCTCCGGCCGCGCAACGCAATCGACTTTCCCATGCTGTCCATCGCCGTGGTGGCTCGGGGCGACGCGTCGCGCGTCCGATCCGCGCGCATCGTGGTGAGCGCGCTGGGCGCCAAACCCCGGCTCCTGGGCGGTCTCGACACACTGCTGGCCGGGCAGCCGCCCAGCGAGGCCACGTTCGCGGCGGTGGCCGCGTCCGCCCACAAGCAGTGCCGGCCCTTGACGAACGTGCCCTACGACGATGACTGGCGGCACGCCATGGTGCCGGTGCTGGTGACGCGTGCGCTGCGCGACGCGTTCGCGAACGGTGCGGCATGAGCGAGCCCCGCGACCCCAGCCGCTCGGAAGCCAGCGAAAGCCCCGAACCGTGCCGGCCGGAGGCCGGCGACTCTAGAGACGTGTGGAGCGTGCTCGCCCGCTGGCGGGCCGAAGGCCGGCGGTTCGTGTTGCTCACCGTGGTGGAGTCGCGCGGATTCACGCCGCAGAAGCCCGGCGGGCGCATGCTGCTCGGCGAACAGGGCGAGACCGCGGGCACGATCGGCGGTGGCGCCATCGAACACGCCTGCCTGGCAGATGCGCGTGCCATGCTGGCCAGCGGCCAGCAGACTCACAAGATGCTGCGGCGCCAGCTCACCACCGAGCTCGGCATGTGCTGCGGCGGCGAGATGGTGGTGCATCTCGAAGTGCTCGAGGCGCAGCCCCGGCTGGTGGTGTTCGGCGCTGGCCACGTGGCTCGGCCGCTCGCGGTACTCGCGCACGACTGCGGCTTCGCGGTGACCGTGGTGGACGCGCGGCCGGAGTGGTTGAGCGAAGAGCGGTTTCCCCAGGCGACGCGCCTCGCGCGTGAGCCCGATGCGGCGGCGCGGGAATGGCCACCGGGTGCCGAGGACTACGCCGTGGTCACCACGCACGACCACCCGCTGGACCAACGCGTCATCCAGGAGTTGCTGCCCAAACGGCTGCGTTTCACCGGCCTCATCGGCAGCCTCGCCAAGCAGCGCAAGTTCGCGCTGCGCCTGCGCGCGCGCGGCTTCACCGAGGAGCAGGTGGGGCGGCTGCGCTCACCCGTGGGCCTGGCGATCGGCGCGCGCACGCCGGAGGAGATCGCCGTGAGCATCGTGGCCGAGCTGGTGGCGGTGCGACGCGGCGGTACGCCGGAACGCGGCTGGCTGCCGCCGGAACGCGTGGTCGCGCGCCAGCGCGAGGCCGCGTCGGAAGTCGCGACGGACCGAACACTGGAAACGTCACGGGAGACATTGGCCGGAACCAATGAGGGAGGTTCGTCGTGATCGTGGGCGTGCTACTGGCGGCAGGTGCCTCGACCCGAATGGGCAGTCCCAAGGCGCTCGCCCGATCGCGCGGGCAGTCGTTCCTGGTCCGCAGCGTGCGCTCGTTGTGGTCGGTGTGCGACACCGTGGTGGTGGTGGTGGGTGCCCACGGCGAGCGCGTGTGCGAGCAGGCGGGCGAAGAGTTCGAAGCGCTGGTGGCCAAGGGCATGCTCGCACCCGACTTGAAGGGCGGCCCGCGCGACCGGAGCGGCGAGCTCGAGGTGCGCTTCGCGTTCAACCGGCGCTGGGAGGACGGCATGTATTCGTCGGTGCGCGTCGGCCTCGCGGCAGCGATCAAGCACCGGCCCCGCGGCATCCTGCTGCAACCGGTGGACCATCCCGAGGTGCGCCCGAGCACGGTCCAGGCGCTGGGGGCCAAACTGGAGCAGGCGCTCGCCGCGTTCGGCGGTCGCAAGGCGAGCACGTTGGGATATGCGTTGGTGCCGCGCTACCGTGGCCGGCGCGGTCATCCCGTGGCGCTCTCGGCGACACTCGCGGCCGCGGTCGCTCGGGACCGCACCGCCACGGATCTCTCGGATGCCATCCGTCGGCAGGCGCAGCTGGTGGGCTACCTCGACGTGGCGGATCGCGGTATCACGGTCAACCGCAACACGCCGGCGCGAGGCGCGAGTCGGAGCGGCTGAGCCGCGCCTCAGCGCACGAGGCGCCGTGGTTCAGGCCCGAGACGATCGCCCCACGAGCGGTCGCAGGATTTCCGCAGCTCGGCGGATGCCGCTGTCGATCAGCTCCTTCGTCATGCCGGCGAAGCCCAGCACCAGGCCACCACGGCCGCCGGGGCGGATGCGGAACTCGGACAGCGGCATGCAGGCGAAGCCCTCCACGTGAAGTGCTGCCGCGGCGTCGGTGTCGGACATGCCCGAAGGCAGCCAGGCCACGCGATTCACACCGCCCTCGCACTCGCGGATCTCGAACAGGTCGGCAGCATGCTCACGCACCGCGCGCAGCAGGGCCTCGAGCCGTGCGGCGTAGAGCGTGCGCATGCGCCGCAGGTGTCGCGCGAAGTGACCCTCGGTCATGAAGTCCGCCATGGTCGCCTGGAGCAGGCCCGGGGACTGCCGGTCCATGAGCTCGCGCGAGCGAACCACCGCCGGCAGCAGGTCGGGCGGCGCCACCAGGTAGCCCAGGCGCAGCGAGGAGAACATGACCTTGCTGAACGTGCCCGCGTAGAGCACACGGCCGTGCGGGTCGATGCCCTGCAGCGCCGCGAGCGGGCGTCCGCGATAGCGGCACTCGCTGGCGTTGTCGTCCTCGAGGATCCAACCGCCGCTTGTCTCGGCCCAGTGGAGCAGGGCGCGGCGGCGCGACAGGCTCATGGTGACGCACAACGGGTTCTGGTGGGAGGGCGTCACGTAGGCAAGGCGGGCGTTCGGCGCTGTCTGCACGGCAGCCGCCACGTCGAAACCGTCCTCGTCCACGTCCACGGGTATGAGCTTCGCACCCGCCGCTTCGAACGCCCGGCGGGCGGCGAAGTAGCCCGGGTCCTCGAACAGCACCGCGTCGCCGGCATCCGCGAGCACTTCGGTCACGATGGAGATGGCCTGTTGGGAGCCCGAGACCACCACGATCTGGTCGGGGGAGCAACGCGCTCCGCGCGCGGCGGCGAGGTGCGCGGCGATAGCCTCGCGTAGCGGCCGATACCCCTGCGGATCGTCGTAGGACAGGGTCTTCGCCGAAGCGAGCCGCAAGTGCTTGTCCGACAACCGCCGCCAGGCGTCCATGGGGAACTGATCCAGCGCGGGCAGTCCGGCGCGGAACAGCATCGGACCGTCGCCCGGGGGTGGCCAGCGGCGGAGCGGCAGCTCGAGTAGGCGGTCGCCCCGCCTCGACAGCCGCCGTGCGCCTCGCTCCGCGAGCGGCACGGGTTCCATGACCGGGCCACTCAGGACCTGGTCGGGGAGCGAACTGGCCACGAACGTCCCCGAACCCGGCCGGCTGTCGATGTAGCCTTCGGCGATCAGCTGGTCATAGGCGCTCAGGACCGTGTTCCGCGACAGCCCGGTCACGTGCGCCAGTTCGCGGCTCGCGGGGAGCCTCGCGCCCATGGGCAATCGGCCGCCGAGGATCGCGGTGCGTAACTCGTTGTAGAGCTGTCGGTGAAGCGGTTCACCCGACGTGGCGTCGATTGAAAAGGCTCGAAAGCTGGAAAACGCGTGTCGTCTCGGCATGATGCTCTCGGGGGATGAAGAGACGCCCAGCAAGTGGCCCCATGATTCTAGCGCGATGTGGCGCTCTGGGACCAGACCGGAATCGGGACCGGAATCGAGCAGCCCATGCGGCGCGGGCCGGGCAGCACCAGACCCCGCCGGCTGCTGCGCTGTGGCATGATGCCGGCCCACGCCCTTGGTCCCACTCGGAGGCCAACCCAGTGCCTGCGCCCGCGCACCGGCAACCCATCGTGGCCGTCTTCGGCAGCAGCACCGTGCGCGAGAACGACACCGACTGGCACGAGGCGCACCGGCTCGGCGCCGCGCTCGCGCGGCACGGACTCGCCACCATGACCGGCGGCTACGACGGCGCGATGGCCGCCGTCTCGCGTGGCGCGCACGAGGCCGGGGGACACGTCATCGGCGTGACCGTGGACTTGTTCGAGTCGCGCGGTCCGGTGAATCCCTGGGTGCGCGAACGCGTCCACACCCCCGACCTGTTCGAACGTCTGCGACACCTGGTGCACGCGGCCGACGGTTTCGTGGCGGTGGCGGGCAGCATCGGCACACTCACCGAGGTGTTCCTGGTATGGACGATGGTGAGCGTGGAAGGCCGCGCGGCCGCCCCCATCGTCCTCATGGGCTCGCAGTGGCACGGCTGGCTCGACGCCCACCGCGGCCCGCAGTTCATCCCGCCGCGACTGCTCCGCCTGATCGAGGTGGCGGACACGCCCGAGGGCGCGGCGAACGCCGTGTTGTCGGGCATCGCCAGGGCGCGAGGCACGCTCGTGGCGGACGCGGCGCGCGAGGGGACTCCCGCGTGAGCACCACACCCATCACGTCCGATCCGCTGCTCGCCTGGCGCACGCGCTTCCCGAGCGTCGAGGGCGTGCTGCACTTCGCTTCGCACACGATGGGCGCCATGCCGGCCGAGGCCGAAACAGCCCTGTCCGAATACACCGCGGCTTGGGGAGAACGCGGCGTTCGCGCGTGGGACGAGGGCTGGCTGCACGTGCCCGCCGAAGTGGCGGGCTCGGTCGAGCAACTCGTCCAGGCCGAGCCCGGGAGCATCTCGCTCCACCCGAACGTGACCCTGGCGCAGGCGGTGGCGCTCTCGTGCCTGGAGTTCCCGCCCGCGCGCAATCGCGTCGTGTGCACCGCCGAGGACTTCCCCTCGGAGCTCTACCTCTACGAGGGGCTCGCGCGGCGCGGAGCCGAGATCGTGCGCGTCCCGGCGCGGACCGGGCGGAGCATCGAGGAAGCCGACCTGCTCGCCGCGATCGACGAGCGCACGGCGCTGGTGGCCGTGTCGCATGTGCTGTTCCGCACGTCGCAACTCCTGCACCTGGCGCCCGTGCTCGCGCACGCACGCGCCATGGGCGCACTCACGCTGGTGGATGCCTACCAGTCGGTGGGCATCGTGGACGTGGACGTGCAGGCCCTGGCACCCGACCTGCTCACGGGCGGCAGCATCAAGTGGCTATGCGGCGGTCCGGGCACCGGCTATCTTTACGTGTCCCCGCGCGTGCATGCGCGACTCGAGCCCGCGCTCACGGGCTGGTTCGCGCACGAGCAGCCGTTCGCGTTTGATTCAGGGCCGCACCGCCTGCATGAGGGCGAACGGCGATTCTGGAACGGCACGCCGTGCATCCCGGCCTACCTGGCGGCCCGCGCCGGCTTCGCGATCGCCGCCGAGATCGGCGGCGACGCGCTGCGCGAGAAGTCGTTGCGCCTGACCGGCCGCATGATCGCGCTGGCGGACGAGCACGGCTTCGCGCTCGGCTCGCCGCGCGAGGAGGCACGGCGCGGTGGCACCGTGTGCCTGGACGTGCCGAACGCCGACAAGGTGTGCGCGCGCCTGCTGGCCTCGAACGTGCTGCTCGACCATCGTCCGGGCGTGGGGATCCGGCTCGCGCCGCACCATTACACGCGCGACGACGAGGTGGACGAAGTGATGAGCCGGGTGCGCGCGGCGGTGGACGCCGAGCGCTGAACCAGACACACTGCACCCTCATCCGATCCCGCAACCCAGATCTCAGAGGAGATGCCATGGAGACGGCAACGGCGGAAGCGACCTCGTTGAAGATCGTCCGCGAGCCCAAGGTGTACTTGGTCGGACGCCAGGTGACCGACGACGAGGCGCTGGCGCGATTCACCACAGACGAAGGCGTGAGTTGGCAGACCGACAGCGAGGTGGGCGCGGAGCGGCTGGCCGAGGTCGCCGGTCGCGTGTGCTACATGAGCTATGGAAAAGGCCGCAAGACCAACGCCGAGTTCATCGGCCACATCATCGAGGTGGGCCACGGCAGCGTGCTCGAGCACGGCGTGTGGAGTTTCGTGGTGACAGGCGTGTCGCGCTCGTTCACGCATGAGTTGATCCGCCACCGGCACTTCTCCTACTCGCAGCTGTCGCAGCGCTACGTGGATGAGAGCGATTCCGACTACATCGAGCCGGATGTCATCGCCGCCGACCCCGAGCTGCACCGGGTGTGGTGCGAGGCGGTGAACGCGGCGCGCAGCGCCTACGACCAGCTGGTGAAGGGGCTGGAGACGCGCTTCACGGACATCCCCGAGAAGACGCTGCGCCGGAAGATGGCACGGCAGGCGGCGCGTTCGGTGCTGCCGAACGCCACCGAGACCAAGATCTTTATCACCGGCAATGCGCGTGCGCTCCGGCACTTCATCGAACTGCGCGGCAGCGAGCACGCCGAAGTCGAGATCCGCAAGGTGGCCGTGCAGATGCTGCGCATCATGCAGCAGGAGGCGCCGAGCGTGTTTGCCGACTACACGCTCGAGCCGCTCGCCGACGGTGGCTTTGCCACGCGGACCTCGCACCCCAAGGTGTGAGTCCCGTGAGCCGGGACGAGGCGGTGGTGCGACGGCCGGTCACGCGCGTGACTGGCCGTTCGCGCGAGACGCGCGACGACGCACTCGCGGTGGAACGCCCGCTCGAGATGCGCGTGGACGGCCGCTCGCTCGCCGTGACGCTGCGCACGCCCGGGCACGACCGCGAGCTGGCGCTCGGCTTCCTCGCGAGCGAGGGCGTCATCGCCTCGGCCGCCGACGTCTCGGAATGGCGGGCGGAGCCCGCCGACTGTAACGACGCGCCCGACGTGCTCGACCTGCGACTCGCTGCCGGCGTGGTGCTGGACTGGAGCAAGCTCGAGCGGCACTTCGCCAGCACGGCGGCGTGTGGCCTGTGTGGCCGCGCGCACCTGGACGCGCTGCGCGCGGGGCTCCGACCGGTGCCGGAAGGACCTGCCATCGACGTCGACGCGGTGCTCGCGCTGCCCGCGCGCGTGCGCGGCGATCAGGCCGCGTTCGAGGCCACCGGCGGGCTGCACGCGGCGGTGTGGTGCGACAACGCGCTCGAGCCACGCGTGCTGCGCGAGGACGTGGGTCGCCACAACGCGGTCGACAAGGTGTGCGGCTGGCTGATCGAGCAGGGCCGGCGCCCGGTGGGCGAGGGGTTGCTGTGGGTGAGCGGCCGTGCCGGCGCCGAACTGGTGCTGAAAGCCGCCCGAGCGGGTATTCCGGCGATGGCCGCGGTGGGAGCACCGTCGTCGCTGGCCGTCGAGCTCGCCGAGGCTGCCGGCATGACGCTGGTGGGGTTCCTGCGCGAGGGGCGGATGAATATCTACAGCGGCGCGGGGCGGATCGTTGGGTAGCGGCCGGAGGTTCGCTCAGTGCCCTCCGCCACGGGTCGGGCGCGCGTTCCACAACACCAGCATGAGCACCGCGCCCACCGCCGAGAACCCAATCATGCTCGGGCCCCAGGCGCCCCAGCCGTAGCGGTCGAGCAACCAGCCCAGTCCGATGCCCGTGAACGAACCGCCGATGTATTGCATGCCATCGAACAGGCCAGCCGCGCTCGCGGCGGCGCGCTTGCCGCCGAAGTCCATGGAGGCGGTGCCCGAGAGCATCGAGTGCACCATCGATATCGCGAGCGAGTTGAACGTGAACGCGAGGATGATGGCGTTCAGGCTGGGAGCCTTCCACACCACGTACAGGCAGACGATCTGGATGGCGTAGCCGATGAACGCCACGGGCGGCCGTCGGTGACCGAACAGCTTGTCGGAGGCGAACCCTGCCACGAACGCGCCAGCGATGCCTGCCAGCACGACGCCCGCCGCGCCCCGCTGGAAGACCGGATGATCGAACGGAAGCTTCTGCGCCTCCTGCATGTAGCGCGGGAACCATTGCTCGAACCCGTGCCGCACGAACCCGGTGCAGAACTCGGCCACGGCGATCGTGAGCGGGATCGGCTTGGTGAACACCTTCCGCGCGACATAGCCGAACGTGATCTTCTCGGTGTCCCCGCTGGTCGCGTCCTGCGGGTCGAAGTCGGGCAGGCCCGCGTCCTTTGGCGTGTCCTGAACCACGCGATAGGTCACCAGCGCCATGATCGCGGTGGCGATGGCGGGCAGGAAGAACTTCCACTGCCACGGAAGAGCCACCACGAGCGGCACCGCCATGAGCGCGTAGACCAACGCGCGCCCGGTCTGGATCATGGAACCGAAGATGGCGCTGAACACGCCGCGCTCGCTCACGTGGAACCAGCCGCTGTTCACCTTGATCAAGGCGAGCGCGCTGTAGGACTGGAAGTACATGTTCAGCGTCCACACGGTCGCCAGGTAGCCCAGCAGCACGGCGCCGGTGCCGAGGATGCCGATGTACGCCCCAAGGCCGAACGCGAGGTTGAACAGCGTCGCGCCCAGTGCGCCGATCAGCATGGCGCGCCGTCCGCCGAACCGGTCGGCGAGCGGACCGTTGAACAGCGCCGAGATGCCGTAAACGAGCGTGGCGGTGGAGATGATCGTCCCGACCTGCGCCTTGTCCCAGCCGTACATGTCCGACAGCGACTTGTTCGCGAATCCGAAGTTGTACCGGGCCATGTACATGGCCGCGTAAGTCGTGCCCAGGGCGAGCCAGTTCTGCGTGCGGCGGCCGAGGAACGCGGGAGTGTGCTTGAGGCTCGGCTCGGGCATGAGGCCTCCGGGGCGTGTGCGCCGGTCGGATCGCCGGCGGGGCGGACGGGATCGGGGAAGGAAACCCGGCCCGCGGGCGCGGGTCAAGCGAATGCGGGCCGGCGCGGGCTCAGGCGCCCAGGCGCTCTTTCAAGTGCCGGGCCCGCGAGCGGCTCACTGGCACTTCGGTGCGGGCGGCGTCGTCCAGCTGCAGCCGCCACGTGCCCGCGAATCCCGGGCGGAGCGCGGCCGCGTGGTCCAGGTTGGCAATGGCCGAGCGGTGCACGCGGGCAAAGCGCGACGGCAGCAACCGCCGTTCCAGCTCGTCGAGCGTGAAGTTCACGTAGTGCCGGTCGGTCGCGGTGGCCGCGAACACCAGTTTGTCTTCAGCGCCGAACCACAGCACGTCGTCCGCCTTGACGATCAACTGCTTTTGGCCGATGCGCACGGTGAACCGCTCGAGCGGCTCGGCGCGATCCGCGCGCGCCGCACCCATGCTGGCGAGGATCTGCTGCAGTTGGCGCGCCAGTTCTTCGGGGCGCGCGAGCGTCATGCGTGCGCGTTCGACCGCGGCGGCCAGGCGCTCGGGCCGAAAAGGCTTGAGCAGGTAATCCACGGCGTGCGCCTCGAAGGCGCGCACGGCGTAGTGATCGAACGCGGTCACGAACACCACCGCCGGCCGATGTCGCACCCGGGTGAGCAGAGCGAAGCCGTCCTCGCCCGGCATCTGCACGTCGAGCATCACCAGGTCGGGCGTGAGCCCGTCCACGAGCGGCGCGGCTTCGGCGACGGAGCCGGCCTCGCCCACGACCTGCACACCGTCGAGGTCGGCCAACATGCGCTTGAGCCGCGTGCGAGCCAGCGGCTCATCATCCACGACCAGCACACGAAGCGTCGGGTTCACGCGCGGACCCTCGCCGGGAGCACCGGCTCACCGCACACGTCGACCGAAGCCGGCATCGGTGCAGCGGGTGCGGGGAGCGTCGGCTCGAGCGGTAGCGTCACGCGCACGCGTGTACCCTGACCGGGTGCGGTCTCCAGCACGAACGCGTGGCCTTCGCCTCCCAGCCGCAGTCGTTCGCGCACGGACTCGAGCCCCACACCGTTCCCTCGCGGGCGCGCGCCCGGCACGAAACCCGGACCGTCGTCGGCGAACTCGGCGGTGATCGTGCGCCCGGACGGGTCGCGCCGCACGCGCAGCGTGAGCGTGGCGCCCTCTGCGCGCTCCGCCACGGCATAGTGCACCGCGTTCTCGAGGATCGGCTGAAACAACAGGCCCGGCACCGGCACGTCGTCCAGGCCCGGCTCGATGTCCTCGATCACGCGCAGCCGGTCGCCGAACCGCACTCGCTCGATGGCGAGCCAACTGCGCAGGAACTCCAGTTCCTCGGCGAGCCGCGTGTGCTCGCGACCGCTGGCGGTGAGCGCATGCCGGAACACGTCCGCGAGCCGGGTCACCACGTCCTCGGCCGCGGCCGGATTCTCGTTGATGAGCGCGGCGATGGTGTTGAGCGTGTTGAACAGGAAGTGCGGGTTCACTTGCGCGCGCAGCGCGCGGAGTTCGGCGCGGGCGAGCTCGGAGCGCATGCGCTCGAGCGCCACGGCTCGAGCGACGGCGGTGCGGTAGAACACGCGCGCGTAGATGATGCCGCCCACGAGCACCGAGAACGCCACGGCGAACATGCCCGACACGAGCCACGCACGCGGCGTGCCCATGAAGCCGCGAAGCACGAAGCGATCCACGATCAACGCGGCCAGGAACGAGGCGGTCACCGACACGGTGAAGTAGACCGCGGCCTCGGGGAGCCAGCGGTCGCTCCCCGCGCGCCGTACGCCGAGCCGCGGTACGAGCAGCTCGCCGGCGAGCACCGTGGCCGTGCGGATGACGGTCGCGAACACGAGCGAGATGACGTAGGCGGTGCCGTAGCTGCGCCAGCCACCGCCATAGAGCGTGCCGAAGAACAACGCGAACGGGACGGCCCAGAGCAGCGGGCCCAGCACGAGCGAAGCGACAAGTCGCGAGCGAGTCCGACGCGGCGTGGTCCGAGGCGGGGTCATGGGTGTATTTCACCGCATCCGCGCCACCGCCGCCACGCCAAGCCCGACCAGTGGTCGACCCGAGCCGATGAACGGTCGTCCCGCGCGCCGGGCGCGTGCTGCGTCATGTTCAGGGCGCGAGCCGTTCGCGCCGCCAGCCGTCCGCACGGCGCGTGTAACGCAGGCGATCGTGCAGCCGGCCGGGCCGGCCCTGCCAGAACTCGATGCAGCGCGGACGCAGCCGATAGCCACCCCAGTAGGGCGGGCGGGGCACGTCGCGCCCCGCGAAGCGGGCCGCCGCCCGCGCCAGACGCTCCTCGAGGGCGGCGCGAGACGGGAGCACGCGGCTCTGCGGCGAGGCCCACGCGCCCAACTGCGCGCCGCGTGGACGCCGCGCGAAATAGGCGTCGGCCTCGCGCGCGCTCACCGTCCGCACGCGCCCCTCGATGCGCACTTGGCGATGCAGCGCGGGCCACCACATCACCAGCGCCGCCTCGGCGCGCGCGGCGAGTTCACGCCCTTTGGCGCTCGCCTGATTCGTGAAGAACGTGAATCCATCGGGGCCGGCATCGCGCAGCAGCACGATGCGCGCGCGCGGCCGCCCACGCACGTCCACGGTCGCGAGCGTCATGGCCGCGGGCTCGGGCCGTTCGCGACGAATCGCCAGCGCGAGCCAGCCTTGGAACAGCACGAGCGGGTCGGACGGGGCGCGCGACTCGGCGAGAGGACGGCCACGGTAGTCGCGGCGCACACGAGAGAGGGGCATGCCGGGCACAGTATCCGAGACACCTCCCGGCGTGCGACCTCGCGCGCCGGGCCCGCACGGTGGAGGGCTCGTCGCGTGGTCGCGGGCTCCGCGGCACGAACCTCAGAACTGGATTCCGAGCCCCGCGAACAGGAGATCGGTCCGCACCCGCCCCATGGCATGCGGCTGTCGCACGGTGCGCTGCAACCCGCACTTCGCGCGCACCTCGCGCGTCAGCCGATAGCCCAGCACGCCCTCCCAGCGATCCACGGGATCGTCCCAGGGCCGCTCGGCGACCGCGCTCGTGGCGACTTTGGAGAACCGCAGCGCCTCGCCCCGCAACGCAAGCCATATCCCGGATGTCATCGACCAACGCGCCTCGGCGTAGCCGCCGCGTGCGTCGAGGTTGCCGGTGAACAACGTCTCCCAGCGCCGGCGGAAGGCCTCGCCGCGCACCTCGAACGGACCGCGAGCGAGCTCGACGTCGGCCATGAGCGTGGTCTCACGATACTCTCGCAGGCGGCGACCGCTCGGCAGCGCCCTTTCGAAGAACGCGGGCATCCAGGTTCCGTCCGCGCCGGAGAGTCCCACGCGCACGCCGGCCACCGGCACCACGCCGACGCGGCCGAGCAGTGTCTGGCCGGGCGTGTTGTCGGGTCCGGGCGCAGGCCACGACGGCGAGCCCTGCACGACCCCCGCGCTCCACTCGAATGGTGGAAGCGAACCCAATACTGCCGCGCCGGTATCCCACCAGCGCTCATCCACGATCGGCAGGTAGGGCACCTCCGGGTCGAGTTGCGCGATCCCGGCGCTCTGGACGAGCTGGTCGGTGCTGAAAAGCACGTCGTTCCACGGGAGCGCGGTGCGGTACTGGTAGAGGAGCGGCGTACCCATGAGCCAGTTGCGATCGGAGTAGGCGCGCGGGGCATACGTCCCGATCGGCCATGGGAGCTTGCCGGCCTCGAGCGAGAGGTCGCGCCCGGGCCATGGCGTCCACAGCGCGTAGGCGCCATCGGCGCGAAGCGAGCCCGCGCCTTCGTGCAGGATGGACTGGATGTGCAGCTCCAGCCCGGGCGCGAGGCGCGCATCGAGGAACAGCCGCAGGCGGTAGGGGTCGAAGTTCGAGTCGCCGAACGTCAGGCGGTTGAGCTCCCGCCCATCGAGGGACGACACGAGTCCCAGATCGAGCAGCCCGCGCATCCGCACCTCGGGTTCGGCCCGCGTCGAAGCGGGTACCAGCAGGGCCAAGCCCAGCCACAGCGCGCGCAACGCGTGCATCATGCGACTCGCCTGGCTGCCTCGGCCTCGAGCGCGGCGCCGGGGAATCGCAGCGTGAACACGCTGCCGCGGCCCTCTTCGCCGTCCACCGCCATCCGGCCGCCGTGGGCCTCCACGACCCGACGTACCAGCGCCAAGCCGAACCCGAGTCCGGCGACGTTGAACTCGAGGCCGCGCGGGGTGTGGTGGTGTCGCGAGTCGCGCTGGACGTAGGCGTCATCGAACAGCCGGTGCCGCGCCTCGGAGGAGAGCCCGATCCCGGTGTCCTTCACCTCGATCACAAACTCGTCTCCCTGCAGGAATGCGCGCACGATCACCGACCCGCCATCGGGCGTGAACCGGATGCCGTTCCGCACCAGGGCATCCACCGCCTGCACGACGAGTCCCGCATCGAGACAGGCGACGCGCGCGTCCGGCTGCACCACGAGCGAGAGGGCCACCCGTCGGTCCGGAGCGGCTCCCGCCGCCTCTCGGAGCGCTTCGGCGAGCATCGGTTCCACGTCGGTCGTGGTCGGTTCGGGTGGCGCGTTGCCATCGTCCGCCTGGGCCATGCGCGTCGCCGTGATGGCGAGTCTCTCGAGCGTGACGCACGCCCGCGAGATGGCGTCGAGGCCCTCGCCGTACTTGGGTCCGCCCGGCTTCACCAGCCCGCTCCGCAACAGGTCCTCCCAGCCGCGAATGATGCTGATCGGCGTGCGGAGCTCGTGCGAGGCCACGGCGATGAACTCGCTCTTGGCGCGGGCCACCTCTTGCAAGCTGCGAACGTAGGTGCGCTGGCGCTGGCGCATGTCATCGAATCGCGTGGCGAGATAGCCGATCTCGTCGGGGCGGTCGCGATCGATCGGCGCGTCCCAGTCGTCGTTCTCCATGGCCGAGGCCGCGGTCACGAGCTGCCGGATCGGCCGGGTGATGTGGCCGGCGATGAACGAACCCGCCAGGGCCACGGCCGCGAGCAGCAGCGCACCAAGCTCCAACAGGTGTCCGCGCACCGAGCGCAGGAATGCCGTCTCCGTGTTCAACGAGCGCTGCAGCACGTAGACCTGTTTGGTGCCTTCGGCGGCCATGGGCAGTGGCCTCGCATAGGCGATCCAGCCGCCGTCACGCACAGGACGGTCGAGGTAGCGGGTCGTGGCACTCGACACCCGACGCGCCACTTCGCGATCCTCGGCTTCGCCCAGCGTGGTGCGCGTGACGCGCCGCTCGTGGACGAACGACACCTCGCTGCTGGTGAGTTCTCTCAGCCGTGCCGCGAGCGCTCCCGAGAGCTCGCGGCCCAGTAGCACGGCCCCGATGATCCGGCCGTCCGCCACGACCGGGGTTCCCACCACCAGCACGTGTGTGCCACGCTGGGCGATGGCGCGCCGCTCGCTCCGCCCTGCCAGCGCCGAACCCGCGAGGCTCGCTCGCGCCGACGGCAGCACGCGGAGTCGGCCCACGCTCGACACCAGTTCGCCACGGTGGTCCACGATCTCAAACACGTCGGGCTGGGCGAGGTGCTGGAAGTCCTGGGCCACGCCCGCCACGGTGGCGAGGTACTCGGCGTCGTTGGTGCCATGCGGCAGCGCCAGCACCGAGAAGAACCGCGGATCGCGCACCATCACGGCGCCGGTCACCTCGAGCTCGCCGGCCGTCGCGGCCAGCATGTTCTCGAACACGCCGGCGGCGCGCCGCAAGTCCTCGGTCAGCGCCCGCTCGCTCCGCTCGGAGACGCCGCGGTCCACCAACCACAGCGTTGCGCCGGCGAGCGTCAGCAGGGGAATGGCGGTGAGCGAGAGGATCTTCCAACGCAGCCCCAGGCGCGGCATCACCACCTCACGTCCAGGGTGACAGCGCCCTCGGCCGGGACGTCCACCTCGGCCGCTCCGTCGCCCAGGTCGGGATGCCACCATCGCACTCGATAGCGTCCCGCAGGCAGGTCCGACAGCGCGAATCGTCCGTCGCTACCAGGGCGTACCCACACGGAAGTCGGCGTGACCAGGATGAATGCGGCCATGTCCGCGTGAATGTCACAGAACACGTTCACCACGCCCGACCTCGGGAACTGCACGGTGCGCGACTGGCCGCGCGGGTACTTACCCAGGTCGAACCGCCGACTGGGCGAGACGCTGAACACGTTGTGATAGATCGGATCAAAGTTCGGGAACTCCACCGAGCCACCCGCGGGCACAACGACGACCCGTGGATCGAACGACTGCCCGCGCTGGGCGAGCTGCTGGCTTGTCGTCGGGGCGGGCAGGCGGGCGCCGACCGGTGCGGTTTCCAGGTAGAGGACGGCGTCAGTCACGAGGCCGTGCGCCGGGCGAGTCGGCGTGGGCAGGCTCGATGCCCGGCCCGCGTAGGGGCGAAAGCTCGCCGTCTCGGAGCGCACGGCCGGCACGCTGACGCGTCCAGTGATGGATCCGGCGGATGTCGGGGCGGCCAGGCACAAGGCGAGGACGCCGGCGTGGATCGCGCGCATCGCTGCTTCCTTGAGCGGTGGAACGGGAACCGTGGACCCCGGTGTTATCGGCTGGAGGCACGCGCCACTGCACACCCCATTGTGTCCACTCCGGCGCCCGGGCGCACCGCCTGAATCACGAGTAAGCCTTCCGCAACATGAAGGGCCCGAGCGGCTTCGCCCGGGCCCCTCATGTAAACTGTCGGCTGGTCTCAGCGATAGGCGGGCAGTCCCGTGACCGCCTCACCCAGCACGAGCGTGTGGATATTGTGCGTGCCTTCGTACGTGTACACCGACTCGAGATTGCACATGTGGCGCATCACCGGGTACTCGGCGGTGATGCCGTTGGCACCCAGGATGTCGCGCGCCTCGCGTGAGATCTCCAGCGCGATCTGGCAGTTGTTGCGCTTGGCGAGCGAGACCTGCGCCGCAGTGACGCTGCCACGCTCCTTCATGCGGCCCAGCTGCACGCACAACAGCTGCGCCTTGGTGATCTCGGTGAGCATGTCGGCCAGCTTGGCCTGCACCAGCTGGTACTGGCCGATTGGCTTGCCGAACATGATCCTGCTCTTCGAATACTCGGCGGCCGAGTGAAAGCAGGCCATGGCCGCACCCACCACACCGAATGCGATGCCGAAGCGCGCCTGGGACAGGCAGCCGAGCGGACCCTTGAGTCCGTCCACGTTCGGCAGGATCGAGTCGTCCGGCGTGAACACATCCTGGAGGATGAGTTCGCTGGTCACCGACGCGCGCAGGGAATGCTTGCGCTTCTGCTCGGGCGCCGCGAAGCCCTTGGCCTGGGTGTCCACGATGAAGCCACGGATGACCTCGCGCCCTTTGGCCTCGTCCTTGAGTTTCGCCCACACGATGGCCACATCGGCAACGGTGCCGTTGGTGATCCACATCTTGGCGCCGTTCAGGACGTAGCCGCCATCCACCTTCTTCGCGCGCGTGAGCATGCCGCCGGGGTCGGAGCCGAAGTCGGGCTCGGTAAGCCCGAAGCACCCGATCACCTCGCCCTTCGCCATCCGCGGCAGCCACTTCATGCGCTGCTCCTCGTTGCCATAGGCGTAGATGGGATACATGACGAGCGAACCCTGCACCGAGGCGAACGAACGCAGGCCGGAGTCGCCGCGCTCCAGTTCCTGCATGGCGAGCCCGTACGCGGTGGGCGACACTCCCGCGCAGCCGTACTTCTCGGGAAGCGAGGCACCCAGCAATCCCATCTCGGCGATCTCGGGGATGACCTCCTTGGGAAAGTAGGCCTTCTCGTACGCTTCCTCGATCAAGGGCAGGTAGCGCTCCTCGACCCAGCCGCGCACGTGGTCGCGGATCTGGATCTCGTCCTCCTGGAGGAGCGAGTCGATCTCGTAGAAATCCACACCGGTGAAACGGGCCATGAGTGGGGCTCCAGTCGTAACGGGCGCGCGCGGCGCGCGGGCGGGCAGTCTGAGCGCGGGCGAGTATAAGGCGGGCTCGGAAGCCCCCACAAACCCACGCCGGCCACTGCGCCGCGCAGTCGCATCGGTGCACGGCTGCAGGGCGGCGCGGCAGCGCGGCGGACGGCATTGCGGCCTCGCGCGGGAAGGGCGTAGGGTCGCACGTGCATGCCCTCTCGCCACTTCTCACGCAAGGAGCAGCCATGTCCCGCTCCCCCGTCTGGTCCGTCGCCGCCTTTGCGGTGCTGCTCGTGAACCTCGCCACGCCGGAGTTTGAGGCGTTCGCGGGCACACCCGGAACCGGTCGCGCGGGTGCGTCGCGCTCGGTGGTCTACGGCAAGCACGGCATGGTGGCGTGCGCCCAGCCGCTCGCGGCGCAAGCGGGCCTCGAGGTGTTGAAGGCTGGCGGTAGTGCTGTGGACGCGGCCATCGCCGTCAACGCCTGCCTCGGCCTGATGGAGCCCACCGCCAACGGCATCGGCGGCGACCTGTTCGCCATCGTGTGGGACCCCAAGTCCCGGAAGCTCCACGGCTTGAACGCGTGCGGCCGTTCGCCGCTCGGTCTGACACTTGCGCAGATCCCGGCCGAGGCCGACGGCACCATCCCGCTCTACTCACCCTATGCCTGGAGTGTGCCGGGCGCGGTGGACGGCTGGGCCGAGCTCCACCGGCGATTCGGCAAGCTCACGCTCGCACGCGACCTTGCCCCCGCGATTCGTTTTGCCGACGAAGGTTTCCCGGTATCGCCGGTGATCGCCGGGGACTGGGCTCGCTCCGTGATCCGGTTCAAGGACAAGCCCGGATTCGCCACCGTGTTCATGCCCGGCGGGCGCACGCCGGCCGAGGGCGAGCTGTTCCGCAACCCGGCTCTGTCGCGCACGCTGCAACAGATCGCCGAGCGCGGACGCGACGCCTACTACAAAGGCGCGATCGCCCAGGAGTTCGTGAGGTACTCGAAGGAGCACGGTGGCTTCTTCACGCTCGCGGACTTCGCCCAGCACCGCTCCGAGTGGGTGGAGCCCGTGGGCGCGGACTATCGCGGCTACACGGTTTGGGAGCTGCCGCCTCCGGGCCAGGGCATCGCCGCGCTCCAGCTCTTGAACATCCTCGAGAACTTCGACCTGAAGGCCATGGGCCGGAACTCGGC
The DNA here is from genome assembly GCA_964418975.1 of uncultured bacterium. Classification (GTDB taxonomy): domain Bacteria; phylum Eisenbacteria; class RBG-16-71-46; order RBG-16-71-46; family RBG-16-71-46; genus JAIOPA01. The sequence continues at coordinate 20,500 of CAYQNV010000112.1, read as the reverse complement.
CGACTTCTGGCATGTGTTCACCGAAGCCAAGAAGCTGGCGTTCGCCGACCGCGCGCGCTACTACGCCGATCCCGACTTCGCCAGGATCCCCGTGGCGGAGCTGGTGTCGAAGGACTACGCCAAGCGACGCGCGGCACTGCTCGACTTGAAACAGGCCGCCACCACCGATCTGCCGGGCGAGCCCGCGGCGCTCAATCGTCCCGAGACCACCTACCTGTGCACGGCCGACGCGAGCGGCATGATGGTGTCGCTCATCCAGAGCAACTACACCGGCTTCGGGAGTGGCTACTGCATCCCGGCGCTCGGGTTCGGCATCCAGGATCGCGGCAACCTGTTCGACTTGAAGCCCGGCAGGCCCAACTCCTACGCCCCAGGCAAGCGCCCGTTCCACACCATCATCCCGGCATTCATGACCAAAGACGGCGCGCCGCTGCTGGCTTTCGGCCTGATGGGTGGCGACATGCAGCCGCAAGGTCACGCGCAGGTGGTGGTGAACCTGGTGGACTTCGGCATGAATCTTCAGGAAGCAGGCGACGTCATCCGTTTCCACCACAGCGGCTCGAGCGAACCCACCGGCTCGGTCATGAAGGAGGGCGGCGTGCTGCACATCGAGGACGGGCTCCCCGAGTCCGTGCTCGCCGAACTCAAGCGTCGCGGCCATCGCCTGGAGAGCGAAGCGGTGGGTGCGTACGGTGGCTACCAGGCCATCTGGCGAGATCCCGGGTCGGGCGTGTACTCGGGCGCGACCGAGCGTCGCAAGGACGGCTGCGCGATCGGGTACTGATGCGCGTGCATGCGCGGCAAGGGCTGCGGCTGCGAGCGGGCGCGGCGGTGCTGGTGGCGCTCGCGTTCGCACCGCCGGCCTACAGCGCGGGGGCACGCTCGGTGGCGACGCGCACCTGGACCGAGGTGCGTACGCCTCACGTGCAGGTCCTCACCGACGGCGGGCGTGAGGTCGGCGAGCGCGTGGCATCGCGCATGGAGGACCTGCGCGCGGCTCTCGCCGCGGCGACCCCGGCGCTCGTGGCCGACGTGGCGCCGGTGCAGGTGATCGTGTTCCGTGACGAAGCGCTGGCGCGCGCCTACGCGCCGACGTGGCGCGGGCTCAAGGACGATGTGGCGGGCTTCTTCCATGCCGGGCCCGACCGGAGGCGCGTGCTGTTCGTGGACGACCGCGGCCGCACTCCGAGCGTGGCGCAGCACGAGTACACGCATGCCCTGCTCGACGCGGCGCTGCCCGACGCGCCGCTCTGGCTGAATGAGGGGCTTGCCGAGTACTTCTCGACGTTTCGCGTGGAGGGGGAGAGTGCGCGCGCGGGTGGACCGGTGCCGGCGCACGTCGAATGGCTCGCCGGCCACGACCTCATGCCGCTGGCGGAACTGTTCGCGATGGGGCAGGGCTCGTCCGCCTATCACGAAGGCGACCGACGCGGCACGTTTTACGCCCAATCCTGGGCGCTCACCCACCTACTGCTATCAGGTCCCGGGGAGGATCCCGGCCGGCTCGAGCGCGTGCTCGTGGCCACGCGCGACGGCGAGCCGTTCGCCGCGGCGTTCCGTGCGGAGTTCGGCGATGAGGGGGCACTCCGCGACCGGCTGTTCGCCCTGCTCGAGCGGCAGCGCTTCCTCGAACGCGACTGGGCCCAGTCCACGACGAGCCGCGCTGCGCTCGCGCCGCGCGTGCGCAACCGCATTCCGCCCGCCGACGTGCTGGCCTCGCTCGGCATCGGCTTTCTCGCGCGTCCGACGCCGCAGCGCGAGGAAGCCGAAGCGCACCTGGGCGAAGCACTCGCCCTGGACGCGCGGCATGCCGACGCCTGCGCCGGCATGGGTTGGCTGCAGCTCCAGCGCGGCCGACGCGCCGAGGCCCGCACGTGGTTCGAGCGCGCGCTTGCGCCGGAAGTGGTCTCGGCGAGCGCGGTGCGGCTGCTCGCCTCGCAGCTTCTGCTCGACGTGAGCCGGCGCCAGGCACAAGACGAGCGGCGCGATATCGGCCTGTTCGCGCGCGGCGCGCTCGAGCGCGCTCGCGCAGCGGAACCCGCCGACCCGGAACTCGTGGCGCTGCTCGCGCGCTCGTGGGTGGTGTGGCACGACGACGATGCCGAACCAGGCTACACGCTGGCCACGCGTGCGGCTGAAGCGTTGCCGGGACGCGCGGACGTGCAACTCGACCTGCTGGCCCTGGCGGCGCTCACCGGTCGCGACGAGGAGGCGACGCAGATCGCGGAGCGGCGCTTCGCGTCCGGCGTCGCCCCCGAACTGCGGCGTGCGGCGCGCACCGCACTGCTGGCCGGTGACGTGCGCGCCGCGAACCTGCGCGTGGCCGCGGGCGATGCCGCGGGCGCCGAGGCTCGACTGCGCGCGGCTCGTTCCCGCGTGGCCGACGATCCCGAACTCGTGCGCGAGGCCGATCGCTACCTGGCCCAGTTCACGCAGGCACGCGAGCGACAGGACGAGACGCTGCACGAGAACCGTGCGATCGCCGAGTACAACGCGGGCGTGACCTCCGCGAACGCGCGACGCTTCGCCGAGGCCGCCGCGGCCTTTCGACGGGCGGCGGAAGCCTCGGGCCGCGACGCGTTCCGCGCGGACGCCCGTCGCATGGCTCGGCGCATGGACATGCGCGTGCAGGGCGAGCGCGCCATGGAGCTGGCGCGCCAGGGCGACACGGCCGGAGCCCGCGCGCTGCTCGAAGCCATGGACCGCAGCGTCCTCGATGCCGAGGACCGGCGCTGGCTGGACACGAACCTGGCGCGACTGCGCCGCTAGCGGATCGTGTGAGACGCGACCTCGCACCCGAATCGCGAAGCGCGGTTGCCGCCCGCTCGCACGGTCCAGTAGATTAGCAGCGAAACCGACCCTGCCCGTCCGCCCGGGAGATCCCCTGCCATGGCCTCCGTCAAGCCTGCCGCCGCCACGACCGCCCGCTGGGGCGGACTGAGCCCCGACGACCTCGTGGCGCTCTACCGCACCATGTTCACGTCGCGTCGGACGGACGACGAGGAGATCCGCCTCAAGAAACTGAACCTGGTGTTCTTCCAGATCTCCGGCGCCGGCCACGAGGCCGTGCTGGCGGCGGCAGGGCGGGCCATGAAGCCCAGCTATGACTACTTCTATCCCTACTACCGCGACCGCGCGCTGTGCCTGCAGCTGGGCATGACCGTGAAGGAGATGCTCTTGTCGTCGGTGGGGGCGGCCGAGGATCCCAACTCGGGCGGCCGGCAGATGCCAAGCCACTGGGGCCATCGCGCACTCAACATCGTGTCGCAGTCGAGCCCCACCGGCACCCAGTTCCTGCAGGCCGTGGGCGCCGCCGAAGCGCTGGTCAAGTACAAGGACCTCGAGGACGAGCACGCCGAGCTCCGGGGCAAGGTGAAGGGCGATGAGGTCGTCTACTGCTCGGCCGGCGACGGCACCACCAGCCAAGGCGAGTTCTGGGAGGCGCTGAACTCCGCCTGCAACCTGAAGCTCCCGGTGCTGTTCCTGATCGAGGACAACGGCTACGCCATCTCGGTGCCCGTGGACGTGCAGACGGCGGGCGGCAACGTGGCCGTGTTGGTCAAGAACTTCCCGAACCTGTTCTGGATCGAGGAAGTGGACGGCAGCGATCCAATCGCCTCGTACAAAGTGTTGAAGGAAGCTGTGGCGTGGTGTCGCGCGCGCAAGGGACCGGCGTTCGTGCGCGCCAAGGTCACCCGGCCCTACTCGCACTCCATGTCGGACGACGAGAGCAGGTACAAGCCGGCGAGCCTGCGTGCGACCGAGGCCGAGCAGGACTGCCTGCGCACGTTCGCGCGCTTCCTCGTAACGGAGGGCGTGCTGAGCGAGGCGCAGCTCGAAAAGCTGCACGCCGACGTGCTCGCGGGCATCCGTAGCGCCTCGGACGAGGCCCAGACGTCGCCCCAGCCCGCGGTGCACACCGCCACCGCGTTCGTGTTCTCGCCTGACGTGGACCCCGCCTCGGACCGCTTCGCGTCCACGCCGCGGCCCGAGCCTGGCGCGCAGGGCGAGACGATCCTACAAAGCATCAACTACGCCATGCGCGACGAGATGAAGCGCAACCCGCGCATCATCATGTTCGGCGAGGACGTGGCCGACTCCTCGCACGAGGAGATGCTCGACGACTTGAAGGGCAAGGGCGGCGTGTTCGGCGTCACCTGGGGCCTGCAGAAGCAGTTCGGCGGCAAGCGTGTGTACAACTCGCCGCTCGCCGAGGCGAACATCGTGGGCCGCGCCATCGGCCTGGCGACGCTCGGCTGGAAGCCCGTCGTGGAGATCCAGTTCTTCGACTACATCTGGCCGGCCATGATGCAGATCCGCGACGAGCTCTGTTACCTGCGCTACCGCTCCAACAACACCTGGAGCGCCCCGGTGGTGATCCGCACCGCCTATGGCGGCTACCTGGGCGGCGGCGCGCCGTATCACAGCCAGTGCGGCGAGAGCATCTTTGCCCACTGCCCGGGCCTGCGCGTGGTGCTGCCGAGCTGCGCGAGTGACGCCGCGGGACTCATGCGCACCGCACTGCGTGCGGACGACCCCGTGCTGTTCCTCGAGCACAAGCACCTGTATCGCCAGCCCTATGCCAAGGAGCCCTATCCGGGGCCGGACTACACGGTGCCGTTCGGGCGGGCGCGTGTCGTTCGACCCGGCACCGACGTGACGCTCGTCACGTATGGTGCGCTCGTTCAGCGCGGCTATCTCGCGGCCCAGGAGCTGGCCGACGAGGGACTCGACGTGGAGGTGCTGGACCTGCGCACCATGCAGCCCCTGGACTTCGAGTCCATCGCGCGCTCGGTCAAGAAGACCGGCCGCGTATTGATCGCGCACGAGGACACGTTGTTCTGTGGCTTCGGCGCCGAAGTGGCGGCCAAGTTGGCGAGCGAGTGCTTTATGGACCTGGACGCGCCGGTGCGCCGCGTGGGCGCGCTGGATACACCCGTCGCCTACGCGCCCAAGCTCGAGGACGTGATCCTGCCGCAGAAGGCCACGCTGGTGGCGGCGCTCCGCGAGCTGGCGGCTTTCTAGCGCAGGCCGCTCAGCGCTCGAGAAGCTCCGCGGACAGCCGCACCGTGAGCGCGCGACGACAGGCCTCGCAGCGTAGTTCCAGCCGCGAATCGACATCGCCGCCGAGCGGCTCGCGTAACGGGACGCCGCACGCGGGGCACGAGCCCTCCACGTCGAGGATCGTGAGTCGCTGGCGCATGCGCGACCACGCCATGAGCGGCCCCGCCAGCACCAGGGCGGGAACGAGGATGAAGTGCAGGAGGGGCAGGAACACCGCGCCGATTGCAGCGCCCCAACAGCCAGCCAGCGCCAGCAGCGCGCGGCGGGCTCGGTCCCGTCGCCCGTGCCCGAGGACGCGCACCGTCGCGGGCGACACCTGATCGTGATGCACGAGCTCGCCCTCGTGCTCGCTCATTCGGGCGCTAGCGCAGGAACGGGATGCGCAGCGAGGCGCGCGTGGTCGCGCTCTCCACGAGCGCCACGTACATGCCCGGATGAGCGCGATCGCCGCGGTCGGTACGGCCGTCCCAGACGAGCGGGAACTCGCTGCCTCTCGCCGCGGGTGGCGTCGCGCCGTCCCACAGCGTGCGCAGCCGGCGGCCGGCGAGGTCCACGATGCTGACCCGCAGCGCCGGCTCGGCCACGACGCGAAGCTCGGCCCTGCCCACGGCGGGCGTGCGGACGAGCCGCAGGGAGGGCCGTCCTCCGCTGGCGACGCTCACCTCTCCCAGTCCGCGGATGCGGCCGATGGAACCGGTTCCGTCCTGGTAACTCTCCGCCTGCCGGCAATACCAGAACGAGCCGTCGGCTGCGACGCGCCAATCGGTCACTTGGCGGAAGCCCTGTCCCCAGGCCGTCGGCGAGGGCTGTCCCATGAGCGGCGGCGCGAGGACCCACACGCCGCCCACCTCCTCGAGCCGCCACAGGTTGCCGCTGTAGTAGTCGTTCGTGAACAGGTCGCCGTCGTGATCGGCCGGCCAATTGTTCCCGCCACCCGGTCGCGGGCGGTAAAAGCCCGCCGCGATGATCGAGGCCGCACCCTGGGGCGTGCGGTCGTAATCGAAGACGGGCGCGATGAGCCCGGCCGGTTCCGCACCGCAGCTCGCCCCAATCGAATTCGGCAGCGTGCCCTCGTACCAGGGCCAGCCGTAGTTGCCGCCCAGCGTTCCGGCACCCGCGGGAGCGTGCGTGCCCTCCGGGAACACGGTCGGAGGTTGGAACAGGTCGAGCTCCTCCCGGACGAGCGGGCCCACATCACCGATGACGAGCGTGCCTAGCACTGGGTCCACCTGGAACCGGAACGGGTTCCGCAGGCCGTACGCGGCGAACAGCCGCCGGTTCGAGTCGGGGGAGTCGGCGAAAGGGTTGTCGGGCGGGGCGATCTGGGCGCGAAACGCGCTACCCGGCCCCGGCGGCAGACTGTCCACCCGCAAGCGCAGGAGCTTTCCGCGGAGGTCCCACTGGGCATATGCCTGGCAGTGGATGCCGTCGTCGCCGAGGCTCGCATAGAGCAGCCCATCGAGCCCGAACCGAACCGTGCCACCGTTGTGGATGTCGTTGAGGTCCGGGGCGTTGTCGATGATGTCGTGGCGCGAGTCGGGATCGGCAGTGAGGTCGGTGCCGCCCGTGCCGTCCAGGTCGCCCGTGAGCGTGAAGCGCGCGATGCGGATCCGGTTCGGGGAACTCACGGTGTAGAAGAGGTAGAGATAGGGCCGCGCGGGGAAAGCCGGATCAACGGCGAGGCCCAGCAAGCCACGTTCGCCACCCACCTCGACGCCGGCCAGCGTGATCACGGGCGTGGGCTGGACGCTGTGGTCGGGCCCCACGAGTCGCACCCTCGCGGTGAACTGCTCCGCGAACAGCGCGCGATCACCCGGAAGGAAATCGAACGCGATCGGCCAGTCGAGGGTGGAAACGAGCGTCTCACGGGCGAAGCCAGCCGGCACCGACTGCGCCCGAGCCGCCGACGCGACCGTGATCGCGAATCCCAGCAGGAATGCGACGCGACCCCAACGCACCATGCGTCGAGCTTAGGCCAGCACGGTACGCTAGTAAAACGATACTCGGGATTTCCATGTCCGAAGCGTGGCGAACGTCGCTCGAGTCGTACGAATCGCGCACCCGACCGGGAACGACCGTCAGGGCACGAGCCGCACGCGCTCGAACGCGATCGCGTCGATCCGTTCCCAGTCCATGTGCAGCGGCACGTAGCCGTGATTCGCCCAGCGCGCGAGCTGGTCGCGCTCGCCGCTGGCGCTGAATGCAGAGCTGTTCCACGGCGGTACCACGGCGTAGGACACCCGCGGCTGGGACAGGTCCACGACGTGGCGGAACACCGAGCCGTGCACCACCTCGATGCTCCACGGCAGTCGCGACGGGCCCACGCTCGGCGAGGCATTGTCGCCGTCCTGCGGCGTGAGCGGTGGCTCCCAGCGCGCGCGGGGGTCGAGCCCGGAGAGCGCGTGGCGGAATCGCGCCTGGTGCGCACGACCGTAAGTCCACCGCGAGAGGTCGGGCCCCAAGCGCGCGCTCAACGTGTCGAGCGCCATGGCCAGTGCCGAGCACGCGGCCACCGCGGGCGTTTCCAAGAGCTCGGGCGCGCCCTCGGTGAGCGAGGCGAGTGCCAGTCCGGGTACGCCTTCGAGTCGCGAGCGGCGCTGGAACGCCGCGAACCACGCGCGGTAGAGCGTGGGCGCCACGCGGGACCGGCGCGCGTACAGGTCCCACGCGCGCAGCGTGTCGAGCGCGGCCCGCGAGCGCGAGGGCAGGCTCGCGTAGAGCGAGTCGGCGCATTGGAGCAGGCCCCGCACGTTGCGCTCCGCCGCCAGCGAGTAGACGTCGTTCTGGACGCTGGCCGCGTCCTCCAGGGTGATGTGGCGATCGCCCGATAGCCGCTGCGCCATGCGCCGCGCGCGATCGTGCGGCCAATCGAAGCGCGGCAACGCGTAGGGGTAAGCCTCGCCCGCAGGGCGATTGTTGCCGTTCGCCACGAATCCCTCCGGCGGCACGCGCCAGTGGGGCATCTGCTGGGTAGGTACGAACCCGGTCCACTCGTGGCGGCCGTCCGACGGTAGCGGGCCGGGCCTCGATGCGTTCGCGCGCACCGGGAGTAGCCCGACGCTCCGGTAGAAAGCATCGCCATCCACGTCGGCCACCACCACGTTAAAGCACGGCGTGACCAGCGTGGCGAAGCAGTCCATCACCTCGCGGGCGCTGGTCGCGCGCTCGATCCCGAACAGCCGGTCGAGCGAGATTCGATCGTCCTCCAACGCGGTCCAGCGGGCGGACAGCGCGAGACGTCGCTTGGCGTCCCACACCAGCACGGGGCCGTGCGGCGTATATCGGCGCACCTGCAAGAGCGACGGCACCGGCAGTCCCACACCGAGGACGCGATAGCGCAGGTCGTAGGACTTGCTCACGACCGGCACCCACTCCGCGCGGCCGTCGGGCAGGTGACGCCGCACACGCTTGCCGTCGGCAGAGAGCGTGTCGACGTACACGTCCACCACGTCGGCGGACAGCGCAGTGACGCCCCAGGCCACGCGCGTGTTGCGGCCGGTCGCGATGATCGGCAACCCAGCCACGCTGCCGCCCACGGCGTCCATCACGCCCGGAATCGACACATGCACCACGTGGAACGGGCCGGGCGTGGTGAGCCCCAAGTGGGGGTCATTGGCCAGGATCGGCTTGCCGCTCGCAGAACGCGCTCCTCCCACCACGAAGGCGTTGCTGGCGCGGTCCGCGCCGTCGGCGTCGCGAGGCGGGAACGCCTTGAGCGTGTGCGCGATGGCGGCGAGCGCGTGCGACGAGTGGGGAACCCGTGCTTGGGTGACGCTTCCAGCGGGCGATTCCGCGGGCGAGGGCGAGACGCGTTTCACGCCGGCCCACAGCCGACGCGCGGCGCTGTCCGGGATGCTGTCGTAGATCCACCGGTCCTCGTGACGGCGGCGGTGCCGCAGCCACGCGGCCCCGCTGTCCGCGACGGTGCGGGCCTCCGCGAACTCAGGCAGGTCCAGGTCGAGCGTGATGCCGAATCCCAGCAACACGAGCACGCAGTCCTCGGGCGCCCAGTCGCGCGGCCGCTCGCGCAGGCGGACCAGCTCGGGCGGCCACGGCCGCGCACCCCGCCGGCATTCCGCCAGGTAAGAGTTGACGCCCGCGCAGTAGTGCTCGAGTGCCGCTCGTACGTGCGGCGTGCGCTTGCCGCGCGCCCATATCGCGTTTGCGCGCTCCCGCAATCGGAAGAGTTGCGAGCCGCCGTCCACGCGCAGCGCTTCGTTCCCGAGCCAGCGGTGGGTGTGTCCATCGCCCGCGGCGCGTGTGTAAGTCATCTGCCACAGCCGGTCGCGCGCCGCCACCCAGCCCCACGCGTGGTAGAGGTCGTTCATGCTCTCTGCGCGGATGTGGGGGATCCCCCAGCGGTCGGTCACCACGCTCGCCTCGGCGCGCAGGCCGACGGACTGCACGTCGGACTCGGCGGGCGAGCTCGCGAGCGAATGCGGCAGCGCCAGCATCGTCAGCGCGAGCAGTGTCCTCAGGGGCGAGCATCGCATGGCGGCGCAGCGTATCACCGGCGGGGCGCTGCACGCCTCCGAACGGCGCGACCTTGCCAGCGGCGAACTCTACCCGCTAGCGTGTCGATATGTCCGAATCCACGCTACTCGCCTTCGACCTGGGCGGCACCGATCTCAAGGTGGCGCGCATCGCGTCGAACGGCGCGGTGCAGGCGTTCTCACGCCTGCCCTCGCGGGCCGCGGAGGGCGAAGCCGCGCTGTTCGCGGCGATCTCCGCGGCGGCCGAGGCCGCGGACGGAGACAGCAGCTCGCGGCTCGCAGGCTTCGGCTCGCCCGGCGTGATCGAGCCCGGCACTGGCGTGATCCAGGATCGCACGCCGCACCTGTCGCTCTCGCCCGAGTTCCCCCTGCGCGCCCGGCTCGAGCAGGTGCTCGGCCGGCGCGTCGTCCTCGACAACGACGCGAATTGCGCCGCACTCGCCGAGCACACGGTGGGAGCGGCGCACGGGGCACGCGTGTCGCTCACCGTCACGGTGGGCACGGGCGTGGGCTGCGGCATCGTGGTGGAAGGTCGAGTGTTGAAGGGGGCCCACGGCGGCGGCGGGGAGATCGGCCACATGCCGCTCGGCAGCACGGGACCGGCATGCAGCTGCGGCGTCGTGGGCTGCGCCGAGCCCATGGCGAGCGGGTCGGGCCTCGTGGCGCGCGCGAACGAGGCGGGGCTCGCCGTGACCAACGCACGCGAGGTGTTCGAGTCCAGTGATCCGCGCGCGGAAGCGGTCATCGCCCGCATGGTGGACCATCTGGCGCGCATGCTCGGGGCCGCCACGCAGCTCCTGAACCCCAACGTCATTGTGGTGGGGGGCGGGGTGGCGCAGGCGGGCGAGAGGCTGTTCGTGCCGCTCGAGGCGAGTCTTGCGCGCTACACGCTCGCGTCGCACCGGAGGCACCTGCGCTTGGTGCCCGCGGCACTCGGCGAGCAGGCCGGCGTTATCGGCGCGGGGCTCGAGGCCTGGAATGCGTTGCGCGAGGACGCGGGGCGGTAACCGCCGCGGCGAGGCTCATGCGCCCAGAGTCACCAGCGGTTCCTCGCGCGGCACGTGGAGCGATTCGCCGAGTAACGTCACCGGCGTGGCCGCTACGATGCGTACGCGGCGGAGCGTGCCGGGCGTGGCGCCGTCGTCGGCCCACACCACGGTCTTGAACTCGCGGCTCTTGCCGTGGAGCTGTGGCGGCAGGTCGGCCTTGCCGCGCGAGGACGGCCCGTCCACCAGCACCTCGACCTCGCGCCCGAGCCAGCCGTCCATGATCTCGCCCGAGATCTGGTGCTGCTGGTCGATCAGCAGCTGCAGGCGCCGCCCCTTCTCGGCCTCGTCCACCGTCTCGGACATCTTGTAGGCCCGCGTGTCCGGGCGAGCCGAGTACTTGAACAGGAACGCGCTGTCGAAGCGCGCACGCGCCATGAAGGCCTGGGTCGCCGCAAAGTCCTGCTCGGTCTCGCCGGGGAAGCCCACGATGATGTCGGTGCTCACCGCCGCGCCCGGGAGCCGCTCGCGAATGCGATCCAGCACGCGTTGGTAGTGTTCGAGCGTGTAACTCCGCCGCATGGCGGCGAGCACGCGGTCCGAGCCGCTCTGGAGCGGCAGGTGCACGTGCGGCATGACCTTCTCGCACTCGGCCTGGGCGCTGATCATGCGCTCGCTCATGTCGCTCGGGTGCGGTGACGTGTAGCGAATGCGCAGCACGCCCGGCACCGCGTCGGTGGCGCGCAACAGCTCGGCGAAGTCGTGCGTGCCGTCGTGGTACGAGTTGACCGTCTGGCCCAGGAAGACAACCTCGCGAAAGCCCTGCGCCACGGCGTGCTCGACCTGCCGCAGGAGTTCGGCCATGGGCAGGCTGCGCTCGCGGCCGCGCGTGTAGGGGACCACGCAATAAGCGCAGAACTTGTCGCAGCCACGCTGCACGGTGACCCACGCGCGCACCCCCGGGTTGCGCTTGGGCTCGAGGTCACCATAGGTCTCGTCGCGGTCCAGCCGGACCTCGGCCGTGGGCGCATGCGCCGCGCGGCGCAGCAGGTCGGGCAGGTTGCGGTAGCCGTCCGGGCCCACCACCAGGTCCAGCACGCGTTTCTGGTCGAGCAGGCGCTTGCGCAGGTGTTGCGCCATGCAGCCGGCCACGCCCACGATCAGGTCGGGGTTCTTCAACTTCAAGTGCGCGAACTCGCCCAGGCGACCCAGCACGCGCAACTCGGCGTGCTCGCGGATGGCGCAGGTGTTCAAGATCACCGCGTCGGCATCCTCGGCGCGCGCCACCAACTCCATGCCCGCGCGCTCCAGCACGCCGGCCATGAGTTCGGAGTCGGCCACGTTCATCTGGCAGCCGTAGGTCTCGAGGAACACGCGCTTCATGAGGCCGCGAACGGTAGCACGCCGCGTCGCGGCGACACCAACCAAGCGGGCGCGATCGCAGCGAGTTCAGCGACCGCGCGAAGTTGACCCTGCTTCCCGCCGGTCACACACTGGTCCGCCCGACACCCGGAGCGCCGTCATGCCTTCGAAGCCGACTCGCGAGCTCGTCACGTTCAAGAACCCGGCACCCGGCCGCGACTACTGGGTCCGGCACGAATGCCCGGAGTACACGGCCCTGTGTCCGGTCACCGGCCAGCCCGACTTCGGCACCATCATCGTGCGCTACGTGCCTGACCGGCTGTGCGTGGAGTTGAAGTCACTCAAGCTCTACCTGTGGTCGTTCCGGAACGAGGGGCACTTCTTCGAGCAGGTCACGAACCAGATCCTCGACGACCTGGTGCGGTCGATGAAGCCGCGCGAACTCAAAGTGATCGGGCTCTTCAACGTGCGCGGCGGCATCACGACACGCGTCATGGCGCGCTACCAGAAGTCCGCCGCCCGGCGCCCCGCCCGCCGCCGGTGACCCGACGGTAACCAGGCGGGCTCGCGATGCAGCCGCGGAAGGGGCTATGCTATCTTGACCGGGCCCACTCAGCAGGAACAATGCTCACATCCATCCGTCGCATGCTCGCGGGAGCCGCGCTCGCGTCGTTGCTCTGCTCCGCCGCGGGGGCCCAGGAGTTCGTGCCCGGCGAGCTGCTCGTGCGCTGGAAACCCCACGCCAGGGCTGCGGCGCGCCTCGAAGCGCTACAGCCGCTCGGGGCTAAGCGACTCGCCAACTACGCGCTCACCGGCATCGAACGTCTCCGAGTCGACGGCGTCGGCGTGGAAGAGGCGGTCGCCCGACTGGCGCTCGACTCGCGCGTGGAGTACGCGGAGCCCAACTACCTGTGGAGCATCGACCGCGCGCCCGACGACCCGCGCTATCCGGAGCTCTGGGGCCTGCACAACGCCGGGCAGACGGGCGGCATCGCCGGCGCGGACATCGGCGCCGAGTTCGCGTGGGATCGCTTCACGGGCGACGCCGAGCTGTTGATCGGCAACCTCGACACGGGAACTCAGTACGACCATCCCGACCTCGCGGCCAACATCTGGACCAACCCGGGGGAGATTCCGGGCAATGGCCTGGACGACGAGGGCAATGGCTATGTCGACGACATCCACGGCTATGACTTCCTGAACCACGACGGCGACCCGCGTGACGACAACGGCCACGGCACGCACACCGCCGGCACCATCGCCGCGGTGGGGAACAACGGCATCGGCGTGACGGGCGTGGTGTGGCGCGCGCGCATCGTCGTGCTCAAGTTTCTCGGCTCCTCGGGAAGCGGGCCCACTTCGGCCGCGGTCGAGGCGTTGGAGTACGCCACGCGCCTCGGTGTGCGACTCACGAACAACTCGTGGAGCGGCGCGCTTTATTCGCGAGCGCTCGAGGACGCGGTCAATGCGGCGGGAGCGGCGGGACAGCTATTTGTGGCCGCCGCGGGCAACGCGCGCTCCGACACCGACGTGAGCCCGCAGTACCCGAGTGCGCTCGCGGCCGATTGCATCGTGTCGGTGGCGGCCACCGATCACGCCGACCAGCTGGCGCCGTTCTCCAACTACGGTGCGACGACCGTGGACCTGGCCGCCCCCGGCTTGGACGTACTGTCCACGTTCACGGGGGCGTCCTACCGCGTGCTCTCGGGCACGAGCATGGCCACCCCGCACGTGACCGGCGCGGCCGCGTTCCTGATGGGCCGCTTCCCGGCCATGCCCGCGGCCGAGGTGAAGTCGCGCCTGCTGCGTTTCGCCGACCCGCGCCCGGGGCTCGTGGGGCGCTGTGTCTCGGGCGGGCGGCTGAATGTGCGGCTGTCGGCGTCGGACCCCGACAGCTTGCCGCCCGGCCGTGTGACGGACCTGGCCGTCGCGGCACCCGGCTCCAACTCCCTGGATCTCACGTGGACTGCATCGGGTGACGACAGCAGCGACGGGACGGCATCACGCTACGAGCTGCGTGTGGCAGCCGAACCGATCACGGCCGAGAACTTCGCCAGCGCGGCGCTCGTGCCGGCTCCGCCGCCCTCGGCGTCGGGCCTGCCCGAGACCTGGCGCGTGCGCGGGCTCGTGACCGGCAGTAGCTATTGGCTCGCGTTACTCGTTCGCGACGAGTTCGGCAACGCCGGCCCGCTCTCCAATGTGGCGAGCGCAGTCACGCTCGGCCCGCCCACGCTGGCGCTATCGCCGACGGCGGTGGTCGCGGCGGCGAGCACGGGGGGCGTGGTGCTTCGCAACGTGGAGATCTCGAATGACTCGCCGGGCAGGCTCGAGTGGACGAGCCCCGCGCCGGTGCTCGAGTTCGGAGCCGCGCAACAGGTGTGGCCCGCCGAAGCAGGCGAGAAGGGCACGGACGGCGCACCGCGCGAACCGGCGACGAGCGGTTCCGGCGGACCCGATGCGTTCGGCTATCGCTGGGCCGATTCCGCCGAGCCGGGTGGCCCCGCATTCCAGTGGGTGGACATCGCGGCCCCGGAGCATGCCGTGGTCCTGACCGGCGATGAGGCGGTGTCGGCCCCGGTCGCGTTGGGATTCAGCTTTCCCTACTACGGTCGCCGCTTCACGCAGGTGCGCGTGTGCACGAACGGCTACCTGCAGTTCGGCTCCGAGGGCCCGGCGTTCGTGAACGGCCGTCTGCCCTCGAACGGCGGCCCGCGCAACATGATCGCGCCCTTCTGGGACGACCTGCACTTCGGCGCGGGGGTGGAGCACGCCTACCTGCGCTACGACGGCACGCGTTGCGTGATCAGCTGGGAAGCGGTGCCGCGTTTCAACGACGTGCAGTCGGTGATGACTTTCCAGTGCATCCTCTATCCTTCGGGCGAGATCCGCTTCCAGTACCGGACCCTGTCCGGCAACGTCACCAGTGCCACGCTCGGCATCCAGGACAGCTCGCGCACCGTGGGATTGATGGTGGCGTTCAATCAGGTGTACGTGCGCGACAGCCTGGCGGTGCGCATCGTGCCATTGCGCCAGTGGCTGGCGGTGGAGCCCGCGGCGGGCTTCCTGGCGCCGGGCGCGCGCCAGAGCGTGCAACTGCGGCTCGATGCCGCGGGCCTCGCCACGGGTAGCTATCACGGGCAGGCGCGCTTCCTCAGCAACGACCCGGCCGCCGCCGACACCAGCGTGACCGTGACGCTGGACGTGAGCGGCGCGCCCCACCTGGTGCTCTCGCCCGCGGCGCTCGAGTTCGGCTCGCAGTTGACCGGCGCACGCGACACGCTGTTCCTAACGACCGCCAACGACGGTGTGGACCCGCTGGTCGTGACGAGCGTGACCAGCGACCACGCTGCGTTCCAGGTGCCAGGCGAGGGGTTCACGCTGCTGCCAGGCGAGGCCCGGTCGCTCGCGGTGGTGTTCTCGCCGGTGGCGACGGTCGACCACTCGGGCACACTCTCGCTCGCGAGCAATGACCCCGAGCGGCCGGTCGCCATGCTCGCCCTGCACGGCGTAGGGAGTGCCGCGCCCGAGATCGAGGCCGTGCAAACCCAGCTCGGGGCGGCGACGGCACCCCGGCTGCACTCCGAAGCGGCAAGGCAGGAGCGGTTGCTGGTGTTCCGGAACTCCGGCGGTGCCCCACTCGACTGGTCGGCCACCGCGTACCAGGGGCTCGTCGGCAGCGGGCCGGGCGGGGTCGCTCCGGCGGGCGTCGCCACGGACGTCGTGCCGCAGGTGAAAGGCAGTATGGGTCCGGGCATGGGCGCGCTGGGAGACGGCGGCCCCGACGCGTTCGGGTATCGCTGGGTGGACTCTGACGCCGCCGGCGGCCCGGCGTTCGCCTGGCAGGAGATCTCCGGAGTGGGCACGCGGCTCTTCGGCAGCGCCGACGACTCCACCACCACGCTGGCGCTGCCGTTCCCATTCACTTTCTATGGTCGCAGCTACACTCAGGTGCACGTGTGCACGAACGGGTTCCTGTCGTTCGTGGATCGCGACAGCTCGCTCGTGAACACCGACCTGCCGAACTCGGCCGTGGGCGTGCCGCGCGCGCTGGTGGCGCCGTTCTGGACCGACTTGGACCTGCGTGCCGTGCGCGGCGCCGGGCGCGTGTTCGCGCACCACGATGGCAGCAAGTTCATCGTGGAGTGGAAGGACGCCGTGCACTTCTCGGGCGCCGGCCCCTACACGTTCCAGGTGTTGTTGTGGCCGAGCGGCATGATCGAGTACCAATATCTGGCGCTCGGCGCGCTCACCCAGGCCGCCACCATCGGCATCCAGGACGAGGTGGGCGCGGTGGGGCTCCGCGTGGCCTACAACATGCTCTACGCCCATCCCACGCTGCGCGTGCGACTCACCTTCCAGGACGACTGGTTGCAGCTCGATCGCACGAGTGGCCGCACACCACCCGGCGGAGCCGACACGCTGCGCGTGACGTTCGACGGGCGCGACTACCGAGACGGCGACTACGCCGGCGAGGTGCGCATCGCCAGCACGGACGTGGACCAGCCGCTGCTGGCGATCCCATGCGCGATGCACGTGGGCCTGCGTACGGACGCCACCCAAGCGCACCCGGGCGCGGTGGGCGCGGTCTCGCTCACGCCCAGGGTGAGGTTTCTGCTCTCGCCCCCGGAGCCGGGGGCGGGAGTGCTGACGGCGAGCCTGCGACTGAACGGGCAGCCGGTGCGCCCCGTGACCGAGCCCACGCACGGGCCGGACGGAAGGCTCACGGTGGCGTTGCGCGCGGTGGACGTGCTGGGGCGAGTGCCCTGGGGCGAGGGACAGACGGTCACGCTGTCAGGAGAGTACGAACGCGGCGGTTGGTTTGCAGCTCCCGCGAGTCTGTCCGTGGCCGGTCCCGAGATCGTGGGTGGGCCGCTGCCGCCGTTCGGCTCGCCGCTGCCGCCGCGCACATTCCGTGGACACGAGGCCATCGGTATCGAGTGGATCCCTCCCGCGGGCGGGGCAGACGACTTCGCCGTGGCGTACTCGGCCGACGGCGGCGTGCGCTGGACCGTGATCGGCGGTGGCGACGTGCCGCGCCTCGATTTCATCCCGCCCGACACCACCACGAGCGGCATGCTCGAGGTGATGGCACGGCGCGGCGACACCGTGCTCGGCACGTGGCTCTCGGCGCCGTTCCAGGTGGACTTCGAGGCTGTGCCGGTGCCGCCCGCCGTGCCGTCGCGGTTTGCGCTGCGTCTGGCAGGCCCGAGCCCGGCACGAGGCGACGTGCGCCTGGCGCTCGACCTGCCCGAGAGCGGCGACGTGGAGGTGCAGGTGTTCGACGTGCGCGGGGCCCGCGTGCGCACGCTGGCCAGGGGGCGGAACGCAGCCGGGCGGCTCACGCTGGGCTGGGACGGCCGGTCCGACGCCGGCGGGGCCGTTCCGCCGGGGATCTACCTCGTTCGCGCGGCCACTCGGACGGGGGCCGCGACGGTGCGTGTGGCCCTGCTTCGGTGACGCTGTCGCGAGGACTCCTAAACCGCGATTGCATCAAGGCTTGACGGCGCACGCCCGCGCGCCAACACTCGTCCCTCCGGGCCATCGTCGCAGGCCCGTCCCTCGCGCCGACGCATCTCGGATGCCGCCTCCGGCGTATCTGCGGGGTCACCCACGGAGGCGGGCGAGCGGCCGATGACGGACAGCAGTCACCTGTTGGCGACGGTGAACCTGGTGCTGGGCGGGCTCGTCTTCCTGCTCGGCTTCGTCATCCTGCGCGAGAACCCGCACCAGCGCCTGAATCGCGTCGTGTCCATGATGCTGTTCTTCGGCGGGTTGGGCGCGGTGTTGGCGGCCCTCACGCTGCTCGTGCCGGGCAAGGGGAGCGGCGCGGGACTACAGTCGAACGTCGCCTACCTGTGGGAGCTGTTCTTCCCCACGGCGTTCCTGCTGGCCAGCGTGTTCCCGGAGGAGCGCGCGTTCGCGCGGCCGTTCACGCTGCCGGGTGGCATGAAGAGCCCGAGCTTCGTGCTGCTCGTGTATGCGCCGCACGCTTTCCACTTCGTGCTGGTCGTGGCGACGTCGCTGATCCCCACTTCGCACACGGCGGCGCGAAGCGCTGGGTTCGTGCAGTCGCTCGCCGATCTCGCGACCGTGGTGGGGAGGCTGTTCCTGTCGGTGCACCAGTCGTTGTTCTCGCTGGTGGACCTGTTCTTCGGCGTCGCCGCCGTGGTGCTGTTGCTGGGCAGCCTGCGCCGCACGCGCGTGCCACGCGTGCGCCAGCAGTTGTTCGCGATCACCGTGGGGCTGGTGAGCTGCCTCGTGCTCTACGCCTTCGCCACCACCATCCCCACGCTGCTCGGCCGCCCGCTCGAGCGCGGCATGCAGGCCGCGCTCACCACGGCCGCACTCACGCTGGGCTCGGGCGCGATCGCCTATGCGATGGTGCGCCACAAGTTTCTCGACACCAAGCTCATCGCGCGGCGCGGCATCCTGTACGCGCTCGCTTCGGCCGTACTGATCGGCTTCTACCTCACCGTGGTCGAACGCGTGAACACGGCGGTGGCCGCCGCGTTCGGCATCGACGCGCGCATCGTGGAGCCGGTGTTCCTGATCATCGCGCTCACGTTGTTCCAGCCGGCGGTAGCCAAGCTGGAGGACTCGCTGGACCGCATGTTCCTGCGCGACCCGAGCGACTACCGCAACGTACTGCGCGCGCTCGGGCGCGAGATCCAGACCACCATCGACCTCGAGGACCTGCTGAGCCGTTCGGTCCGTACGCTCACGGAGGCGCTGCTGTTGCGCTCGTCCTATATCGTGGCGCTCACCGCCGACGGACCCGTGGTGCGCACCGGCGCGGGCGAGGCCATGTCGGGCGAGTGCCTGGACGGCGTCGCGGAGATGATGCCGCGACTCTCGACGCAGGATCCCAGCTACCGGCTCTCCGACCCCGTGGACGGTCTGCGGCGCGTGGACCGCGAGCTGCTCGTGCGCAAGCTGGGCGTGGAGCTCATGGTGCCGCTCCGCTGGCGCAACGAGACGCTCGGACTGGTGCTGCTGGGAGAGAAGCTCACCGGCACGGAGTTCACCAGCGAGGACGTGAGCCTGTTGAACAACCTCGGCTCGCAGATGGGGGTGTCGCTCCAGAACGCGCTGCTGCTGCGGGACCGCGTGCGCGTGGCGCGCATCGAGGAGGAGTTGAGCCTGGCGCATCAGATCCAGCAGACGTTCCTGAAGAGCGACTTCCCCTCGTTGCCGCGCTGCGAGGTGCACGCGGTGAACCTGCCCTCGCGCCAGGTCGGCGGCGACTACTACGACGTGGTGTCGGCGCCGGACGGCTCGTTCCTCGTGGCCATCGCCGACGTGGCGGGCAAGGGCGTGCCGGCGGCATTGTTGTCGAGCATGCTGCAGGCGGCGCTTCGCACGCAGGCGCGCTCGGTGGAGTCACCGGCGGACATCCTGCGCAACATCAACGCGCTGGTGTACCGGAGCACGGCCGTGCACCAGTTCGCCACGTTCTTCCTGGCCCGCGTCTCGCCCGACGGCCAGCGCATGAAGTTCTGCAACGCCGGCCATAACTGGCCGGCGTTGTTGCGGCGGAACGGCGAGCGCAAGTGGCTTCAGACGGGCGGCACCATCCTCGGCATCATGGAGGACGTGGAGCTGCAGGAGGATTCGGTGGAACTCTCGGCCGGCGACCTGCTCGTGTTCTACACGGATGGCATCAGCGAGGCCACAAACGTGGATGGCGAGCTGTATACCGAGGAGCGGCTGGTCGAGTTCGTCTCGGGACTGCCGCCCGCGCTCAATCCCGAGGCCGTCGCCATGAGCATCTTGAAGGAGATCGAGCGCCACCTGGGCCGGCTCGAGGCGCAGGACGATCGCACGCTGGTGGTGTTGCGCGTGCACGAACAATCGCGCGACAGCGTGGCGCCGGACGCGCCGCGCGAAGAGGTCGTGGCCCGGTAGGCGGCGGGCGAGGAGCGGCCCGGCCGGCACGCCACGGTCGGCACGTGCCCGGGGCTTGAGGTAGATTCTTTCGATGGCACTGCCACCGGGCACCCGGCTCGGCCCCTACGAGATCGTTGCGCCGCTGGGAGCGGGCGGCATGGGCGAGGTGTATCGCGCCCGTGACTCGCGGCTGGGGCGCGACGTGGCGGTGAAAGTGCTGCCGCAGCACCTGTCGGCGAACCCGGAAGTGCGCGCTCGGTTCGAGCGCGAGGCAAAGACGGTCTCGAGCTTGAACCACGCGCACATCTGCTCGCTGTTCGACGTGGGACGCGAGGGCGACACCGACTACCTGGTGATGGAGCTGGTCGAGGGCGAGACCCTGAGCACAAGGTTGGCGAAGGGCGCGTTGCCCTCGGGCGAGGTGCTCAAGCTGGGCGCGCAGATCGCCGACGCGTTGGACCGGGCGCATCGCGCCGGGATCGTGCATCGCGACTTGAAGCCCGGCAACGTGATGCTCACGAAGGCTGGCGCGAAACTCATGGACTTCGGCCTCGCACGCGTGGCGGGCATGGACGGCCCCTCCGGCAGCAGCCTCACGCGCGCCAGCCTGGCCCACTCGCCCACGGTGGCGGCGCCGCTCACGGCCGAGGGCACCATCGTCGGCACGTTCCAGTACATGTCGCCCGAGCAGCTGGAGGGCAAGGAAGC